>JAFDYH010000085.1 GCA_018267535.1 Bacteroidota bacterium
GAAAACAGGCGGTGTGTTCATCATACTATGTTCTTTGATATGATTACGGTAATCCAATATCGAAGGAATAGTACGTTTTACTTTTCCGAGTATATTTTTATTTACAACAACAACGTTAACGCCTGCAGCACCCATATTTTTTTGTGCGCCGGCATAAATAAGATCAAACTTATTAAAATCCAACACACGGCTAAGTATATCGCTACTCATATCTGCAACTAACGGTACCCCACAGTTGTAAGGAAGTACATGCCATTGCGTACCGGCTATGGTTTCATTTGTAGTAATGTGTAAATAAGCAGCCGTGGGCGATACCGATATATCTTTCGGGATGGTTGTGTAGTTTGTTTCTTTCGAGGAGCCAACAACTTCAACATGCCCGAAGATTTTTGCTTCTTTAATTGCTTTCGATCCCCATGTGCCGGTATCGGTATAAGCAGCCACCTCATTTTCATTTAGCAGGTTCATGGGTACCTGCATAAACTGTGTGGTTGCACCACCATGCAAAAACAATACTTCGTGATCAGCATCGAGCTGCATCAATTCTTTAACCAGTTCGATTGCTTCATTCATCACTGCCTCGAATAAAGAAGTGCGATGGCCAATTTCCAATATTGATAAACCTGTATTATTAAAATCAAGGACAGCCTGGCTTGCCTGTTCAAATACTTCTTTTGGAAGTACTGATGGACCTGAATTAAAATTATGAACCACTGAATTCACGGTTGTTGGCATATTTACTTCAAAATTGAGCTGCAAAGTAACAAAATTGTGAAGGCTTTTCCGAAACAAAAAAAGCGGGTAATAATGAAAAACATTATTACCCGCTTTCCTGATTATATGGAAAATCAATCCATAACTACAAATTTCCGGGTATGGGAATCACCTTTCCCTTTCAGCCTTAAAAAATATATACCGCCTGGTAATTTAGATGTTTGTATCGTAAACTTGTTACTGAATCGATCTGTGCTCATAATTCTTCCCTCCACATCAGTGATGATTATTTCAGAAACTTTGTTTTCGTTGGTAATTATTTGTATAGGCTGTCCCCTTTGAACAAATGTTGGTGCAATTTTCAGTGACTTATCATCAATTACAACTGTGTTCATTCTGCGCAGGCTGCCCGTTACATCTACATTAAATACATCTGTTACACAAGTTGATGATGTTGCATCACGAACGGTGTACGTTGTATTTTCTGAAGGGTTTACTGTTATAGTTCTTGTTGTTTCACCTGTTGACCAGCTATAGGTTCCCGGCCATGAAGCTGTTAATTGAACCTGTGCCCCGGGTGCGGATGTTATCGTATTTGTTTTGTTTACATCTTTCATAATTGTGAAATTGTCCCATACTACTCCCGTGCGGCGAATAAATTTTGCATCTAGCCTGTTGTCTTCTATTTCCAGGTATAGAGTGCCGCCATCATTTACGGAATAAGGCAATGCATTATGCGGGTAACCAGATTGAATACTGCCGCTTGCCCCGGCTGAACCGGCTACAACATAAACAGTACCATGATTGGCTCCACTACCAGTTGAATAAGGACATGAATTTGCTGATCCATCATATTTTGCACTGCTTGAACTTAATGTATGGGTTGCCGGGTTAAATGAAGCTTCATTGCCATAATATCCATTTAATAAATAAGAACGCTCATAGTTATGGCTATGCCCGCAGATGATCAAGTCGACTCCCATTCGTTCAAGAATAGTTATAAACTTCTGACGCATGTTAATCAGCTCAGTTTCTGTATCCGAATTATGGCTACCCATTGTGTAAGGAGGATGATGCCAATAAGCGATTACCCATGGTTTTGTATTGGCAGCAAGATCCTGCTTTACCCAAACTGCCTGTGCGCCCGTTGTATCGTACAATCTTGTTGTGCCACTGTTTTCCAGACCATAAGAATCCAATGAAAGAAAATGAATATTCCCCCAATCCCATGAATAATAAGCTTCCGTTCCGGACGCGACACCACCACATTGTGCAGCAGATGGATTTGAAAAAATAGAATAATAAGGTATGTTATGATCGGATTGCCTCGCTGCAGTATTGGCATAGTCATGATTTCCCGGTGCAGGAAATAGCTGGTGATTTTTTAAAACAGTTGAGCTATATATATTAAAATACTGTGCCTGGTATTCAGCATCCGTTCCTGCATCATATGCATTATCTCCAAGCAGCAATAACACTTCAGCAGGATTTGCACCAACATAGTTGGCATAAGAACTTAACGAACTGGATTGGTATGTATTATCATTTCTGCCACAATCTCCAAAAGCAGCAATACGGATTTTTCTTGTTGTTGAAGCAACGGGAGAAGTAGTAAAATAATTGTCAGTACCGGCTTGTAGTGTCTGTGTACTGCTGCCAAAACGATAATAATATTTTGTATCAGGGGTTAGTCCTGTAAGTCTTATTTCGTGCTCGGTAACTGAGGCGGCATCATTGACAGCTATAGAATAATTACCGAAAGATATACCTGCTTCAAATTTTGTATTTGTAGCAATATCTGTTCGCCATCTTAATGTAACAGCTGTTTGAT
Source organism: Bacteroidota bacterium (assembly GCA_018267535.1). Lineage (GTDB taxonomy): Bacteria > Bacteroidota > Bacteroidia > Chitinophagales > Chitinophagaceae > JAFDYH01. Next base: position 2,546 of record JAFDYH010000085.1, read on the forward strand.
TACCCATTTGCAAATAAGGTCCTCGTGTTAACAACGCCGTTTGAGGTGTTGAGCTGCCCGAGGCAACCAGCTGTAAATCGAAACTAAGATCAGAACTTGTTTTGACGTTCTGGTGCACTTCCACTGCTATAGTATTGTTTCCTGTTATAAATGACGATGATGCAAGCGTCGCTGTTTGCGCAATCGCTCCATCATCACTGGCAGCGGTAGATGCCAGTGTATTGTAGGCAATAGTTCCGGCGGGCATATTATTGCGGTATACTTCTGTACCATTTATATAAATTACAATACCATCATCTCTTTTTACACTTAAGCTATAACTCGTATATAGTGAAGCATTAGTAATGCTTATCGTTTTCCTGAAATAAGTAGTGATATATTTGTTATTGGCGTTTCCGCCATAACTTACAATTGTGGTCTCGTCACCATCACCATATCCTAACTGGCCATTGCCGTTTTTCCACGCTGCATCATTAAAAGAAGCAGTCCGCCACGCAGTGCCCTGATTGGTTCCGTTGTCTAAATATTTCCAAGCAGACCCATATGCAACAAGTGATGTTGAAGTAGGCACCAACGTACCGGTTAGCTGAAGGTCGAAACTAATATCTGAACTGGTACCTGCATTCTGATGTATTTCCACTGCGATCGTATTATTCCCTTCTATGAATGCGGAAGCTGGCAAAATGACTGTTTGTGCAGTAGCTCCATCATCACTGGCGGCAGTGGAAGCAAGTGTACTATAGACAATAGCTCCGGTCGGCATATTATTGCGGTAAACTTCTGTGCCATTTACATAGATCACAATTCCATCATCTCGTTTCACACTAAAGCTATAGCCGGAATATTGACTGACATTTGTAATACTGATTGTTTTTCTGAAATAACTTGTAATGTATTTATTGTTTGCATTGCTGCCATAACTTAAGATTGTTGCCTCATCACCATCACCATAACCCAACTGGCCATTACCGGCTGCCCATGCAGCATCATTAAATGAAGCGGCTGTCCATGTCGTTCCCTGGTTAGATCCGTTATCCAGGTATTTCCAGCTTGATCCGTAGGGGATAATTGTTGTTTGGGCGTATAGTTGCAGGGTAACGATAACTAACGCTAAAAGGATAGCAGGCTTTTTCATAACAGATGCTTAAAGTAATAATAATGATAAGTTCAAAAACGAAAGATACTATAATTAAAAAAGTAACAAGTATTTTATAGATTTTTTTTACAGCCTACGGGTTAACCATTAAAGAAACACTCAATTAAATTTTTATTTATCCGGCATGTACTTCATCAAGTTCTTTCTATAAAAAAATATTTATGCGAAATACTGCACTCATCTCACCAAAGTCTTCATCGGCCACATTGCTCGCAGCAAAAACTGCTATCGGTATTATAAGACAACCTATTTTCTATTATGAAGAATTGAAATTGCAAACTACTTAATTCATTGAGCTGGTATGGGCGTTTTGAAACCTGACGATATAATCTAAAAATTACTCCCACGCTTGTAAATAAAAAAACACACATTATATGATCAAAACCTTTAGTAAGTCTACTTTTTTGCTTTCGCGTTTAAGATTTTTATTTTAAAAGTTTCAACCACACAATTCTCCGTATCCTGAACTATATACTCTGCGTTCGATGCAGGTTTCACTAAAATAGTTTTGCCGGTGCCGCCATTTGACCAATTATAATTTCCCGGCCAGGAAGCAGTTAATGAAACAGACGCCCCCGGTTTTATAGTAACAGTTTTTGTTTTGGTCACATTTTTTATAATTGTAAACTTATCCCACACGTCACCGGTGCGGCGTATAAATTTTGCATCGAGCCTGTTATCTTCTACCTCCAGGTAAAACATGCCGCCATCGTTTACAGAAAATGGCATTGCGTTGTGCGGGTAGCCTGTGTTTACGCTGCCACTTGCGCCCGAGGAGCCGGCAACTACATATACAGTCCCATGATTTCTCCCGGAATTGGTGAGATAAGGACATGAATTTTCAGATCCATCGTATTTAGCGCTGCTCGTACTTTTGGTATGAGCTATTGTGTCAAATGTTGTTTCATTTCCATAGTGACCATTCAATAAAAAAGATCGTTCATAATTATGACTATGTCCACAAATGATAAGATCGACACCCATACGCTCCAGGATACGAATAAAATTCTGACGGATACTAACGAGGTCTTCTTCTTCGTCTGAGTTGTGACTACCCATAGTATAAGGCGGATGATGCCAGTAAGCGATGACCCAGTTCTTTTTATTAGCAGCCAGATCTCTTTTTATCCATTTCACTTGTGCGCCCAACGTGTCATACAATCTTGTTGTGCCATTATTTTCTTCACCATATGAGTCAAGTGATAAAAAATGAATGTTACCCCAATCCCAGGAATAATATGCTTTTGTGCCTGATGCCACCCCGCCACATTGTGCCATAGATGGTGTGGAGAAGATGGAATAGTAGGGTATTTTATGATCTTTTTGTCTTTCTGCAGTATTCGCATAGTCATGGTTTCCCGGTGCGGGAAAAAGTTGGTGATGCTTGAGAATAGTAGAGCTGTATATGTTGAAATAATTGGCCTGGTATTCCGAATCCGTTCCTTTGTTATACGCATTGTCACCAAGAAGCAATAGCACTTCAGCAGGATTGTTTCCAACATAGTTGATATAAGATGATAATGCGCCGGACTGGTAGGAGTTGGAATTTCTTCCGCAATCACCAAAAGCAGCAATTCGGATTTTTCGTTTTGTGCTGGCAGCTGGCGCAGTTGTAAAGAAATTATCCCGACCGGCCTGTAGTATTTTCTTGCTGCTGCCAAAGCGGTAGTAATATTTTGTATCAGCCCGCAAACCGGTAATTCTTATTTCATGCTCTGTAACCAATTTAGTGTTGTTCGCTTTCATCGGGTAATTGCCATAAACTGTACCAACTTCAAATATTGTATTCGTTGCAATATTTGTCCGCCAGCGCAAGGTTACCGCAGTTTGATTACCCATCTGCAGGTAAGGGCCGCGGATTAATACTGGTTCTGGCAAATTCGCGACATCAATAGGTTGAGCCGAAGATTGCAGACAAATAAGAGCAATTAAATGGAGTTGAATCATTTTCTTCATTGCTGAAAATTATAACTTAGATAAGAGAGCATGATAAATAAAAGCGATACTCAATAAGTAAAGGATGAATGATGGCGAAAGTTAGTAGCAGTAGTTTTTTTATGCGCTATTCATGGTCTCTTATCGTGTTATTATTCCATGCTGCATTCAATTCATCAAACTCCCTTTGATCTTCCGGGCTGAAGTTAGTATGGTTGAGTTTTGTAAGGTCGGGCTGACCGGCATTTACCCAACCTGTATACCAGAAGGAAGCAACAGCATAAATAGATTGCCGCATCCTTCTTTCAATCATTCCCTTTAATTTTTCATTGTACAATTTTGAATAAGCGGAAGAAAACTGCCGGACGACAATTCCATTTCTCTCTTCAAATGAAAATTTCCTATCGGAAGGAAATTGATTACTTAATTCTTTTTCAAATTGTAAAACTGTATCAGCCGCTGCGCCACTTTCCAATACGCGTTTCCAGATAAAATCGCCGGGCTTACTTATATACTCTGCTTTGCCGATAAAGAAATCCCATTCTTTATCGGCGAGCAATTCCGGAATACGGCTTTCCCAAAAACCATGTATGCCTTTCTGGTCAGTTAATTGTCCATCATGATTACTGCTCGCATGCAAAGGCACATGCAGGTCAGCAATATAATGACCCAGCTCCGCAGATAATTTTAAAATCTTTGCCTGATCTTTTTCTTTAAAAGCATTGGTCAAACGTTGTAACATTATCTGTACCCACCAGGGACCAATACCATTCGCACTTAAACTATCTTCAGAAAATTTCGCAACCGCCTCATTCCACTTTCGGGGCAAATCAGTATAAGGATATTTGCCATAATGGTCAATGTCAATAAAATGACGGGCACCCTCCTGTGGAAGTATATACCTTCTTTTATCAGGATCAACTGCATGCTCCGTTAAGAAACCGGAAAATGGCTTATATAAAACCATCATTTCGGGTGGCAAAAGAAAAACTGAAAGATTATTTATTTTCCGATGACCATAAAATCCCCAGCAGAAACACTGTTGGGCACTAATTAACAGTGAAAGTAAGAAGATGCTTTTTTTCATATGGAGAAATGATAAGGCCCGTAAAAAGGTTTACTGATTTTATGCTTATCGTCTCCCTGTATTGCCGCTGATATAGCTCTTACACGCAACTATTTTTTTTCCTCGTTTATTTCATCACCTAATTCAACAACACCACCGGTGACTGCGTATTTCATAGCCTGTCCTGAAGTAATGTTCTCAATTGCTTTTACCCGGTCTCTTGACAGCAAATATAACTGTCCTGCAAAATTATAGGCTTGCGGAACATATACTGATATCATTTCCGCACCCAATTCAAACTTTTGTAATTCTTCATCCGTTACAAAACCAATAATCCAGACATTATCTGCGAATACATTTATTAAAACCGATTTATTGAATTTCCTTTTATCCCCTGCAAATGCTTCAAAAAAATCTTTAATAGATGAATAAATAAATTTTACACCTGGAGTTCTTTCCAGCCAATGATCAAAAAAGTTGATGAAGCTGCCCATCAAATAGTTGGAACTTATCCATCCAACGAGGATTACAAACACGATAATAATAGCAAAACCCAGACCGGGGATATTCAAATAAGGTCTCAGGATTCCATCCACTTTATCAAAAAGCCAGTAGAGCAGATAGGCTGTAATGCCTATGGGCGCCAATATGATAATCCCCTGTATAAAATAGTTGAAAACCTTTTTCACCGTTCTTTTCCCTCCGCCCTTTTGAGCAGCGCTCATATGTATTTTTTTTGCAAATGTAAGAAGGCTGGCACGAACACCTGTTGTATTAAAAAAATGTTATGAGTGGTGAAAAAAACGGATGGAAACTTTCGTAACGAAAAAAGTTTCCATAGTTTTGCTCCCGTTTTTGTGAAATATGGACCAACAGGAAAGAATAGTACAAAAAGCTCACGAAATGTTTATGCGCTACGGTATACGCAGCATAAGCATGGATGAAATAGCATCCCAGCTGGGCATCAGTAAAAAAACGATTTACCATTTTTTTACGGATAAAGACGCATTGGTAGATGCGGTAATTAATATTGAACTGAATGAAAGCATGAATGATTGCTATGACTACAGGGAGAAAAGTGAAAACCCGGTACATGAGATATTTATCGCAATTGACATGGCTTTGGAGATGCTGAAAGTAATGAACCCTACCTTATTATTTGATTTACAAAAGTATCACCCCGCTGCCTTTAAGAAAATCAGCGATCATAAAAATAAATTCCTCTATAAAATGGTCCGTGAAAACCTGGAAAAGGGGATGGAAGAAGGTTATTACCGGCCAGAGATCAACACGGACATCATGGCACGGTACCGTATAGCCGCAATTTTCCTATCATTCAACCCTGAATTGCTCCCGCCGGGAAAACATAGTGCGGCAGATGTTATTAAGGAAACAAGCATGAATTTTTTGCATGGACTTGTAACTGCTAAAGGATTAAAACTTATTCAGAAATATACTCAACAAAGGGAAAAACAATTATATCACAATGAAAGCAGGTAGAAAAAAATGGATATGGATAGCTGGATGGGCTTTGTTACCATTTGCAGGTATTTCGCAGAACTCAGCTATGGCACCCGCGGTGCATGAGTTTTCTGTTCAACAGGCATTGGACTATGCACAAAAAAATAATGTACAGGTAAAAAATGCTTTGCTTAATGTACAGGTGCAGGCACAAACCAACAGGGAAATTACAGGGAGTGCCTACCCGCAAATCAGTGGAAGCGGCTCCATGACTTATAACTATAAACTTCCGGTCAGTCTTGTACCCGCGGAGTTTTTTGGTGGCCCTCCGGGTACATTTGAAAAAATAGCATTCGGTGTTAAATGGGGATCTACTGTAGGTTTATCTCTCAGCCAGCTTCTTTTTGATGGGCAGGTTTTCGTTGGCCTTAAAGCCAGAAACACGGTGCTCGACTTTCAGCAAAAGAATGCAGAAGTAACCGAAGAAAGTATCAGGGCAAATATTTATAAGATCTATTACCAACTGGTAGTAAGCAGAACACAAATTGATCTTCTGGACGCTAACCTTGCATTGTTAGAAAAACTTTCTCATGATACAAAAATCATGTATGACAATGGGTTTGCTGAAAAACTCGATTTGGATAAACTATCCGTAAAGGTTGCCAACCTGCATACTGAAAAGATAAATACACAAAACCTGGTTGCTAACGGTTACCTGGGGTTGAAAGTATTGATGGGGATGCCAATTAAGGACTCGCTGGTACTAACGGATACATTAAATGATGAACAGATAAAATCAGGGATACTGGAAGCTTCCGCCTTTGATTACCACCAGCGAAAGGATTATCAGTACACAGAACTTGGAATAAAGCTGAATGAATTTGATATCCGCCGTTACCAGATGGCAAAATTACCTACGCTTTCACTCAATGGGTATTATAATAAAAACGCACAAAGAAACAAGTTTGATTTTTTTGGTAAAGGGGATTGGTTTGACATTTCTGCCTTTACCCTGAATTTAAATATTCCCATTTTTCATGGTTTTACAAACAATGCAAGAATAGCAAAGGCAAAGCTTGCCCTGCAGCAATCATTGAATCAGCAGGAGGCGTTAAAGATTAATATAGATAATGAGATTCAAACCGCAACAAACAACTTTAACTCAGCAATATCAAATCTTGACTACCAGAAGAAAAATATGGGATTAGCGGAAGCAATCTACCAGCAAACGAAAAAGAAGTTTGAAGCAGGTATTGGTTCACAGATAGAGATAAACCAGGCACAAACAGACATGCAAGCAGCACAAACCAACTATATCAATTCACTATATAACGCGGTAATAGCAAAAATAGATTTTTTGAAAGCAACGGGTAAACTGTAATTAATAAATAACGACAATGACTTTAAAATATAATCATATGCAAATTGTTTTAAAAACATTACTGGCTGCATTATTTGTGGTTTCTCTTGTGGCCTGCGGCAATAGTTCTAAAGATGAGAAAGGAGATATAGGCGCTAAGAAATCAAAATTGGAAAAGTTGAAAAGTGAAGAAGAAAAACTGGCGGGTGAAATCAAAAAACTGGAAGAAGAGATTGCAAAATCTGATCCTGCAGCTGTTGCAAAACCAAAGCTGGTAGCCGTTGCTACAATTGGCACAGATTCATTCAATCATTTTATAGATCTGCAGGGTAAAATAGATGCACAAAATGTGGCAATGGTTTCACCCCGCGGGCAAGGTGGCGTAGTCAGGGCTGTTTATGTAAAACAAGGTCAGCCTGTAAAGCAGGGACAGTTAATATTAAAACTGGATAATGCGATTGCTCTGCAACAATTAGATGCAGTAAAGTCACAGATAGCAGGATTAGAAGCACAGGTAAAGCTGGCAGAAAGCGTTTACCAACGCCAGCAGAATTTATGGAAGGAAAATATAGGTACAGAAGTACAGGTATTGCAGGCAAAAACGAATGCTGAAAATGCAGCCGCCCAGTTAAAAGCAGCACAAGCCCAGGTAAAAGCGGCACAGGAAAGTGCTGACCTTGCAAATGTCTATGCAGAAATTTCAGGAACAATAGACGTTGTGAATGTAAGGGTAGGTGAATTCTTTTCGCCTCAATCTGCGGCAATGCCGGCTTCGGGTATACGTATTGTGAATACCGGCGATCTGAAAGTACTTGTACAGGTACCAGAAAACTATTCAGAAAGAGTTACCTCCGGAACTATGCTGAAAGTAACGCTTCCCGAAGAAAATAATAGAGTAATTCATACCAAAGTAAGTGTAGCCGGAAAATTGATTGATCCTGTAAGCCGAACATTTTTTATTGAAGGAAAACTACCACAGGAAAAAAATATAAAACCAAACCAGATCGCTAAAGTACAGATACTGGATTATAAGAATGATGCAGCGATAACCATTCCAGTTAATACGCTTCAGACAGATGAAAAAGGGAAATACGTGCTGGTAGCAATAACAGAAGGCGGTAAAATGTTTGCCCGAAAAAAGCAGGTGACAATTGGAGAACTGTATGGTGACCAGTTGGAAGTGAAAAGCGGGTTAGCTGTAGGAGATAAAATCATTACAGAAGGGTTTCAAAGTTTATACGATGGCCAGTTAATCACGACAATTTAAAAAGTGAGTTAACAGAAATAATAAAGATTCATTGTACAGGGATCAACAAAAAAGAAGGTTTATATAGAAATGAGAGGTTGTATTAAATAATTTATCATCATGTCTGTATTAGAAAGTTTAACAGGAAAATTTAAAGAGTTTAAACCCACATCGTGGGCAATTAAAAACAAGGCTTTTGTTTATTTATTGATATTGGCGGTATCCGGTTGGGGTATTATGTTGTTTATGACTTTACCGAAAGAGCGGTACCCGGACGTTGTTATCCCAACAGTATATATTTCCACTATTTATGTTGGAAATTCTCCCAGGGATATGGAAAACCTGGTAACGCAGCCAATTGAAAAACAATTAAAGGGGATAACCGGTGCAAAGGTGACAAAAGTTACGAGTACCAGTGTTAACGATTATTCAGCAATTACGGTTGAGTTTGATACGGATGTTAAAGTGGATGTTGCAGTTCAAAAAGTAAAAGACGCGATTGATAAAGCAAAACAGGATCTTCCAACGGACCTGACCCAGGAACCAACAGCGATGGAAGTAAGTTTTTCAGAAATGCCGATCATGTATGTCAACCTGAGTGGTGATTACGATGCGGTACGATTGAAAAAATTTGCCGATGAAATGAAAGATAAGCTGGAAGAGTTGCCGCAGATAAACCGTGTAGATATTGTAGGCGCTCCCGAACGTGAATTCCAGGTTAATGTCGATAAAGACCGTATGCAGGCGGCTGGCCTTACTTTCAATGATATATCTACAGCAATAAGGAATGAGAACATGGATATTTCCGGTGGCCAGCTGGATGTAGGAAATATGCAAAGAACCCTTCAATTAAAAGGACAGTTTAAAACAGCGCAGGATATTGAAAAGGTACTCTTACGGAATACAAGAGGCGCAGCGATTTATCTGAAAGATATTGCAAACATCAGGGATACTATTAAAGATCGGGAAAGCTATGCACGATTGGATGGAAAGAATGTAATTACTCTGAATATTGTAAAAAGAAGTGGAGAAAACCTAGTAGAAACGAGCGACGATGTTAAAAGGGTGGCAGAAGAAATGCAAGCCAGGGCGTTTCCAAAAGACCTTGAGGTCCGCATTACAGGTGATACCAGTAACCTTACCCGTGTTTCTTTCAATGAACTGGTTAATTCTATCGTTATCGGGTTCCTGTTAGTTTTAATGATCCTGATGTTTTTTATGGGGGTAACCAATGCATTCTTCGTAGCATTAAGTGTACCCCTGAGTATGTTTGTTGCGTTTATTTTCCTGCCATTGGGTAATATGGTAGTGGGAACAGATATCACACTGAATTTTATGGTGCTCTTTGCTCTTTTATTCGGGCTGGGTATTATCGTGGATGATGCCATTGTGGTTATTGAAAATACCCATCGGATATTTACAGAGGCTAGAGGAAAAATGTCAAGTACCCGTGCAGCGATGATGGCGGCAGGAGAAGTTTGGTATCCGGTGCTTGCAGGTACGCTTACAACATTGGCCCCATTCTTCCCGCTTTTATTCTGGCCGGGGTTGATTGGAAAATTCATGATATATCTGCCATTGATGCTCATTTTTACATTAACGGCTTCCCTGATAGTGGCATTTCTGATGAACCCGGTATTTGCGGTTGACTTTATGAACCACGAAGAGCATGATGAAAAAGGGTCAAAGTCAGCAATCTTTAAAAAACCATTTTTCTGGATTGGAATAGTTGTTGGGGTATTGCTTGATATTGGTGGTGCCACTTTCGTTGGTAACCTGCTCATTTTTCTTATGATATTAATTGTGTTGAACAATTATTTCTTTAAAGGATGGATCAATCGTTTTCAAAATAAAGTTTTACCATGGATTATGGGCCATTATGAATCGTTGTTAAAATGGGCTGTAGCCGGGTGGAGGCCAGTATGGCTATTATTAAGTGCAGTAGGTCTGTTTCTTTTTTCGATTGTTTTTTTTGGCATTCGTGGAGTACCCGTTGTATTCTTTCCGGATGGAGATCCCAACCAGATATATGTTTATGCCAAGTTACCGACAGGCACTCGTGTAGAGTACACAGATAGCATTACCCGGGAATTAGAGAAAAGAGTCTATCATGTATTGGGTATGGATCCTGCAAAAAATGTAAAAAATCCAATTGTAGAAAGTGTGATAACCAATATAGCTGTGGGAGCCGCTGATCCTATGAGTGGGGACCGAAGTACACGCAGTGAATTAGGAAGAATACAGGTATCGTTTGTTGAATTCGGAAAGAGACACGGTGTGTCTTCACGCCCGTATCTTGACAGTATACGTTCGGTAATTAAAGGTATACCGGGTGCAGAAATATCTGTTAACAAAGAAGCCAATGGACCGCCTACAGACCCTCCTGTAAATATTGAAATAGCAAGTGAGGATTTCGATAACCTGATAAAAACAGCCGTTAATCTAAAAAATTATCTGGATAGTATACAAACACCAGGTGTAGAAGAGTTGAAGATGAATATTGACTTGAAAAACCCGGAGATATCGCTCACAGTTGACAGGCAACGTGCATTAGAGCAGGGAGTGTCAAGTGCCCAGATCGGATCGCAGATCAGAACAGCTTTGTTTGGCTTTGAGGCAAGTAAGATAAAAGATGGAGAAGATGAGTATAAAATTCAGATACGCAACAATGAACTGCAGAGAAAAAGCCTGGCTGATCTTTTAAATATGAAAGTGGGCTTTATGGATATGTCTGCGGGCCAGTTCAAGCAGGTGCCGATTTCTTCATTGGTAAAAGTAGATTACACTAATACATTAGGAAGCGTTCAAAGAAAAAATCAGAAAAGAACAATTACTCTTCGCTCGAATGTATTACTTACACAGGGTTATACACCAACGGCAGTAAATGCAGAGCTGGCAAAACATATAAGCGAGTTTAAAGGTATACCGGATAATGTGTCAGTAAAGCAAACCGGTGAAGGCGAACAACAGGCAGAAACATTCAATTTTCTGCTGAAGGCATTGGTAATGGCCCTTATTATTATCATGTCTATTCTTGTGTTGCAGTTTAACTCTGTCAGTAAATCCATTATTATTCTTACAGAAATCATATTTAGCATCATTGGTGTATTGCTTGGATTTTCATTTACAGGAATGGAAGTATCAGTAGTAATGACCGGTGTGGGTATACTCGGCCTGGCAGGTATAGTAATTAAAAATGGTATCCTTGTTATTGAATTTGCAGATGAACTACGCGCAAGGGGGATGAAAACCAGGGAAGCGGTTATACAGGCTGGTAAAACACGTATTATTCCTGTATTACTTACTGCGTTAGCCGCAATATTTGCACTAATTCCATTAGCGGTAGGGTTTAATATCAACTTTGTCACACTCTTTTCTGAAATGAACCCACATATTTTCTTTGGGGGTGATAATGCTGCATTCTGGAAGCCATTGTCATGGACAATTATATTTGGTCTCTCGTTTGCATTCTTTATGACCTTGATACTTGTACCCAGTATGTACCTGATTGCCGAGCGGTTGAGAAGGCCGATGCGCAGAATGTTTGGCGGTAAATGGATTTCATTCCTTGCAATACCTCCTTTTATTTTCCTTTTTATCCCGTTGATGATTGTTGCGGCCTTACGTTATAAAAGTGATGTACGACGCCGCAAAAGAAAAATTGAACAACTGGGCTTACGGGCAAATGAAAAATTTGCAGGAAGCTGGTTTTAGAATAACAGACCAGTACGAAATAAAAAGCAGTTCTTGATTGAATTGCTTTTTATTTATTAGCAGCCGGGTTATTCATTTATTTTTCTCCTGCCCACAAAATAGCGTTTGTAATAAGTATCGTATAGTTTTTATCGGTGCATAAAGAAGCATCATGACCAATAGCAATGTAGACCATTCTTCTGTATTTCTCATTCGTCCAGATAATCGGATGGTCACCCATCGGCTTATTTTGTTTATAGCTGGATTCATCGGCAACAGCAAGTACGTGTACATTGGGTCGCGGACTTTTATCAAATTCGTACCATTCATCAGGCACTTCAAACCTGCCCGGTAAATTTTTCATAACAGGATGTTCATGATCTTCTACCTGTACAATTCCTTTTTGAAAGGCAGGATGGGGTGAGTAAGAAATACCACCAATGAAATCCTCGTACCATTGCCAGTATTTTTTATCAGGGCCCACAAAACTTTTTCCTGGCAGACCCGCCGCATGAATACCTACCCAGCCTTTTCCCTGTTCAACGAACTTCCGAATCGCATCCTGCTGGCTATACGACAAGTCGAAAGGCGCTTGCTGCAATTGGACAAAGACCTGGTATTTTGAAAGGTTTGCATCGTTTATCTTACTGGTGTCGTCAGTAATGTCAATAAAGAAATTATTATCAGCGGCGATTTTTTCCAAAAAAGGCTTTGCAGCCGCCATCATTTTCAAATGATCCTTTGCTTTGGATAAAGTAACAAAAACGTTGAACCTCGGTGGTTTGGTTACCGAAAGGAGGCTGACTGCTATTATAAATAAAATTATCAGTAAGCCGGTTTTTTGAAAGATAATTTTCATTACAGTAATTTAATAATAAACAAATGCGATGCAAAGAAGTTTTTATAAACAAATTTCCTTGCCATTTTCCCGAACTTATTGGTAAAACAGGTTGTTGATACAGGAAAAAATAAACTCAGTATTACTATTTTAAGAACGGCTGATACTGGTTTCCAAACTTTACTAATTTTGAAAAAAATTTAAAAATGGCAATAAACAATCATGAAATAGACTACAAAATTTTTGGAGAAGAGCTTCAATTTGTAGAGGTAGAGCTTGATCCTAATGAAACAGCAGTTGCAGAAAGCGGGGCTATGATGATGATGGACGATGGTATACAAATGCAAACGATTTTCGGTGACGGTAGCCAGCAAACTCAATCGTCCGGCTTACTGGGGAAATTAATGTCTGCCGGAAAGCGTATGCTCGTAGGCGAAAGTTTATTTATGACAGCGTTTACCAATGTTGGGCAAGGCAAAAAGAGAATTTCGTTTGCCGCTCCTTATACTGGTAAAATAATCCCGCTGGACTTGTCGCAGTTAGGTGGAAGAATAATTGCGCAGAAAGATGCTTTTTTATGTGCTGCCAAAGGCGTAAGCATCGGCATCCAATTTCAGAGAAGGTTAGGTACCGGTATATTTGGTGGTGAGGGGTTTATTATGGAAAAAATAGAAGGCGATGGAATGGCCTTTCTTCATGCCGGTGGCTATATTGTTGAAAAAAATTTGCAGCCGGGTGAGATATTAAAGGTAGATACCGGTTGTGTTGTAGGATATACTTCAGGTGTTGATTTTGACATCGAGTTTGTTCGTGGTATTAAAAACTGGATGTTTGGGGGCGAAGGTTTGTTTTTTGCAATATTACGTGGCCCCGGTAAGGTTTGGATACAATCATTGCCCATCAGCCGACTTGCCGGCAGAATTGTAGCTTACGGTACCTACAAACGTAAAGAAGAAGGAAGTATATTGGGTGGCCTCGGGAATTTGCTGGATGGAGACGGTAATTACTAAGGCCGTCAATTAAATGTCATTTATAAAACAAGTCGGCCACAGGCTGCATGGAATGTGCATCAAATTTTTGAATTCAATTTGTGTTCGTCCCTGAAGTCTGTGGCTATTCTTTTTTAAAACTCAAATTCTTTCACGGTATTATCATTCATTGTTTCCCGGATAAACAGGTCGTGATTTCTTTCTGCCCCCTGTACAATCCATATTCCCGTTAATTCATCATCCTTTCTTTTCTGCGTATTTCTTTTGAATTTTAGATGATGATGAACAAAACGCTCTTCATAATACTTCAACTTTTCATCATTATATTCACAAACGATTTTGTAATTACGGGTCTGGCTTAATTTATCAATAATATTCTCCAGTTTCATAAATAAAACTAAAACCAGCAATGCCGACAGGCAGGCAATAAAAGAATATAAATAATATCCTGCGCCAATACCCATACCAATTGCCGCAGCAGCCCAGATAGTGGCAGCAGTAGTCAGGCCATTTACCCTGTTATCGCCCCGAAAGATAACGCCTGCACCCAGGAAGCCAATACCCGTTACAATATTAGAAGCAATACGGTCGGGTGTAGAAGGACTGATAAAAGCAGAGAATAGAGTGAACAGGCAGGAGCCTATACTGATTAATATAATCGTGCGAAAACCTGCCGATTTACTCCTGTATTCTCTTTCTCCGCCAATAATGCCACCGGCTATTATGGCAAGAACAATACGCAATAATATGGTTTCTGTTGAGGGCATAACCGTTAATTGTTTTTCAGATTAAAAACTCCTTTGTCATAGTCTTTACAAAATTCTTTAAACTTCTTTTCGTTATCCGTATGATATTCTTTAGCAAGATCAATTAATTGCGGAATAACGGAAGTAACGGAGCCAAAAGCAATCAGTTCATCAGCGGAAGCCGATCCCTGCCGGCTGCAACTGCGCAACTGAGCAGAAGCAACTAATTCTCCCAATGTATTCATCAAAGGAATATGCTGATCTTTTTCTTTTGCAAATGATTCAAAACTTATTTTATCGGCAGCTGGTTGAACCCACCGCGTTACATACCAGCCATCGTGGAAAGAAAGTATATTTAAATCGCCTGGAGTTACGTGTTGCATACGGTATTGGATATTGCAGATCCGTTCCGCTTCATTTTTCCATTCCGGCTGGGGAAGTGAAACATAAGTCTGGAGGGAAGAAGGCAAGGCCTGCTTTATTATCAACAGGTATTTTTTATTTACAGCTGGTTTATCAATAAGGGCCAGGTACCTGTTGGTGCCAATACTACCGGTACCTGCTACTGCAAAAGAAAGATCGGAAACTTTGCGTGTATTCGGGCCATGCGCTCTGTTTAGCCAAAGCTGAATAGCTTTAATCAGTTCTTTCTTTAATTTCTTGTCCTTTATATCAAATAGCCGCTTCGTGTTATCATTTATCAATTTGGAAAAACCATTGGCGGCATTTGTTTTATCCTGCACTAATTTTTTCTCTTTTCTTTCTGAAGTTTTATCAAACAGTTCTTCCACAAGGCCGGTAGCTGTTTCTCTTTCCACTGTTTTTGCTTTACCATTTTGGAGAGCCTGAAAATAACTTTCCAATAATTGCTGTAATAGTTTTTTTGAATATGCATAGGCAAAGCCTGCATTGCTACCGGCAACAATTATGCTGGTCAATAAACGGATAATATCATACAGGGCCGGTCCAAGAATAGCTTCATCAAAATCGTTGATATCAAAATAAACCTGCCGGTCGCTGCCCTTAAAGCTGCCAAAGTTTTCGAGATGCAAATCGCCGCAAAGCCATGCTGCAGGACTGGCGGGTAATGAATTCTTATATATTTCCTCGTAAAATAAATGACAGGCTCCCCGCAGAAACCGGAAACTGCTTTCACGCATAGCTGCATATTTCAGCGGCAGGGTCAAAGCATCCCTTTGTTGATTAAAGGCAAGAATCCGTTGAGATACAGCAGCAGGGCTCATATTTGTTACAACAATTTACAGAATCTGTAAAAAGAAGGGAGCATTTCTCGCTTAAAACGAAGAATAAGGCGATGAAATGCTGTTTAAAAAAAGCATCTATATAAGCAGATTGCGTTTAACTTTGCGAAAATCTTTTTTGAAAATGATCCGCAAACAGGAAGTACTTCACGATGTAGTTATAAAATTTGCAGGGGACAGTGGTGATGGGATGCAGTTGACCGGCAGCCAGTTTACAAACAATACAGCTTTATTAGGTATCGATCTTTCTACGTTTCCTGATTTCCCGGCTGAAATCCGTGCGCCGCAGGGAACATTACCCGGGGTAAGTGGTTACCAGTTGCGTTTTTCAAGCGATGCGGTATATACCCCGGGAGACGAATGTGATGTGTTGGTGGCAATGAATGCAGCCGCATTAAAAGCAAACCTGAAACAATTAAAGAAAGGCGGTAAGATAATCGTTAATACAGACGGATTTGATGCAAAGAATTTACGCTTGGCAAATTATCCTGATAAGGTGAACCCGCTGGAAGATAACAGTCTTAGCAATTACGAGGTCATTAAAATGGATGTAACCAAAATGACCCGTGAAGCATTAAAAGATATCCAGATGGGGATGAAAGAAAAAGACAGGGCAAAGAATATGTTTGTACTTGGTTTTTTGTATTGGATGTATGACCGGGATATGAAGAATACAGAATCGTTCCTGCAGGAAAAGTTTGGAAAAAAACCAGAAATATTAGATAGTAACCTGAAAGTATTGCATGCGGGCTATAATTACGGAGACACTACCGAAACCTTTACAACAACCTACAAGGTTGAAAAAGCAAAAATGGATCAGGGAACTTATCGTTCCATCATGGGTAACCAGGCTTTGGCTTATGGATTGATCGCCGCAGCTCAAAAAAGCGGTTTGTCTTTGTTTCTTGGTTCATATCCAATCACACCTGCTTCTGATATTTTGCACGAGCTGAGCCGGTATAAAAATTTTGGGATTAAAACCTTCCAGGCAGAAGATGAAATAGCAGCAATAACTTCAGCTATCGGGGCCAGTTATGGAGGATTGCTGGGAGTTACTACTACTTCAGGGCCAGGTATGGCATTAAAAGGTGAAGCAATGGGGCTGGCCGTCATGCTTGAAATTCCACTAGTGATTGTTGATGTTCAGCGCGGAGGTCCTTCAACAGGCTTGCCAACCAAAACAGAACAAAGCGATCTGCTGCAGGCTTATTATGGAAGAAATGGGGAATGCCCAATGCCAATAGTTTCCGCCTCTACTCCGGCAGATTGTTTTGATGCAGTGTATGAAGCCGTCCGGATTTCTATTGCTCATATGACACCAGTTATCTTCTTAAGTGATGGCTATATCGCTAATGGTGCAGAACCATGGCGTTTTCCAACAGAAGATCAGTTACCACCGATACATGTAAAATTTAAAACAGAACTAGGTCACGGCGAAGAAAAATTGCAGCCTTACCTGCGGGATGAAAAACTGGCACGCCCATGGGCTTTACCAGGAACACCCGGATTGGAACATCGCATTGGCGGACTGGAAAAAGAGAATATTACAGGGAACGTCAGCTATGATCCGGAAAACCATCAATTGATGGTAAAGATCAGGCAGGAAAAAGTAGATAAGGTAGCAGATTACATTCCTTTGCAACAAATTGATAACGGACCCGAAAAGGGTAAAGTCCTTGTATTGGGATGGGGTTCGACTTATGGTGCAATAAAAACAGCTGTTAATGAGCTGTTAGCCGAAGGGCACGAAGTTGCTCATGCCCATCTTCGCTATATGCGCCCTTTTCCAAAAAACCTGGGAGACATTTTAAAAAACTTCGAAACGGTATTAGTACCAGAAATTAATAATGGCCAGCTCATCAAAATTATCCGGGATGTTTATTTTATTGATGCAATCGGTTACAATAAAATAATGGGTGTCCCGATTACAAAAACTGAATTGGTGGAAGAAATAAAGAAGCATTTATAAACCTTCCGGAATAAAAAAGTTTCTCTTAAAAAGCCTCTTTGAATAAATCGATCATTCAGAGAGGCTTTTTTAATATCGCGATCTTTTAATTGTGTTTAGAAATCTCTGGTCTTATCTTCCTGTTCCTTTACTTGTTTATCATGCACCCGATGTTCATTAATGATAAAACACCTTGGGAAGAGGCGGCCCCACTCCTATTTATACTAATCTTTTTATTCTATAATTCTTACCGGAATAAATCAAACTGAAAGTTCGATTTCGAGCCGCACTCATATAACAGACAAATAACCTGCCTTTACCGAAAGGTTATTCAGAAATAATTGGGGGAATACGGGGCAATTATTTGGCGTATTGTTCAATTAATGAGAAAAATGCTTCCCGGTAATTATCGCTTACGGGCAATTCTTTTGAATTTACGGTTACTGATTTTCGTGATGCTGTAATTACTTTACGGATGGATACTATATACGAACGATGTATCCTGATAAATTCTTCCTGGTCTAATAAATCCTCAAAATATTTCAGGTTGTGAAGAATCACCAGCGGAGTGGACGCTGAGCCGAGGTGGATCTTGGTATAATCTTTAAAGCCTTCCAGGTAAAGGATATCCTCATAAAATACTTTGTGCAGCTTATGCGAGGCATTGATAAAGAAATAGTCTTTACTTTTTACTGTTTTATTATTTTTTAATTCAAGGTATTCTTTGACGCGGTTACATGCGGAAAGGAATTTTTCAAAAGAAACAGGTTTTAGCAGGTAATCAATTGCCTTTAACTCAAAACCATCAATCGCAAACTCGCTATAAGCAGTAGTAAATATCACCTCTGGCTTTTTCGGCAACGATTTAAAAAAGTCAATACCCGTAATATCCGGCATCTTTATATCCAGAAATAAAAGATCAATATCGCCGGACTCAATGAGAGGTAAAGCCTGTAGAGGCTCTTCAAATTTTCCTGCCAGTTGTAAATAGGGGGTTTTGTTGACATAGTCATCCAGTAATTGCAAGGCCAGCGGCTCATCATCAATTAAAATGCAGTTGATCACGTTAAATCAAGTTTTAAATTTACTATGTACAGGCTATCGTTATGGCTGATATCTAAGGTGTGTTTACCGGGATAGAGCAGTTCCAGTCTTCGTACAACATTTTTCAGTCCTAACCCTCCCTGAGTGAAAGTATTATTTTTGATCACAGGATTTGATATGTTCAGTGTTAATGTTTTTTCAAAAACCGCTATGCTGATATTAATTACAGACGATTGCGAATAACTGATTCCATGCTTAAACGTGTTTTCAATAAACGTCATTAAAAGTAACGGGGCAATCCTGTTACCCTCCATTTTTCCGACTACAGAATAGTTCAGAGAAATCTTGGCAGATAACCTTATCCGCTGTAAATCGATATAATTGTTGATATATTGGATGTCTTTTTCAAGGGAAACCTTCTCTTCCCCGGATTCATATAATACATAACGCAGCAATTCGGATAGTTTAAGAATGGAATATTCGGTATGTTCCGACTTGTTATGGGCCTGCGAATAAATGCTGTTCAATGTATTGAAGAGAAAATGCGGATTAATCTGTGATTTTAAAAAATTTACTTCCGCATTCAGGTTCAGGTTCTCAAGCGTCTTTTTTTCATTCTGGCTTTTTATAAACGAATAGCCGAGGCGAATCATGCCGCTTGCCAGTAATAAAAATATAGCCAACGAGACAGTTCTGTTAATAGAGAAAAAAATAATACGCATTGGAATCCCCAGCAATTTTCTTTCGGGAAAAGGGAAAGGTGGCAAAGGCATGTTACCAGTAGCCGAATCATTCCTGAAAAAGATAGTATTGGGCGCCGCACCTGTTGGATTTCTTACAAAAACATTTCCTTTGCCCGGACTTACAATTACCTGTTGAAACGTACGGAAAATTTTTTCGCGTATAAAAGTATCCGTAAGCAGAATAACCAATAGGGCAGCAAGCACCCAAAGAAAATAACTTCTGAATTTTTTCTTTTCAAAAAACCGGGGGAGAAAAAAATAGTAGTTGAGATAAAAAAGCCCGATGGGCAATAGTTTACTTAAAAATTCGCGGTACCAGAATGTTTTATCATCGACTCTTACCGGATAAAATAATAAGGGTAACTGCAGAAATAATAACCAAACTGATATGTGAATGATTACAATAACCAGCAGGTGCATCCTGCTTTTCGTTTTCTGAAAGCCGAAAAGTGTATATAGGAAATTATTCCAGATTTCTTTGTCCGTTGTTGGTTTCATTTGGCCCCAGTATTTTATCGAGGTCAAATTTAGTAAGCGTAGGGTGCTGGCCTGTTTTTAATTTTTGAATCACCAGAGCAGCTGTTTTTTCCGCCTGTTCCTTATTGGCAAAAGGTTGTTGCTTTTGAAATACGGGAATTGATTCCTGGTGAATAAGAATGCTGTCATTCACCAGGATATCATATCCCCATCCATTCGTTGTTTGGAAAGCCCTGCTTTCAATTCGTCGCTGATCATGACTCTTGTTCAAAGCAATGACCCATATAGCTACTGAAATGAGTACGGAAGCCCCAATAATTATTATATTATGTCTTTTAGTCCCCACTTATAACTTCGGCATCGGGTTGAAATTCATATCCATTGTCCATCACCAGCGAACCACTGCGTCCTGTAATTACAAATCCTCTGTCTGACAGGGAAAAAGCAATAGCTCCTGTACGGGCCGTCCCTTCAAATGCTGTTTTCTGAAGCCAGGTATCATCAGCGGGATTGTAACGCCAGGTAGTAGAAAGAATAGAACCATTTTCACCTGTAGTGAGATAAGCATAGCTCCCCATAATAAATGCCACTGCATTTTGCCTTGCAATCAAACTTGTTGTACTTGTACCATACAGGTCATCATAGGTTTGATCGCTGTAATTATATATCGGGCGTTTTTGAGTCCAGCTATCAGAACCCGGATCGTAGGCCCACATGTCTTTTAATATTTCACCATTATTATTGCCAGAAACTACGTAAGCAATATTGTTCATCACAAATACGGTAGCGGCAGATCTTTTTGTGCCCCCTATACTTGCTTTCTGTACCCATTGGCTACCAGCTGCAGCATTGGGGTCGAACTGCCATAAATCTTTCAAATAATTACCATCATAACCGCAGGAAACATACCCATTATTCCCGACTGCAAACCCGATTGCATTATATCTTGCCGATCCTTTAAAATCGTCTTTTTGCGTCCATGTATCCGTAGCGGGATCATACTCCCAGAAGTCTCCAAGATTATTTACACCATCAAAACCTGTTCCAACATACCCCTTGCTTCCGATTGTAAAACTTACAGCGGCATACCTTGCTGTAGCCGGCATATCCGCTTTTTGTGACCAATACTTTTTTTCCAATGTATATTCCCACAAATCCTTAAAATAATCACGGTCTGTATAGCCAGTTGCAATGTAGGCGCTTGTACCGATCACAAAAGATACAGCCTCACCCCTTGCATTTCCGTCAAAATCTGAAGCCCTTGTCCAGTTTCCGATCAGTGTAGTATCGCTACTCGTATGTTTAGTACAGCTTTGAGAAATAAATAAAGAAGAGACAATTAAAGAACCACCAAGCAGGTATGCATGTGCTTTTCTCATTTGCAAAAATTTTTGATAAATGTATTGGGTAGGCTTCTGAACAGTATCATAAAATAGACAAACAGCTTGATGTTATAGACTAACAAGCACTTTATATCGATTTATTATCACTAACTAAACCAAGTTGAGCAAATAACAGTGTTATAGCTTTTAGGGTCATTAGGGCAGCAGACATAAACAAGAATAGGATATCAGGCTTGACTATACCTATATAGCGGAAGTGCCTTGTCTATACTATAAACCGATTCGTAGATTAATAGTGGCTGTTTATCTACTATAACAATTTTTGCTATTAAGCGGGGAATATATTGCGCGTTATAATTAATATAATGCAGTGCAAGATTATGCTCGCTAAAAAAACCAGAACTTTCTTTCTTTTTATTGTACCATTAACCTGCTTTATACTATCCTGCACCCGGCAGGAAATTGATTTCGGCACTATACCTGAAAACAGTTATACACATCTCGTTTATATAGACACGGTGGGAGTTCAGTTATCTACCGTTGTTATTGATTCTTTTTCGACCAGCAACGCACAATCCTACCTGGTTGGAAAATACAAGGATTCCTATTTAGGCCTTGTTACTACTCAACCATTTTTTCAATTAAATAAACCTGCTTCCGTACCGGATATTTTGGATAATGCAGTGTTTGATTCACTTACCTGTATAATCCGGCCAAATAAATATTATTATGGCGATACCACAAAACCTGAAACAATTTATGTAAATGAACTGGCACAAAATATAGTGCCCGGCTATAATAACCTTTTGTATAACACAAGTAAAGTAGATATAAAACCAATACCACTCGGGTTCCGTTACCTGGCGGTTCACCCTACCAGTGGCGATTCCATATTCATACGGTTAAATGATGCCAAAGGGCAGGAATTATTTTTAAAACTAAGAACCAGGGCTGATGAAGTAAGTAGTACGGAAAGCTTCCAGAATTATTTTAAAGGTCTGTCTTTAACTACAGGAGATGGTGATAGTTCTGTTGTATATGGAATCAGGGATACGGTAATCATGCGGATTAATTATCACGTAAATGATCCTTTTCCTTCATCAAAATATATAGATTTTGTTTCGGAAGTAAATGCGGAAGCATTTAACCAGATATTATCAGACCGGAATGGAACAGGACTTGTTAAATCAGGAAAGGGATTTACAGAAATACCTTCTGCAGAGAGTAATCATCTTTCCTTTACCCAGCCCGGAACAGGCCTTTACCTCAAAATGATTTTCCCGGGCTTAAGAGGTGTCATTCAAAACTCGGATATAATACGTTTGCTAAAGGCAGAGTTAATAATAAGGCCGCTAAAGCAGTCTTTCGATCCCGTCAAAATGAAACTTCCTTCAAAACTGTTTCTTGTTAATACTAACGGCTCCAATATTCCGGGTTATTCGGTTACAGCAGCAGGTGGTGGTGTTTTGTATGAGGATCCTGTCATTGACAACCTATTTAATGTAGACAACTATTACAGTTTCGACATAACAACACCAATAAATACAATGCTAAATACAGGTGGTAGTGAGGATGATGGCTTTTATGCAGTCCAGGGATTTGCAGGATCTGCTGTTCAGCTTGACCGGATTATTGCAGGTGATAAAACAATACCCGGCTATACAACACAATTAAGACTATCTGTCCTGGTTATTAATCAATAATATGAGAAAATTATCTGCGTTCTTTAAATACTTCGTGTTGGCTGTTATTGTTAATAGCACAGGCTTTATTGCATTCTCTCAAAATACAAATAATCCATACTCTGTTTATGGCATAGGAGAAATTGATAACGGCGTTTATAATCGCACAAGCGGAATGGGCGGTACAGGCCTGGCGCTTAAATCTTCGGTTTTTCTGATTGATAATAATCCTGCTTCTTTAACAGGGCTTTCAAAAAGCTGGTACATAGCTACACTTGGGGCAACCGGAAGAACAAACAGTTTTAGAGGAACTCCCATCAGCTCGGATAATAATAGTAGTAAGGATTTCTGGATAAAGCGCTTTGCGCTGGCTGTAAAAGTGAATAAATTCTGGGCCAGTGGAATTGGGTTTAATCAATTCAGTAATGTTAACTATAATTTGAAGGGTAATCGTTTTGTAGAAGGTTCCGGCGATTCCTATGCGGTCGCCTACCAGGGAGATGGAGGACTGAATGAGTTTTACTGGACAAATGCAGTTTCATTAGGAAAACATTTTTCATTGGGCCTGCGATCTTCTTTTATTACTGGCTCCATCAACCAGAATGAAACGTTAACCGAAGCTTCACTCACCGCAACAATAGCAACAAAGCAACAGGATTATTACAGGAATTTTCGTTTTCAGGCCGGGGCGCTGTATGAAACGGCGATAACAAAAAACTGGAATTTATTGCTTGGCGGAAAATTTTCTCCTAAAACGGGATTGATTTATGATCGTACATTGACAGTTACAGAAAATGCCGCCAGCATAGAAAGTAATAAATACCTTAGTGGCGGTACATTTTATTTGCCGGTAAGTTATAGCGGCGGTATCGCTTTGAAACGAAATAATAAATCAACCTTTGCTGTAGATTATACATATCAGGATTGGTCTTCATTGCATATCCGCGACCAGGGATGGCAATTAGTCAACAGCCAGCGTGTTTCAGCAGGTGCTGAATTTTCAAGTTATAAAAATGACCGGGGCATATTAGTGGAAAAAAGATTTTACCAGGTAGGTGCATATATTAACAACTCTTACCTGCAGGTACGCAATACACCTATTAATGATTGGGGCATTACAGTTGGAATGGGCGGTTCCCTTAAAAATTCATTCCTTTATTCACTTTCTCTTCAAGGCGGCGTAAAAGGGACGACTGTGCAAAATTTAATTAAGCAGACTTTTTTTGGATTTACATTCAGTATTTCCTACAGAGATTTTCTTTTCAGTAAGGGTAAGGTGTATGCTGACTAAACAGGGCAATTGGATTATTGATGTGGACGCTGCATGCTGTCGCATGCAATGCGCTATAAACAAATACAAAGCCGAAAGTAATTATAGATAGTACCAGACCTGTTATAAATGTGGCGCAGGAAGCTCTTAAGTATTCGTATTTTTTTAGCAAGCACCACCCCGGGATAGTAAAGTCTTTTATAATGATGTTATTCGGATAGTCTTTATCGGCCGGCACTTCTTTTTCTGCATCAGTTGCAACAAGGTCAACTGGTATTACGATTTGCTGCTTAGCTGTTTTTCTTCTGGTTTTCCAATCGTATGCTTTTTTCTTCGTCTTCCTTGCTTTTGGGTTTCTTCAACTGTTGCAGGTTTTCATTTTGAACGGGTTGCAGCTTTTCTTTCGCATAGCTGGTAAAATACTTGTGGTCTTCGAGAAATTTTGTGTTCCTTTTTTTCCATTCCTTTTTTGAAAATTGTTCGCCTGTTATATTTCCCATTTCCTGACGAAGTAATTTACTTTTTTGTTTAAAAGCATCGGTGCCTAAATGGAAAAGATCGGCATCACATAAGATTTCTTCAACAAGATTGGCAGGTGACTGGGGTATTTTGGTGGCCAGTATGGCCTGCCTAACCTGGCTTGTAAATTCCGGCGATTCACTTTGTGAAGCGAGAAACCAGACAGCAATGTTTGCCCCCTCCTCTTCGTGCCCTTCCGGCCGCCCCTTAATAAAACCAATATCATGAAGCCATCCTGCAGTAAAAAGCACAGCCCTGTCTTCATCATTTAGTTGGTAATAGTCAGCCATTTTATTGCAGGCGGCAATAACATCTTCCGTATGCAACAGGTTATGATAAGTAATGCTTTCGCTAACTTTATTCCTGAAAATATCAGTAGCGAACTTTTTTGCTTCAGATACAACGGATAGCCGTGACGAATTCATTTTAAAGATTTACAGATGATAAATTTAATTAAAAAGAATACAGGCTGCATGGATATACGTAACTGGATCGTAAGGGGCTTTATTATTCTTATAGTTGCCTGGATGAATTTAATGGCCTGCAAGGGAAAAGGAAAGAAGCATACACATGTGGAAGCGGCTGATACAGCAACAACGATCAATCTTTCACCAGGTCATTACAATCTTTCAACACCCCTGGTAATTACTTTGGGAGATAAGCTACATGAAATCTCGGGTATCTCTTACATTTCCGGGCATGTTATCCTTGGGGAAAATGATGAGCAGGGTAAAATATTCAGCATCGATCCACTGAAGCCTGATGATACTAATTATCCTTCGGTTAAGTTTGGACCTAAAGATGATTATGAAGATATAGTTGTTATTGACAGCACTGCTTATTTACTAATAAGCGATGGCGAAATAGTTGAAGTGCCTGGTTTTTCGAAAGCGGAAGAAGTAACCGGTAGTATTGTGGCGCAAATGGGCGGTAAACATAATGAATTTGAAACGCTATATTATGATAAAGAGGTGAACAGCCTGGTTATGCTTTGTAAAAGTTGCCATCACGAAAAGGATGAGATACGAACCGCTTATCGTTTCGATCTTGCAGCAAAAAAAATTTCCGATACGGCCTATTATACAATATCTATTAATGATATTGTCGGTAAGGCAAATGGAAGCAGTATCAAATTTTTCCCTTCAGCTGCCGCGATAAACCCTGTACTGGGTAAATTATATATCGTTTCATCAATTGGTAAGTTGCTGGTCGTAACTGATAAGCTGGGAAAAGTAGAAGAAGTATACAGGCTCGATCCTACCCTCTTCAATCAGCCAGAGGGTATTACGTTTGCGCCTAATGGTGATATGTTTATTTCCAACGAAGGTGGTGATGGGAAAGCAACGCTGCTGAAGTTTGTATACAAACCGTAACCAACCGGAACTTTCGGGAGAAATTCCGCGTATTTTCAATTCCCAATTATAGCTATGCGGATGTCCTGTTTGTATATTAATATAAACCAGGATAAAATTTAACGATGGTGCCCGTTGTCTAGAAGATAGAGCCTGGATAAAGGTTATTGAAGCTTTTGAAAATATTTGCACACGGAGCGGATGCCACATTGTTCGCATTTGGGGTTGCGGGCAATGCAGGTGTACCGGCCATGCAGGATCAGCCAATGATGGGCTTTATGAATATAGCCCTCCGGAATTTCCTTGATCAATTGTTTTTCTACAGCTAAAGGAGTAGTTGCAGATTCAGAAACCAGGCCTATCCTTTTGCTGACCCGGAAGACATGGGTGTCTACAGCCATATTGGGCTGCTCGTCGACTACAGATGTAATCACGTTTGCCGTTTTTCTACCTACCCCCGGTAACTGGATTAGTTCCCCAACTGTCATAGGTATTTCTCCATTAAATCTTTCCATGACCATCTTGGCCATACCTATCAGGTGTTTTGTTTTATTGTTGGGGTAGGAAATGCTTTTTATGTAAGGGTATAGCTCATTGAATGTTGTTTTGCTCATGGCTTCTACATCCGGGTATCTTTCAAATATAGCGGGGGTAGTCATGTTTACCCGTTTATCGGTGCATTGGGCGGAAAGAATTACTGCAGTAAGTAATTGATAAGGGTTATCATAAATAAGTTCGGTTTCAGCATCGGGAGTATGTTTCAAAAAATAATCAATAATAAATTGGTAGCGTTCTTTCCTGGTCATCTTTATCAATAAAGAGTGCAAGGTATGGTATACCTGCCGAAAGCATGACTGTTGATGCGGTTATAAAATAAAAAAACATCAGTTATTCTAACTGATGCTGGTAATTTTGAAAGAACCGGCAGTTACCGGTTAATCAAATAAACGCTTTGTATAACCGAAATTAAGCTTCCTGTTTTTTTGCTTTCTGACGGGCATAATTCAGGATGTTCAGCACAACTTCAGTACGCGGAGATTCTGTAATATTATCCAGTCTCGTCATGGAAGCATTTAAAACTTCCATCTTTTCACGTAGCGTCCAGTCGCTTTTTAATGCAGCTTCTATCGCCATAGTCATTTCCGGAGAGGTCTCCTTGTATAGATACAATAAGATATCCTCAGGTGTAAAACTTTGCATAGGCAAAACCATTGATGTCCTTAAAATAAAATGTCCTTTGGTGGGGGTAAGGTGTCCGTCGTCCTTATTATAAACGAAAGATAAGTATCCTTATTGTATAAAACAACATCAATTTCCGGCCTTTTTGCCTTCGGAAGGAATTATGAAGAGATCTTCATTATCTCTTTTCATATAGTATTTTTCCCTTCCATACTTTTCAAGAATAGCGGGATCGGATTGCAGTTGGTTCAACTCTTTCCTTTCCTGTTTTATCTTATTGGTAAAATCAGCTTTAGTGGCCTGCAAATCATTGAGTTCCCTGCGACGTTGGAGAAGGGTAAACAGGTCGTTTCTGTCAAAGAAAGTAATCCAGGCAATAAAAGCCAATGAAGCAATAATATACTTATTGGTTAACCAGGTAGAAATACTTTTCAGGGCTTTCATATTCATTGATTGTTTTGCAAGGGATGCAGTTGGCAGCTAAAGTTATGAATTTATACGACTGCCAACTGCAATTTGCAAACAACTATTTTCCAAATTTTATTTTTCCTTTTGGATATACTGCTGAAGAACCGAGTTGTTCTTCAATTCTGATCAGTTGATTATACTTCGCTATCCTGTCTGTACGGCTTGCCGAACCGGTTTTAATTTGCCCGCAATTCAAAGCGACGGCCAGGTCCGCAATGGTTGTATCTTCTGTTTCTCCACTACGATGACTCATAATAGTATTATAGCCATTATGCTGGGCAAGGGTGACAGCATTAATTGTTTCCGTTAAGGTTCCAATCTGGTTTACTTTTACCAATAACCCATTGGCGATTCCTTTATCAATACCCTGCTGTAAACGAGTAACATTGGTTACAAAAAGATCATCGCCTACCAACTGGCATTTACTACCAATTGTATCTGATAGATTTTTCCAGCCTGCCCAGTCATCTTCTGCCATACCA
>JAFDYH010000086.1 GCA_018267535.1 Bacteroidota bacterium
ATCATGGCTGAAACAAAACCGACTGCAACCGCAACTGTTAAGGCTACGTCTGTTCAGGCTAAAAAAAGCGGGAATTCGATTTCATGGATTGCTCCAATCATTTGTGTTGTTGCCGGGTATTGCATCTGGCGTTTTATTATGGGAAACCCCGATGGGTTTAAAGTGCCTTCCAATGATGGCTGGTTTTGGCCAGAGCACAAAACTCCAAAAGATGCATTTCACAGGATTTATGAAGGAGGTATCATTGTTCCCCTGCTGATCGGTATGTTCCTTATGGTAATCACTTTCTCAATCGAAAGATACCTGACTATCCGCAAAGCTTTAGGTAATGGTTCCATTTCTGATTTCATCCGCAAAGTACAATATCATCTCGCAAACAAGAATGTGGATGCTGCATTAACTGAATGCGACAAACAACGTGGTTCTGTTTCTAATGTAATGAAAGCAGGTCTTCGCCGTTACAAAGAAATGATTAATGAACCTCACCTGAATACAGAACAAAAAGTATTGGCTATCCAGAAAGAAGTGGAAGAAGCAACTGCATTGGAATTGCCCATGCTCCAGAAAAATTTGGTGTTTCTTTCTACCATCACATCGGTTGGTACGCTGATCGCCCTGTTAGGAACGGTTATCGGTATGATCAAATCGTTCTCCGCGTTGGGTGAAGAAGGTGGTGCAGGTGCCGCAGGCCAGTTGGCAGTAGGTATCTCTGAAGCCCTTTATAATACAGCTTTAGGTATCGGTACTTCAGCTGTAGCCCTGATTATGTATAACGTATTTACTACAAAAATAGACGCAATCACTTACGGCATAGATGAATCTGGTTTCACATTAACACAAAGCTTTGCTTCTCTTTACAAATAAGAGACCCGGGTTTTATGGAAAATGAAAACAAATGAATCTTATAATTTAAAAAAAGAAGACAATGCCAAGTGTAAAAATGCCGAAGAAGAGTACGGCGACGGACATGACCCCTTTTGTGGACGTGGCCTTCCTGATTCTTTCCTTCTTCATGCTGGCAACAAAATTTAAGCCACCTGAACCGGTGGAAATTACAACACCGAACTCGGTTTCTACAAAAGCCCTTCCTGAAAATGATGCTATCCTGGTTGTTCTGGATAGTGCAGGACGTGTATTCTTTTCCATGCAGGCAGAAAAAGACCCTTCTTTGAAGTATACTGTTATCAAAAACATGAACGATACAAGACAGTTGGGACTTACAGAAGCCGAAATGAAGAATTTTGTGAAAACGCCTGCCATCGGTGTTCCCTTTAGCCAGTTGAAGCAGCTTTTAGCTATTCCGGCTGATGATCAGCGCAATATTAAACAACCTGGCATTCCAATCAAGGACTCTGCAAGTAATGAACTGACTTACTGGATCCGCGATGCTGTTAATGCTTTCGCAAGTACAGGTAAAAAAATCAATTACCTGATCAAAGGCGATAATAATGCTAAATATCCCCAGTTTAAAGAAATATTAAACTCCTTTAAGCGCAACGATATTTACAAATTCCAGTTGGTAACTGCAGTGGAAGATGTACCGGCCGGAACAGAGCTATATAAGGAAAGAGCGGCTGAAGCGAAAGCCGGGACTAAACCACAATAATTTTATAAAAATTATAAAACTTAAACTATGGCAAGTATTGATGAAGGCGGTGGCGATGGCGGGCATAAAAAAGGCCCGGGGGTGAAGAAGGCGAAAAAGCTTTCAACCCGCGTAGATATGACGCCCATGGTGGATTTAGGATTTTTGCTTATTACGTTTTTCATTTTTACAACGACAATGAGCACTCCTTCAACCATGGACCTGTTCATGCCAAAGGACACAGATAAAGATGAGGATCAGAATAAGGCGAAAGAGTCGGGTGCATTAACCATAATGCTGGGCAAGAATAATGCAGTGTATTATTATGAAGGCCAGTTATTACCGGACGCATCTAACTTTCAGACAACCACTTTTGCAAAAATCCGCGATGAGATTATCAGCAAAAGAAAGGCAGTAATTGCCAGCCATCAGCATGATCCGGGCTGTGAAAAAATATGGGCTAAAAACGGGGGGGATAAAAACTCCTGTTTGGACAGGGACTTTGTTGTGGTTATAAAGCCAGACCCGGATGCAACGTATAAAAATACCGTTGATATCCTGGATGAAATGACTATAAACGGAGTAAAGCGTTTTGCAATGGTTGACCTTTTTCCGCAGGAACTGGATCTGATCCACAAGACCGAAGGTACTTATGTGGCTCCTCCGGCAGCAGCACCTGCTAAATAGGCAGAATCATTATTATGGAATGATGCATAACAAGCATCTAAATTCTAAACTTAACTGTAAACATGGAAGCAAATAAAATACTAAGCGCTGATATCCTTGATTTAGTGTTCGAGGGTCGCAATAAGGAGTATGGCGCCTATGAGTTACGGAAAACGTATAATAGCCGTATCACAAGGGCGCTTATCATTACTGCTTCTATTGCCCTCATCGCACTGGGTGGATCATTTCTGGCAAATAGCCTGAAATCCAAGGATAGCGGTAAGCTGAATGTTAAAGATGTGGTACTTGAAGACATCAAGCAGGAGGAGGAAAAGAAACCTGAACCGCCTCCGCCACCTCCGCCTAAACAAGAGCCGCCCAAGGTGGAAATGACAAAATTCACACCTCCTAAAATTGTAAAAGATGAAGAGGTGAAGAAAGATGAAATACCCCCTGAAACCAAACAACTGGAGGATACTAAGATTGATGTGGTAAGCCAGGAAGGTATAAAAGACGAAGGCCTTGCTGCTCCCGTTGACCAGGGTAAACAGGTAATTGAAGAAAAGAAAGAAGACGACGAAAACAAGATATTTGAAAAGGTGGAAATTGAAGCTGCTTTCCCCGGTGGTGAAAGTGCATGGCGTAAATATCTTGAAAGAAACCTGAATGCCAACACACCTGTTGATAATGGTGCACCTGAAGGTTCTTACACAGTATGGGTACAGTTTATCGTGGATAAAGAAGGAAATATCAGTGATGTAAAGCCATTGACCAGCCATGGCTATGGTATGGAAGATGAAGCTGTAAAAATTATTAAGAAAGGACCAAAATGGACACCTGCCCAGCAGAATGGCCGCCAGGTAAAGGCTTATCGCAAACAGCCTATTACCTTCGTGGTGCAGGCAGAATAAAATTTTGAAAATAAGTAAGTGCATCCCCTGTGTTGATTTGTAACACAGGGGATGTTTATTTTTGAGCTATAATGACAAAGAAAAAAAAGACCAATTGGGACGATACCATTGTAGCCCTGGCAACTCCCCCGGGTATTGGCGCTCTTGCTGTGGTACGATTGAGTGGCAAAGATTCATTCGCCATTGCTGACAAACTTTTCCCTTCTAAAAATATAACACAGCAAGCGTCGCATACATTGCATGTTGGCCTTTTAAAGGAGGAGGATAAATTGATTGATGAAGTGGTGCTATCCATTTATAAATCACCTAAATCTTATACCGGCGAAGATGTAATAGAAATCAGCGGGCATGGTTCACCTTTCGTGCAGCAACAAATTATTAGTGCCTGTATCCATAAAGGAGCAAGGTTGGCAAAACCGGGTGAATTCACACAACGGGCCTTTCTGAATGGTAAACTGGATTTGGCGCAGGCCGAAGCTGTCGCTGATCTTATTGCAAGTAATACGGCTGCATCGCAACGAACGGCTTTACACGCCATACGTGGAGGCTTTTCTGAGAAATTAAAAGGATTGCGGGAGCGGTTAATCCGTTTCTCAGCATTAATAGAACTGGAACTGGATTTTTCGCAGGAAGATGTGGAATTTGCCGACAGGAAACAATTTTATACACTGGTAGAAGAACTGCAACAGGCAACAAAAGGATTAATTGACTCATTTCAATTAGGAAATGTCATTAAGAATGGGGTAAGTGTGGTCATTGTTGGTAAACCGAATGCCGGTAAATCTACTTTATTAAATGCGTTACTGAACGAAAACAGGGCCATAGTAAGTGATATACCGGGAACAACAAGGGATACAATTGAAGAAGTGATCAACATCGATGGCCTATTATTCCGGTTGATTGATACAGCAGGGATACGGCAACATACGGCTGATGTGATCGAAACCGAAGGCGTAACAAGAAGCCTGGAGAAAATGAAGCAGGCCGACCTGGTGGTTTATCTTTTCGATGTAAAAGATGACCTAAAAGATATAGAAAAACAGAAGGCGGAAATGGATAGGCAGGGCATGAACTACCTGCTTGTGGGAAATAAGATTGATAGTAAAGAGGAAGCAAGGGAAAAATTTTCTTCGCTTGATAAAGTCATCTTTATTTCCGCCAAACAAAACCTGCATACAGAAATGCTGAAAGAAGCAATGGCCGATACGGTTTTAAAAGGAAGGACACAAACAGAAGATACGGTTGTTACCAATGCAAGACATTACCATGCATTGAACGAAGTACAGAAATCATTGGATGATATTCAGTCCGGTCTTGATAATAAATTAACCGGTGATTTACTGGCTTTGGATATCCGCCGCTGTCTCCACTACCTTGGGGAAATTACCGGTGAGATAAGCAATGAAGATATGCTGGATTATATTTTTAGTAA
>JAFDYH010000087.1:0-9177 GCA_018267535.1 Bacteroidota bacterium
CTGCAATTAAATAAAAGAATATTATTATAATGATACTAACTCCGGTACAATGAAAAACAAAAAGAATAAAGTGTTTTGTTTGATAATGGCTTTTGTTTGCTTGCTCGTATCATTCCGATCAGTAGCCCAGACAGATCCGCACTTTACCCAAAACTATACTTTTCCGATGTATGTGAACCCGGCGCTGGCTGGTAGCAGTGATGGTGAATACAGGGCATCGGCAATTTTCCGTACGCAATGGGGTAATATCAGCAACCCTTATCGTACCGTTGGATTGTCATTTGATACACGTACAAACAAGAATATTGCATTAGGTATAAATGTGCTGAATCAATCGGCTGGCGATGCCGGCTTCAATTATTTAACGAGCTCTGTATCGATTGCCTATACCGGTATTAAATTTGGGAAAGATCTAAATCATCGTATTGTGTTGGCTTTACAGCCCGGCGTTCTTAACCGACGTGTGAATACATCCAAATTTCAATGGGGCGACCAGTGGAACCCAATTACCGGGTATAATGCGAACAATATAACATCGGAAACTTTTGCAAGATCATCGTCTACCACATTTGATGTCGGTGCAGGCGCTTTATATTATGATGCGGCACCGGATAAAAAAAGTAATTTGTTTGCAGGTTTCTCGCTCTATCATATTAACAGGCCCAAAGATCCGATTGTTTCGCAACAAAGTACCGAGCTGAACATTATACCTATGCGGTATGCCATACATGCAGGAATGAGTTTTAACATTTCAGAGCGTACAAGTGTAATACCACATGCGCTATATATGCGCCAGGGTACCGCCTCTGAAACAATGATAGGGCTCTATGCCCAGTTGAATGTAAATGAGGAAACCGATTTTATGATCGGCGGTTATTATCGGTTGAAGGATGCCATTGCCCCCTTTGTAGGAATAGATTGGAGAAATTTTATTATCGGTATAAGTTATGATGTGAATACATCCCGGTTAGGGGCCATGAGCCATAGTGTAAACAGTACTGAGATCAGCCTTTCCTATGTAAAACGAAAAGGCGGCCATAGCATTTTTGATTTTATTCGTTGTGCCCGGCTTTAACTAGTAAAGAATTAACGTCCATTAAATGACTATGAACATCTTATTATATCTAAAAGGCAAAAGAATGACCGGTGTTTTAACTGTGTTATTTGTTTGCGCTTGTACAATACCGGTATTCAGCCAGAAAAATGGACCGTTGCAACTGGCAGATCAATATTTTGCTGCGGGGGATTATTATACGGCGGCGAATTTGTATAAGCAATATTTAAATCCATCAAAGAAGTTGACGTCCGGAACAGATTTTCCTTTGAATGTAAAAAGAAGGAGGGCTGGAGGAGGAAATAAAAATATTAGCCGCAATGATATTCTTTTCAAACAGGCGGAAAGCTATCGCCTGGCGAATTACTGGGTAGAAGCTGCGGCAACATACAAAGAATACATCAATAAGAATGATACCCGTCTTACCGAAGCTTTATATTGGTATGCTGTATGCCAGCGAAGTATTGGTAATTATGCAGCGGCTGAGGAAAGCCTGAACAAAGTGATTGTATCTGCCGGTGCAAATAGTTCGTATAGAACAGATGCACAAACAGAATTGCAGACATTAAAGTATATCCGCAAAGAAATTGCACGACCGGATTCAATATTGGTCACCTTGCGAAAATTAAACATACCAGGGAGTAATGACAAAGGCGCATTTGCCGTTACGCAGGTCAACGGTAATCAATTTTTAGTGAGCAGCACGGAACCAGATTCTACGCAAACAAAAGGTATTAACCCTTATCACAGCCATTTGTTTTACGCAACATTAAATAATGGCAGTTTGACGAATATGAACCCGGTCGATTTTCCTGATCAATCGATTAAAGACAACCAGGGTGCTGCGAGCATCAGTAAAGACGGAAAATACATTTATTTTTCCCAATGGAAAAGAATAAATGGTAAAACGGTTTCGGCAATTTATTATTCGGTAAAGCAAAGCAAAGGCTGGAGCGAACCAGTATTACTTCCGTTGGTAAATGTTAATGGGTATAGCAGTAAACAACCATTTTGCTCAACAGATGGTAAATATATATTCTTTGCATCTGATCGCCCGGGTGGATCGGGAAAGTTCGATATATGGTATGCAGAGTTAAAGGCGGATGGTACAACCGGGAAACCGGTGAATTTAGGTACAGAAGTGAATACAGGTGGTGATGAGCAATCTCCGTTTTACCACAACAGCAGTTCAACACTTGTGTTCTCGTCAAATGGACGGCAGGGCCTCGGTGGCTATGATTTATTTTCAGCAAAAGGGAGTGAAGCAACATGGGCTGCCCCGCAAAATTTAGGCTATCCGGTAAACTCATCCAGGGATGACCTCTATTTCTTTAGCGATGAAAAAAACGGGCTTTTGACTGATGCAATTTTCAGCTCGGACAGGGGTACAGGTTGCTGTTTGGAAACATATACGATTTCAAAAAGAGCTAAAATGAAGTTGTTGAGAGGAACAGTAAGGGATTGTAAAGACAACAATCCTGTAGCAAATGCAATAGTATCCTTAAAAGATGCTACGGGAAATATAAAAGAAGATACGACGGATGCTGATGGCAGATATGATTTTGAAGGAATAAAAGATAGCTACCATGACCTGGCACTGATGATAACCAAAAATGATTACAAGGATGCTATTTCCATGCTTAAAATAAAGGATACGGACGAATCTGATTTATTAATTGATAAGTTAATAAACACAGATTTGTGTATAGATAAGATTGAAAAGAAACTAGTCATTAAAGCAGAGAATGTTGTATCTGTCTATTTTGATTTTGATAAAAGTATTCTAAAGCCGGCTGCAATAAGTAAACTTGACTCCATTTACAATGTATTGACTGAGTTTACAGCGGCCACAATCCAGATTTCCGGCTATACGGATGGGTTAGGCAGCGAAGCATACAACAAAAAACTTTCTGACAGGCGTGCAAGGGCCTGTGCAGATTATCTTGTTAAAAAAGGTATTGATAGCAGCCGTGTAAGCTTTGAATCATTTGGTGCATGCTGCCCTGTAGAAATGGAAAAAATTAACGGACGCGATAACCCGGATGGCCGCAGCCTGAATAGGAGGGCATTGATTAACATAAAGAAAGATGAGTAGTTCTGCTTCACCTCAGGGGGTTAATTGTTAGAAATTTGTCAACAATACAGGTTGTTGCTATGTCCTTTCCAGGGCAGCATTTATTTTATGAATTATTCTTTCCGCATGTTCCCTGGAGTTTTCGATAAAAAGACGGTGTGTATTCATGCCTCCGCATATTACACCTGCCAGGTAAATATTTTTCACATTTGTTTCATGGGTAGTCTCATCATAGTATGGTTTTAGCACCTCATCGTCGGAAAGCCTTATACCAAGATTTTTTAAAAAAGTAAGATTAGGCTGGTAGCCTGTTAGCGCAATGACCCAGTCGTTTTCAAGGGTAACTATGCCTTTGGGAGTTTGTATATCTACTTCGTGCTCACGTATAGCAGTAACCGAGGAGTTGTAATAAGCTTTAATGGACCCTTCTTCGATACGGTTAAGAATATCCGGCCTCACCCAGTATTTTACACGGGCGCCAATAGCTTCTTTTCGGATCACCATAGTTACATCCGCGCCTTTCCTCCATGTTTCCAAAGCCGCATCTACAGCAGAATTTTGGGCGCCAACGACAATTACTTTCTGAAAGGCATACGAATGAGGTTCTTTATAATAATGGGTGACTTTTGGTAAATCTTCACCGGGTACATTCAACAGGTAGGGTATATCATAAAAACCTGTAGCAATAATGATATGTTCTGCAGTATAGTTTGTTTTATTTGTAATAATGGTGAATATTTTTTTCCCTGTGATGGATGATACTTCTTCTTTAACCGATTTGACTTCTTCGAATAAATGGAGGTTCAGGTGATGAGAAGTAGCCACCCGGCGGTAATATTCAAGAGCTTCGGCCCTTGTAGGCTTTGCATTATTGGATACAAAAGGAACCCCACCGATTTCCAATCTTTCTGAAGTCGAAAAGAAAGTCATGTTTACCGGGTAATTGTACAAAGAATTAACCAAAGCTCCTTTTTCAAGTATAACATAGGTAATTCCTGCCTTTTGTGCTTCCAGCGCACAAGCCATGCCGATTGGCCCGCCACCGATAATGATAATTGTATAATGAGAATTTTGTGATTGCAACGGAATCTGTTTCTGCAAATTTATCTATTCATAATTTATCCGTTATTAAATAAAAAGAGAATACTGATTCTTATTCCGGATCAGCCTTTTTGTTTTCCATTTATGATCATCATTCTTCCCCAGTAGTATGAACTTTTTAAGAACAGGAACAGCAGAAGAATTTTTTTCATAAAACATTAACTGTGTTATATCCTGCAATGACGGTCTAATCGTTAACTGATTTTATTTCTTTATTATACATTCGGGATAATGTGCCTGGTTTTGAAAAACGATTTATGGGTTAGCCCAATAGTGTATACTCCTCTGATAGATTATGTACCAACCGGTATTAATACTGGTTTTTTGCATAGAATGATAAAACCGATTTTAGATCAGAACGATTATCGGCGGCAATAATTGGATCGGGGTGGTATCCCTGCTTGTTTTTTATTATAAGCATTCCTATTGCTGAATATATTCCCGCTAACAATAAAAAAATGAAGTAAAGCTGCCGCATAAGCAAATGGATTGATTAAGGATAAGGAACTGGCTCCATTTCCAGTATATGGTGAAGGTGATGCCGTAAATGTTTATTATAGTCGGAAGCAAGCCATTCGATACTATGAACAGCCTGTGTTTTAACTAACCGGGCAGCATTTTCAAAAGAAGTGTTCAGGAGAATAAAACAAATGTGTTTATTCAGAAGTACCCAGAGGTCAATCAGGTTTTCAAGCGGATAATGCTGATAATTGCTGATGGTGACCCATTTATCCTGCGCATAAACGATATAAGGCTGGTCTTCATACTGGCCAACGATAAAACGACGGATATTGCTCTGGGCAGAATCAAGTAAATGACCCAGTTCTTCTTTTTTACTCCATTTGCCCGGCGATGGCTTTGCAGACCATTGTTCATCGCTTATTTTTTCAAAAAGGGGTTTATATTTCTGAACAATGTTTTCGAGTTCTTCAATGGTTTGTTTCATGAGCTAATTTACTGTGAACAGAAATATTTATTACAGCAATTAAAGGATGAATAAGTTCCGGTCGGCAAAAGTGATTTAAACAACTTTTGGGGTTATGGCAGCCTTGCGATATTTTTGCCGCTCCTGATAGCTTTCAGGGCTTTAAACAAAACAATAAATGGCAAGATTAATAGCTTTTCGTGAAGCGTTAAGAGAGGCACTAAACGAAGAAATGAGGCGTGATGACAGGGTATTTCTAATGGGTGAAGAAGTAGCTGAATATAACGGGGCTTACAAAGTAAGTCAGGGTATGCTGGCTGAATTTGGTCCTAAAAGAGTTATTGATACCCCGATATCGGAGTTGGGATTTGCGGCAATCGGTGTCGGAGCTGCACAAAAGGGCCTGCGTCCTGTAGTCGAATTTATGACCTGGAACTTTGCAGTTCTGGCAATGGACCAGATATTGAATACAGCCTCCAAAATGCTTGCAATGAGTGGGGGCCAGATTAGCTGCCCGATTGTTTTTCGTGGTCCTAACGGATCGGCAGGACAATTGGGAGCACAGCATTCCACTGCTTTTGAAAGTTATTACGCTAATATTCCGGGTATCAAGGTGGTTTCACCCAGCAATGGGTATGATGCCAAGGGCTTGCTGAAACAAGCTATCCGATATGAGGAAGATCCGGTGATGTTCATGGAAAGTGAATTAATGTATGGAGATAAAAGTGAAGTTCCCGAAGAAGAGTACTATATAGAGTTAGGTAAAGCAGATGTTAAAAAGCAAGGTACCGATGTAACAATTGTTTCCTATAACAAGATGATGAAAGTTGCACTCGGAGCTGCTGCCGAGCTCGAAAAAGAGAATGTAAGTGCTGAAGTGATTGACCTCCGCAGTATCCGGCCTTTGGACTGGATAACTATCCTGGAAAGCGTGAAAAAAACTAACCGCCTGGTTATTGTTGATGAACAATGGCCGATGTGCTCTGTATCATCGGAAATAGCTTACCGCATACAAAAGGAAGGGTTTGATTACCTGGATGCACCGATACGTCGTATAACTGCCGCAGATGCGCCCTTACATTATGCGCCTAACCTTGTTGCAGCTGCTTTACCGGATATAGCAAGAACTGTCAGGTTGGTAAAAGAAGTAATGTATTTACAGAAATAAGAAATGCGATATAAAAAGAATTAATTCACCTGTAAGCGATTACAGGTGTTTTTTTAGTGGGAGGTTCAGCGTACAATTACCCTTTTTTTCAGCATTTTCTGCGTATAGTGCATCGTTTTCTCTTTCTATTGCATCTTTGTAATGGTTTTTCATAGGATATTGGATTTTACAACGAGGCTGGATTTCTATCCGGCCTCTATTTTTTTTGCTTAACTCTCCATTTTTTGTGGATTCTTAAGATTCTGCTGACATAGAGGCGCTGATTTAAACCCGCCTAATCTTCCTCTTTCAGTGTCTTTCTTTTCGCCTATTTTTACCCTCTAAAATTTTTTAATGAATGGCAGATATCCTGATTATTGACGATGAAAAGGCGATACGGAAAACTCTGGGTGAAATCCTGTCCTTTGAAGGCTACAAAATTGATGAGGCCTCAGACGGAGAAGAGGGGTTGAAGAAATATAAAGACCGTAATTATGATGTGGTACTTTGCGATATAAAAATGCCGAAAGTAGATGGCATTGAATTTCTTCAAAAGGCCATCGAAACAAATGCTGATGTACCCATTATCATGATTTCAGGGCATGGTAATATTGAAACGGCTGTCGAAGCTGTAAAAAAAGGGGCTTATGATTATATTTCCAAGCCACCGGATCTGAACCGGCTCTTGATTACTATCCGGAATGCGATGGATAAAAGCTCTTTGGTTACAGAAACCAAAGTATTGAAACGGAAGGTAAGTAAAGTGCAGGAAATGATCGGAGGTTCTTCTCCGATAGAGCGGATTAAAGAAACAATTGACAAGGTTGCGCCTACAGACGCAAGGGTATTAGTGACTGGTGAAAATGGCTCAGGAAAAGAACTGGTTGCAAGATGGATACATGAAAAAAGCAATCGTAATACAGGCCCACTGGTAGAAGTCAATTGCGCCGCTATTCCCAGCGAGCTGATCGAAAGTGAATTGTTCGGCCATGAAAAAGGTTCATTTACTTCTGCTATAAAACAACGTATTGGCAAGTTTGAACAGGCAAACGGCGGAACGCTTTTTCTCGACGAGATTGGAGATATGAGCCTGAATGCACAAGCGAAAGTATTAAGAGCTTTGCAGGAAGGTAAAATAACAAGGGTGGGAGCGGATAAGGATATAAATGTTGACGTTCGGGTTATAGCAGCGACAAACAAAGATTTATTGAAGGAAGTTGATGAAAGAAATTTCCGTCTTGACTTATATCATCGTTTGAGTGTTATCCTGATTCACGTTCCTTCTTTAAATGAAAGACGGGATGATATCCCTTTGCTGGTTGATAAATTCCTGGAAGATACCTGCGCTGAATATGGGGTAGCTGTGAAGACAATTGACGAGGATGCGATTAAACTGCTACAAGAATATAACTGGACGGGAAATATCCGTGAACTGAGAAATGTAGTAGAGCGACTTGTCATTCTTTCAGGCAAAACGATAACAAGGGATGATGTGAAAAATTATGTAATGCCTAAATAAAGGAAGGAGGTTCTGCCCTTAACATTTTTTTGGCTGTGTTCATGTAATAACGGGCCCTTCCGGGCGACTTATTTTCAGCACAGCGGGCGATTTCCTATAAATTTGCCGCAATTATTGAGTTAAAAGAAAATTCATGCCTCTATCACAGTTATTTGTTATTTACCTGATCGGAACATTACTTGTATTTCTTCCTTCATTTGGATTGGCTAAATTATTTATAAAAGCAGGTGTGCCTGCCTGGAAGGCATATATCCCTTTTTACAATACATGGGTGATGCAGGAAATAGCCCAGCGTCCCAAGCATTGGGTATTTTGGCAATTTATACCGGTTGTAGGCTGGTTTATTACGCCCGGAATATTCATAGAATTTGCAAAAGTTTTCAACAAGTTTTCGTTGGGAGACCATACAGCCGCCTCATTACTTGGATTTATTTATTTCCCTTATATAGCTAATAAAAAAGATACAAAGTTTGTCGGGGCAGAAGTGGTGCGAAAACATAAAAAAGCAAGCTGGCGCGAATGGGTGGATGCTGCTGTATTCGCCATTATAGCGGCCACGCTTATACGCACTTTTATTTTTGAAGCCTATACCATTCCCTCCGGTTCTATGGAAAAGACTTTATTGGTAAATGATTTTCTTTTTGTTAGTAAGCTGAGTTACGGCCCCCGTATCCCGAATACACCTTTATCCATTCCGTTTATTCATAATTATATCCCGGGAACCAGTATGAAGTCTTATTCGGAATTAATAGAACTGCCTTATATCCGTTGGTTTTCCGCTCCTGTAAAAAGGAATGATGTTGTTGTATTTAATTTTCCGGCTGGTGATACGGTGGTTAATTTACCCGAATATCAGTCCTTCCATCCCTATTATCAATTAATAAAAGAACTGGGCAACGGGGATGAAAACAAAGGAAGAAAGATTGTGCTCGGCGACCCTGATCAATATCCTTTGGCTATCCACCCTGTGGATAAAACGGACAATTATATAAAACGCTGCGTAGCGATATCCGGCGATACGTTGGAGATCAGACAAGGATTGGTATATGTGAACGGTAAAATTTCCGAATTTCCTGCAAACTCAGAAGTACCCTATATGGTAGAAAGCAAGGGACAACCCCTGAGCCAGAGTGTGATGAAAGAAGAGTATAACGTGGATATGGATAATCCTCAGGAGTTCCAACCGGTAGGTAA
Source organism: Bacteroidota bacterium (assembly GCA_018267535.1). GTDB lineage: Bacteria > Bacteroidota > Bacteroidia > Chitinophagales > Chitinophagaceae > JAFDYH01. The sequence continues at coordinate 9,015 of JAFDYH010000087.1, forward strand.
TAACCGGTTTGTGATGCTATTGACAGCTACGGCAGCTGCAAAAATGAAAGGAAGTGATTTTGTAAAATCAGTAGCCCTCGATGTAGCCAGCGATTTTATTAATGATCCAGCTTTTTCCTCTTATGTTTTGAAACGTAAATGGACCGTTGATAATTACGGGCCT
>JAFDYH010000087.1:9289-15302 GCA_018267535.1 Bacteroidota bacterium
AAAATCTATATCAATGGAAAGGAAACTAATAAATATATATTTAAAATGAATTATTACTGGATGATGGGGGATAATCGCCACGGTTCACAAGACTCACGCTTCTGGGGTTTTGTGCCGGAAGACAGAATTGTGGGTAAAGCATGGATGATCTGGTTTAGTTGGGATAAAGGACCACGATGGAGCCGGTTATTTAGAATTGTAAAATAATAATAAACCCCTCTTACAACGAGGGGTTTATTATTATGCGTATTTATTGTAACTTAAACTATGTACGATAAAAAAATTGAATTCAGTTACCAGGAATTCAACAGTATTGATGAACTGAGTAAGGAAGATGCATGGTTACTGAACGAAGCAAGGGATGTAACCCAACAAGCATATGCTCCCTATTCGAAGTTTTATGTAGGGGCTGTAGCAAAACTGGCAAATGGGGAAATAGTTGCCGGCAGTAACCAGGAAAATGCTTCTTTTCCTGCAGGCCTCTGTGCAGAGCGTGTGTTGCTTGCTTCTGTTTCTTCTATTTATCCTAAAATTGCGATTGATACAATTGCGATCAGTTACCAGGGTAATGGGTCTGTCAGCAATCATCCTATTTCTCCCTGCGGCGTTTGCCGTCAGTCGATGCAGGAATTTGAGCAACGGACTAATCATCCCATAAGGCTTATATTGGGGGGTATGGAGGGTAAAATATTTATCATTCCTAAATCAAGTATGCTGTTACCACTTGCATTTACAAGTGGCGAATTGCTGTAGCCTGCGAATAGTTATTTAATAATTATTCCTGATAGGTGTGAAAAAGCTAAATGTTTTTTGTAAAAAAGTTCTAGATAAAATAGTTTTCAAATAAGGGTATGATAAAATGATCAAACTAAATTGATTTGTTTTTGATTTGTGAAAATGCAGGTGAACGCCATCTGAAAAAGACTATTTGCTGCTGATTGTTAGTATCTTTATTAAATGAAAGTCCGCATCGTACATATTGTCAGCATGTTGTTTGCGATCCTGTTTCTGGCTAATGGGCTGACTGAACTCATGGGCTTTTATAAAATAAAAATGAATAACAAAGCTGCTATTGCCAGTGATATGGAAATGCAAGATGATGAAAATGGTGAAAAAGAGCCGGAATGCAAAAACATATTTCTTTCTGGTAAAACATCCCATACTTTTATTCCTGTTGTTTTTAACCAGGGCTTAAAAACAATGCCTCTGAAGGCAGCCTCATGGAGTAACATTTCTTTGCCGGTATTTACACCACCGCCTGAAACCTCCTGTTAATTCGATTCATTTAAGATCCGGGTTGATTTTCCATGGTTTTTATGATAGCCTGATCTGCAGGGTATCATAAAAAGCTTTTTTATTCCATTTAGCGGGTATTCAATATCGCTGCAGGGTATTCCCGGTTATTAAGATAAAATTTTCTACTTACTATCTAAAAGGCTATAACAAATGAAATTCTGGCAAATTAACAGAGATAAAAATGTGCGTGTGACATTAAGTGAATTAGCCAATTGCTATGATCTTTCCTTTTCCAGTCACATGATCTTGTCCGATAAAATCATTGCATTAGACAGTGCCAAAAAGAAACTGATGATATCCGATTTCAGGGGTACAGCAGAATCTGTTTGCATTGTGGATCTGAACGAGGTTAAAGCAGTATCATTGCAACAAACCTATGAAAATATTGAAGCAGGCGAATTGAGTAAAAAGGAAATTGATGAATTTATTACATCTATTCAATTGCAATTTGAATATCATAACAACCCTAAAAAAAGCTCACTTCTTTTTTATCGGCGAACACTGCATGTTATCAGGGATCTTGCAAAATTCAGACGTAACGCAAAGAGTTGGCATATGATTCTTTCCCGTTTGATTAAACCAGTAAGAAAAATTTAAAGACCCGACTGCGATCTAATCTTATCCGATTCACAAATGAGGTGAAAAAGTAAAAAGACGGCTCATTAGTAAAGCCGTCTTTTTACTAAAAGAAATCAGGGGTTTCAGGTATTTTATTTCCGATCACCATTTATCCAGTCCTAATAATTTCTTTCCCAGCGACGATAATTCCGCAACACCATATTTTGTTTTTTCCCATTCTCTGGGGTCACCGGGAAATGCATAGCCCTCGGGTGCTTTTCTTTCTTTCCAGGATGTGATCCTCCATTGCCGCAAGGCTTCATTTTCTTCTTCTGCAGGCATCATTGAAATGTATTGTGCAAGCCGTACTTTGTTACCACTCCTGTTGGGCCGGATGCCATGCGGCTGCATGCTATGAAATATCAGCAAATCACCTGCATTCATTTTAACCTTTACAATATCAAAACCGGTAACATCTGGCTGAAAATGATTTCGGTCAGCCGGTTGGGTTAGTTTCCATGAGTCATATGTTCTGAATAATTCAGGTACACATTGAAAGCCTCCCATATTTTCATCTGTCTGGTCAGCCAATGCCAATACTCCCTGTACATTCTCCGGTTTTGTTTCCGGGTCATAATCCCAATGAATAAATCCTTTATATTCATAACCCGGGCGGATAGGTAAATTCAGGTTGGCCCGGTCAATAGTTACCCATAATTTTTCAGTGCCCCAAATATCCGTGAAAGCATCATGTACTTTAGGGTATTGGCGATTATCCCAGAGGTATTGATGATTGTATACTTCCACCATCCCCGTATTGGTGAGTTCTTTCATTTTCATTTCAGCACGGGGGGGCGTATACCATGTATTCGGATCATCCGGTTCTTTTTCTTCAAACTCCCAAAGAAATTTAGCCAGTCGGTCTGCCTGTTCTTTAGGCACTGCATTCCTGATAACAATGTAGCCATTGGTTTTCCAGAATTGCCAATCCTCTTCAGTCAAAACACGAAGTGGTTCACCATTACTACGGTCATTTAATTTTACTTTACTACTCTTTGCAGTAGAAGGATTCCCTGGAATGTCTTTGTGTTCATTACCCGGGACCATTGTGGGAACCATCGTTTGCTGTTGCATATAATTTGTTTTATGACTTAAACAATAAAAGGTTTTTTGCAGGGCACATACGACCATATTTGTTGCAATACCCATGACTATGATTTTTACATTTTTTATTGGTCGCTGCCGCGTTAATATCAGCTGTGTTTATAACAGGTTCTTTTCTTTCTGCTCGTTTTACCTGGATTAGGTTACTCTGGAGATGCATATTATTTATTTGATTTCAGATACAAAAATAGTAGCATGGAGAGAGGTATCTCAACTGCTTAAATGACTACTATTTGCTCTACATTGACATGTTTGTATAATTCATTGCGTGATTTTTGTATTTTTATAGAAAAAGAATGAAGATTCAAAGGGAGGTGGTATTGCCTGATCCCGGTCAGTCATTTCGTTTATTCAGACCCAGCCTGAAGAATTTCTTTTATTGGCATTATCATCCTGAATATGAATTGGTATACGTTGAAGCGGCAACCGGCATCCGGCATGTCGGGCAGCATATATCCAGTTACCAGGAAAGTGATCTTGTATTAATTGGTCCTAACATTCCCCACCTGAATTTTGATTATGGATTAAAAACAGAGTATAAACAAATCGTTGTGCAGTTAAGGGAAAACTTCCTGGGTAATGCATTTGCCGATACACCAGAGTTATTCTCTATTCATAAATTATTTGAAAAGTCTATTTATGGTATTTCGTTTACGGGTAAAACAAAATCTTTAATTGCAGAGCGGTTAAAACAAATGCAGCAACTAAATCATTTCGATCAATTATTGATGCTGCTGAATATTTTCCAGGAATTGGCTATCTCCGATGAAGCTACAGTACTTAATGAACAGGATACCAGTGTCAAACTATTTCTGAATGATAAGATAAGAATGGGCGCCGTATACAAATACATCCATGCCAATTATAATGAAAGCCCTGATGTTAATCATATTGCGGCCAATGTACATTTAAGTACAGCTGCTTTTTGCCGCTATTTTAAAAGACAGACAAAGATGACATTTACCGACTTTGTCAATCAATACCGCATTACACAGGCAAAGACATTACTGCTGCAGGATAAATCAGTTTCTGAAACCTGCTATGGAGTAGGTTTTGAAAGCCTTTCTTATTTCAATAAGTTGTTTAAGAAAATAACCGGGGAAAATCCTTCTGATTTTAAAAGAAAATACCTGCGGCAAAAGCAACTGAAAGTTTAAAATAAAGTCTGCACGCCGTATGCGATTTTCAATTCATGGTCAAGCAACCATTTCTTTCTCCATAAGCCCCCACCGTAACCAACCAGTTCTTTATTTGCTCCAATAACGCGATGGCAGGGAACAATAATAGCCACATTGTTTCTCCCGTTTGCATTCGCAACTGCCCGGGTTGCTTTTATATCGCCAATCCGCCTTGCGAGTTCAAGATAACTTATTGTTTTACCAAAAGGGATAGCCATCAGTTCATTCCATACATCCTGCTGAAAGGCAGTGCCTTCCTGGTTAATCATTAATTCAAACTGTCTTCTTTCACCATTAAAATACTGGATCAACTGTTCAATGCATTGTATTAGAAGAGGAGGAAAATGTTTCTTTCTTGTTTCTGTTTTTTCTATTTTATCAAAAAAAGATACTTCGGTAACAAATTCTTCAGTCGCTGAAATTTTCAGAATGCCTACCGGGGAGTGATAATATGTGGAGACACTGTCTGTCACTTTATGGAATTCACCTATTCAAATATAACAAACACATGGGAACAGCAGTCAGATGGTTTTATGTTCAAAAAGGAATAGTTTTACGAGGATTTCCTTCCATACTACTCCAGGATTATTATTACCTGCTATTTTATTTATAAAAAATTTATGGAAATCAAGAAGGCAAATTGTTTTCGAATTTTAGTTCTGGCGTTTATTATCTTTTGCTGTCACAGTTGTGGTAATAAGTTATTTCCGCTCAAAGGCAATTATACGAATGAGTATTGCCTGATAATTCCCGGTACCAGTATCGATAGTGCATGGCAACGGGTAATCGATTTTTGTGCAAGTAATAATTTGTCTGTAAAAGTGATTGATAAAGCCAGCGGCTTTTTAACATTTGATCGTGCCGCGGTGAATTGGAGCTATGAAGATGATAGTACACATAAGCCTGAAAGTATTTCAGCCTGGGTAGTTCTCGCTAAAAAAAGAGAAGGTGCTTTTATAACCAAACCTCAGTTGGTAACCGGGGAATGGTCTGTACGGGTAAGACTAACGGATGATGGAAAAGTTAGGATTATCACCAATCTTGTTTTTGTAAAATACAACATATATTATTCTACAAAGTATAACCGATATTCAAAAGAGAATCTTGCCGTTGCCTCCTCTTCTGGTATTTTTGAGCGGTTATTCTTTGATAAAATAGGGGAGTGATATTACAGTTTATTAGCCGACCCTGCAGCCATTAGCGACAGGTGAAGATGGTTGCAGGAGTACAACATTGTTATTTTCATCATATACACCTAATACCAGGCATTCGCTGATAAATGTTGCAATTTGTTTTGGTGGAAAATTGACAACGGCAATAACCTGGCGGTTCAGCAAATCTTCTTTTTTATAATGAACAGTAAGCTGGGCTGATGATTTTTTTATACCGGTTTCAACCCCAAAATCAATGACTAACTGATAAGCCGGCTTGTGTGCTTTTGGAAAAGCATTTACTTCCAGTATAGTCCCAACACGTATTTCTATTTTTTCAAAATCAGGCCAGTTGATAGTCACGGAAAACTATTTTTAGTTAAAAAAAATTAAGAGAACAACCGTTTGAGTATAATTATTTGATCCGTATCTCTTTAAGGCATACCTTAAGGCAAATTATTGCCATATGAGTAACTCACAGAAAAAGACTTCTTTTTCCCGTCGCAGCTTTATTAAAAATAGCTCTTTTGTGGCGGGTGGCCTTATGATTGTTCCAAGACATGTATTGGGAAGAGGATTTATTGCACCAAGTGATAAGTTGAATATAGCGGGAGTTGGCGCGGGGGGCAAAGCGGAAGTTAACCTGCCCTATGCCTGGAACAATGG
>JAFDYH010000087.1:15430-17736 GCA_018267535.1 Bacteroidota bacterium
GAGATTTACTGGATAAAGAAGCTAAAAACATTGATGCAGTTATTGTAACAACACCAGATCATATGCATGCTCCGATTGCGCTTGCTGCCATGCAATTAGGAAAACATGTGTATTGTGAAAAACCGTTGACACACGATATTTATGAAGCCCGTATTTTAACCCAGGCTGCGAAGAAATATAAAGTGGTAACACAGATGGGCAACCAGGGCAGCAGTGGCGATGATACCAGGAACGTAGAGACATGGATACAGGCAGGAGTGATCGGCAATGTAACAAAGGTTCATGTATGGACAAACCGGCCTGTATGGCCACAAGGGATACCGGCGCCAACCGGCAAATTTGATATTCCTAAAGAATTGGATTGGGAATTGTGGTTAGGGACGGCTCCTTACCGCGATTATAACCCCGGTTATTTGCCTGCGATCTGGCGGGGGTGGAGTGATTTTGGTACGGGGTCTCTTGGCGACATGGGCTGTCATTTTATCGATGTTCCTTATCGTTCATTAAAACTCGGCTACCCGGTATCGGTAGAATGCAGTGTTGGTTCAGTATATTCCGGTTTTTTTCATGAAGAGATTTATACGGACAGTTATCCTCCTTCTTCTGTTACAACTATACAATTCCCTGCAAGAGGAACGATGCCGCCTGTTAAACTGATCTGGTATGATGGTGGTATAAAACCCCAGCGTCCTGATGAATTATTGCCGGACGAACCAATGGGCGAATGGGATGGGGGGATTATTTTCGAAGGATCGAAAGGAAAACTGATGGCAGGGCTATTTGGCAGAAAAGCGACACTATTACCTACTAAACTGATGAAGACAACCCACCTTCCGAAATCAAAATATCCTTTTGTTGAGAGAGGTTCAGAAGGACACCAGACACAATGGGTAAATGCCTGCAAAAAAGGGTATGGTGCTTATACAAGTTCTTCCTTTGATAAGAGTGGGCCGCTTACAGAAACTGTATTAATGGGTAATTTGGCGGTGCGCAGTTATAATTATATCGAAAAAAATGCGAAGGGTGAGAATACATTTCCCGGTCGTAAAAAATTATTGTGGGATGGAGAAAATATGAAAATCACAAACTTTGAACCCGCTAATCAATTTGTGAAAAGAAATTATAGAGGAAGCTATAAATTAGAACTTTGATAGTTCGTGAATAGGCAATGATAAACAGTTATTATTCGGGCAGGCCGGAGTTTTAGGAACGTATAATTAAACTGATTCTTATTATAACATTACATACAATAAACACAAAGCGTAAATGAAAAAGAAAAATGATCAAAACAAAGGCAGGAGAGAGTTTATCCGTAACTCTTCGCTCGCTGCTGCAGGTTTTTTTATTGTACCCCGTCATGTATTGGGTGGTAAAGGGTTTGTGGCCCCAAGCGATAAATTGATCATCGCGGGTATAGGTGCGGGTGGAAAAGGAAGCAGTGATATAGCTAATTTTTATGCAAGTGGAAAAGCGGAAATTGGCTTTCTCTGCGATGTAGATGACAGGCAGGCAGTGGAAACACGAAAGAAATTTCCTAAAGCAAAATATTACAAGGATTTCCGTGAAATGCTGAGCAAAGATGGAAAATCATTTGATGCCTGTTCGGTTTCAATTCCGGATCATCAGCATGCGGTGGCCGCTATGGCAGCAATGCAATTAAATAAACACGTATATGTTCAAAAGCCATTGACACATGATATATATGAAGCCCGTATGCTGACACAGGCTGCTCACCGTTATAAAGTAGTTACACAAATGGGTAACCAGGGAGCAAGTGGTGATGGTGTAAGGCAATTGCAGGATTGGTATGCGGCAGGATTAATCGGAGATGTTCATACAGTGTATTGTTATACTGACCGGCCCGTTTGGCCACAAGGTGTTATTCGCCCGACTACGTCTTCTCCAATACCTCCTGAATTAAATTATGATCTCTGGCTGGGTACAGCACCCAAGAAAGATTATTTTGATGGCGTACTCCCCTTCAACTGGCGTGGCTGGTGGGATTATGGCACTGGGGCATTAGGAGATATGGCCTGCCATATTATGGCACCTGCATTTGCTGTGTTGAATTTAGGTTACCCTGTTTCTGCAGAATGCAGTGTAGCGACAAGATATATTGAAAACTGGAACCAGGCTTATTCCCCGGATAGTGGTCCGATCGCGTCACATATTATTCTTACATTTCAAAGACCTGGTAAACCCGACTTGAAGTTGCATTGGATGGATGGTGGTATCCAGCCTGAAAGGCCGGCCGAATTAGGTTCTAATGAAGAAATGGGCGATGGCGGAAACGGTGCAATTTTCCT
>JAFDYH010000087.1:17788-29266 GCA_018267535.1 Bacteroidota bacterium
AAAGTACCACAAACAATTGCCCGCGTACCGGGAGGGGATAACGGTCACTATGCTGCCTGGGTGGAAGCGGCTATTGCAGGCTATGGCAGTGATAAGGCGAAAAACCTTAGCTCTAACTTCGACGTTGCAGGGCCACTTACCGAAAGCGTATTGATGGGTAACCTGGCAATACGTAGTAGTGATATTCAGAAAAAGAATGGTAATGATATTGAATATCCTGGCCGTCATATCAAACTGATGTGGGATGGGCCGAATATGAAAATTACCAACTTCGATGATGCTAATCAGTTCGTAAAAAGAACTTACAGGGAAGGCTGGAGTTTAGGTGTTTAATTATAAAAACTATTTCTGTTACAAAGCCGCGACAGTAATGTCGTGGCTTTTTTAATTACTGACCTGATCATTTGATCCCTTTTCACTTTATTTTTTAATAGACCACAGACAATTACAGGCGGAAAAATAAACACATGAATGGATAGGTGCTATGAGCCTGAAAAAAAACTTCATTTAATATTGCCGTTATAAAAATTAATCCGGGTGTTACAGTAGTTTTACACACTTATTTATTTCAGCATGAAAGTTTCAAAAAAAATAGCAGGAGGCAAGTTCGGGCCGGTTTTTATTTTATTGCTGATTATTTGTTCAATCAGTCTATTGACAAGGATCGTTTTATTAATCTATTCTGGATCTTCTTTTGATTATACTTTTCTCAATCTGGTTGGAACTTTCGCGATAGGGTTGTTTTATGATCTCTGTATGAGCAGCTTTTTGATTATCCCTGTTGTGCTGCATATATGGCTTACTAATGAGAAAATATATAACAGGCCGGGGAAATGGATTGCCATCTTCATCTATTTATCATTGATTATTGCAATTGCCTTCTTCAAAATTATTCCCGAGGAATACAATAAAATCGTGCCTTTGATTGTGCTGTTGCTGGTCATTGCCCGGTTTCTTATTTACCTGCTGCTTTTAGCAAAGGGTGAATCTTTCCGGCTGAAGTGGCGAACTATAATATTGCTGGCTGATTTTTTTTTATTAACCTATCTTCTCCTGTTTAATGCGGTGAGTGAATTTTTCTTCTGGGATGAATTTGGCAGCCGGTACAACTTTATTGCAGTTGATTACCTTGTCTATACAAATGAGGTGGCTGGCAACGTCAATGAATCATACCCGGTTATTTGGATTGTTATCGGGGTTTTGCTGCTTACGGTTCCTGTTATAGTATGGATAAGACCCTTTATTAAACAATCGGTGTATGTAAAACAACCCTTTTTACAGCGGACTGTTATTGCTGTTTCATTTCTTTTAGTTGCTGCCATTGTGTATTTCGGGGTGACGAGCAAATACAGGAAGTTCAGCAATAATGAATATGCTAATGAACTGGCAGGAAATGGGCTGTATGAATTTGGGGCTGCTTTTTTAAATAATGAACTTGATTTTTATAAATTCTATAAAACCCTGCCGGATCGGGAAGCATTTGCCCTTGTACGGGAGCAATTACAGGCACCGAATGCAAAATTTACCAGTGATGATGTTTTTAATCTTGAAAGGGATATCAGTTATGATGAACCTGAAAAAAAATACAATATTGTTTTGATCAGCGTGGAAAGTTTTAGTGCCTCTTTTATGAAAGCATTTGGCGAAACGAGAAACCTGACACCCCAATTAGATAGCCTGGCCCCGCATAGCCTTTTCTTTAGTAATTTATATGCAACGGGTACAAGAACCGTTCGCGGGTTGGAATGCTTGTCTCTTTCGATCCCACCGGTTCCGGGTCAGAGTGTTGTGAGAAGGCCAGGCAACGAGGATCTTTTTTCTGCCGGTGCTTTATTAAAATCGAAGGGATATATCACCCAATTTATTTATGGAGGATACAGCAGCTTTGATAATATGGGTTTTTATTTTTCCCATAATAATTATGAAGTAATTGATCGTTCGGCCATACCTGCCAACGAAATTCATTATGCTAATATCTGGGGTGTGGCAGATGAAGATTTATTTACAATGGCATTGAAAAAACTGGATGCAAACTATGCGACAGGGAAGCCCTTCTTTTCTCAAATAATGACAGTTTCCAATCACCGGCCTTATACTTATCCTGAAGGAAGAATTGACATATCACCGGCAACACAGAGCAGGGAAGGGGCTGTGAAATATACAGACTATGCAATAGGCCGTTTTATAAAAGAAGCATCAGCAAAGCCATGGTTTAATAATACCATCTTTGTAGTGGTTGCCGATCACTGTGCATATGCGGCAGGAAAAGTTGAGCTGCCGGTTACGGGTTATCATATTCCTATGCTGATATACAGCCCTGCATTGATTAAGCCCCAGAGATATGACCGACTAACATCACAAATGGATATTATTCCAACAGTATTAGGGTTTTTAAAAATGAAATACCGGAGTAAGTTTTTTGGACAGGATATTTTCAGTTTGCCGGAAGGAAAGGAGAGGGCCTTCATCAGTACCTACCAGGGGCTGGGATACCTTCGAAATGGTCAATTAGTAATACAAATGCCTCCTAAAAAAGTAGACCAATATATTCCTGATTTTATTACTGGTAAGGCTATAAAAACACAACTGAATGACAGCCTGGTAAAACAGGCGATTGCTTATTACCAGACCGCATCGTGGTTATTAAAAAATAAGAAGTTTGGAAAGGATTAGTGTTTCATCCTTTTATCTTTCTCTTTTAAAGGATGGCAGTACATTAATGCAATTCCAAACTGTATGGCTCATACTTTCTATTGGGTTCTCTCCGGCATTTGTAAAAATGCCCGTATTCTATCTGAAATTTCAAATAGCAGGGGCTGTATGTCGATGAATTTTTCTTCCCGGGTAGAAACACGGAAAATGTACTTAGCCCAAATAAGCTCTCAGCATCCAGGCTAATTTCTCGTGTTGTTTCAATAACCCCGTTACAAAATCACTGCTGCCGATATCTTTATATTTATCACTAAACTCTCCGATCAGTTTACGCAATTTATTAATCACGATTTCATGATCAGCATCGAGATTGGCAATCTGGTCTTTGAAATTTGTTGGCACTGCAGGCTCATCAAGTGTTGCCAGTTTCAGTAATTCCTTTAAGCGACCTTCTGCAAAATGACCGATAGTGCGTATACGTTCAGCAATTTCATCAATTACTTCCGCCAGTTCATTATATTGCGCCTCGTATAGTTTGTGCAGCTCCATAAAACTGGGGCCTTCCACATTCCAGTGATAGCTGCGGGTTTTGTTATAAAGCACATGCTCATCAGCCAGCAATTGTGTAAGCGCTGCAGCTACTGCTTGTCGGTTCTTTTCGGTAATACCAATATTTACTTTAGCCATAAAATAAAATTTATACAAGATTACAAAGAAGTTGGGAATTGTTAACAGGTACTATCAACAGGATCAAGGAGGTTGGCCTGTAACACAGCTTATATTCTACTTCCCTGAACTTGCAAGAGAAATTTTGAAAGACTGAAAAATTTACTCAGGAGATTGAATAAAAGAAGAAGAAAACCGGATTCATAACATTATTCCAGGAAAAAACCAAGATCGTTTAACTCATCTTTCTTATACCGGTTTTTGTCATCATCGAAACATTTTGCTAGTTCTTCAAGCAAGGTCCTGATGACCTTTTTATTGGATTGAGGCCGGAAGAATGAGGCTGTTAATGGAACAGAGATACGTTTGAAATAGCTCTCAACATCTTTATGCGTAAAAGCCTGTCCTGAAGAAGGATCGATAAAGAATTCTATTTTTTTAAAAGGATCAGCAAGGTTTTCTTCCGAATAGCCGGGTTTGAAATAAGCGATTACAGATTGTCGCGGTATATGGATTGCCTTAACGGGTATATCCAGTAATTCACAAAGCACAAGATACAAAACGCCATTGCCTAACTGATTCCCTCTTTTTGCTTCTATTATTTTGTGCAGCATGAACTCACCGGGCTCCTGGTAATTAATCTCATTTCCTTTTAAACCATAGTAACTATAAAGAATACTGGTAACAATATTTATCTGTTCAAGAGGGGTAAGGTAATTGTTCAATTCAAGCCAGATATTTCTCCTGATCTTTTCAACTTCCTGCAATATTGATGCAGGGGAAATGTCCGGGTATTGAAACCGGCAAGCCAGTATAGCACCCATCATTAAATCGTGATGCCCCGACAGGCCCCATATGCGGAATTCTTCAGCAAGGTCCCTGTAATGAAGCCGGTGGATCAATACTTCAATACGTTCCTGCGTATGTTCATCAGGGTTGGTTTCCCAGAGATGTTCAAGATTGGGGATAATAGGTTTTCCGTAACCGATGATCTTTTGAGACACAGCTCCGAACACTTCTTCGTCCGGATCATCGAGAAGGGTTAATAGTGCAGAGATTTCATTGTTTGTTTCCATGGTGGCGGCTTTGCGATTGATAAATATCTAAGTAAGTAACGAATTAGAACTGCGAAAATTTTCCACACATGGGGAAAGGGGCAATAGTTTTTTAGACGATTGCTGATAGTCAGTACTATGCAAAAAATCAGTATTTCCGGGCGATGCAGAGCCAGTCCCATGGATAGGGCTCTTTAAGCCATTTTGGGGGTTGCAAAAATTCAGTTCTCCAGTTGTATTGCACTTTTTGAAATGAAACAGTCCTGAATTTTTCCTGCGATAGTAAAAGACTGAGTTCTTCCTTTAAGTAATGTTTGGTAGGGACACTGTCAATCTCAATATTTCCCTGGCTGAAGTTTTCTATTTTTTGCTGATAGTCTTTCAGCGAATGTTTTTTTCTTCTGTTTATTCCATCCACATTCCACCGATGACGGATTATGCTGGTATAAAGTGATGATTCAAGAGATGGTACCACAAGCACTAATATGCCATTTTTCCTGACACATTTTGTCAATGATTTAAAGAAAATTATCCTGTCTTTTAATGAGCTGGTAAGGATTGCATTGATACAAACCGCCACGTCGCAGGCGGCTATTTTTAATTTTGAATCAGACATATCTGCACGCAAATAGTCTGCGTTTTCAATATGCGCACAATTCTTTTTAGCTAACTCAATATTTTTTGACGAGATATCTGTAGCGATTACTTTTTTAAAATGCAGTGCAAGAAAAGGAATCCATTTGCCAACGGCACAGCCTATATCCATTACTGTTTTTGCCGGGGAAGCATATTCTGTAATGGCCGAGCGGATAATACCGGTTTTATCATTTTGGAATACATCAAATATCTCATCATTATAGCTGTAGGCAATCCGTTCCCAGTAATTCCGGTCCATTGATTATTGTTTTTCTCTTGTTGCTTTGAATTCTGAACCATTTTTCCATTTTGGGTATACATCACTATAGGCTAATTTCTTTCCAACCATAAACAGTAATTGTAAATCTGCAATAGCTCCGGAAAAATCCCACTTGGCATCAAACTGATCGGAAGGGGCGTGGTAATGTTTGGCTGTATACTCATCTGCAATCGCCTTTCCATAGCCGGAATCCTTACCAATTACTTTTGTACCACTTTCAATATAAAGGGCAGGTATACCCGCTTTTGCAAAATTGAAATGATCGGACCGGTAATAGTAGCCTGCTTCCGGGTGAGATTCAAAATCAATTTCCCGGTTCACTTTATCCATTTCTTCTTTTAATATATCTTCTAATTCATTTTGCCCTTTTCCTACAACAACTATGTCTTTTGTGGGTCCATAATAATTTAATCCATCCATGTTTATATCTGCAATTGTTGTTTTTGCAGGATAGATGGGGTTTTGCGCATAATACGCAGAACCTTGTAAACCCTGCTCTTCGGCCGTTACAGCCAGTATTACTATTGTTCTTTCCGGGGGAGTTTTTAAACTTTTGAATGCCTTAGCAATTTCAATAAGCCCGGCAGTACCACTTGCATTGTCGAGTGCACCATTATAAATGCTATCCCCGGTTGCATCGGGAGTCCCTATTCCTAAGTGGTCCCAATGTGCTGTATAGATAATTGTTTCTTCAGGCCGTTTTGTACCGGTTATTTTACCAATAACATTATGTGATTTATTATAAACGGGGCTTACTTTCATTGTAGTTGAAAGTTTAAGTTTCAACGGCATTCCTTTGAAGCCTCTTGTATCAGCTTTTGATAATAAAGCAGTATCCTGGCCTGCAGCTTTTAATAAGCGCTTTGCAGCAGGACTGCTCACCCAGCCAATTACATCACATAATGTTTCCTGTTTTCCCCTGTTATCCAATCGGAGACGTGATGTGTTCCAGTTGTTCTGTACCACAGCAAAAGGATAGCTGGCGGCTTCTGTATTGTGTACAATCAAACAACCCTTTGCCCCTTGCCTTGCTGCTTCTTCAAATTTATATGTCCAGCGGCCATAGTACGTCATTGTTTTCCCTTTGAACAAAGTGGAATCACCAGCGTTAAAACCAGGATCATTTACCAATACCATTACTACTTTCCCCTTTACATCCAGGCCCGCATAGTCGTTCCAGTTATATTCCGGAGCCACAACACCATATCCTGCAAAAACGACTTCGTCATTATTTAATGAAATGAAAGAATCTGTTTTATCTGTCCATATTACATAATCGTCAAAACCTTTTAATGAGAACTTCTCTTTTATCCCCTGTACTTCCATTGATGCTGCAGCCTTGGTTGTAATCATTACCATTGGCACGTCCTGCAGGTAACTATTGCCGTTACCGGGTTCAAGGCCTGCCATTTTGAACTGCTCACTCAGGTAATCAATTGTTCTGGTTTCGCCAATGGTAAACGGTTTTCTTCCCTGGAACTCATCGGATGAAAGCGTTTTGATATGGGCGGCAAGGCTATCTTTATTGAAAACGGAAAGGCCGTCGGCACTATCGTTTTTGGTTTCCCCAATATTGCAAGAGGCAAACAATACAATACCGGCTATAAATAAAATACTGTATTCTTTTTTCTGCATAAAATAGTTTTAAGAACAGATAAAGATAAGAGGAAAAAGAAAACCGGTTCTTATTAACTCATATAACAGGTACAACAAATATTCTTTTCATAAATACCGTTGCCTGATGATATTCATATGGTGAACCGGGTGCCCGATAATGATATAGCCAAGGCCAATAACCGTTATGGAATTATTATTGGAAATACCGGTAGCGTTTAGTTGATCTTCATCAAATGAGCCAAACAGGTATTCTGATGATTTACGCACAACTTTAAGTTCATCAATCAGGTCTTCCCAACTGCGTTTATCCGCTTTCGCCGTTTCTGCATATTTATTTTCATCAAAACCTGGAAGCGGCGTGGAATCTTTTCTTGCAAAGCGCAGCGCACGATAGGCAAAAATTCTTTCCGCGTCAATCAGGTGCTGAAGTAATTCCCGAAGAGTCCATTTGCCCGCTGCATAACGGTAATCATATTTTCCGACAGGAATTGATTCAAAAAAATGGAATAACTCAGGGCTTTCCTTTTTAAATGCTTTCATTAAATCATCACCCAATACCTGGTTGATGTAATTGTGATAAAAAGCCGGTATTAATGATAAATCAGGGCGTGCCATACTATTTTTTTTCAAAATTAACTATCAATTCGATTTATCCTTTTGATAAGGAATGCCGTCTATCGAAAAACCGGTGACGACCCCATTATTATCCAGTGAAAACTGGACAATGCTTTTGCCAACCCACCAGTCATTATAAACACCTTTAAAAGTATCGTAATTCCAATGCGATAGGGTTAAGTTGAAACTGTTGGGTAGTTTGATTCTCAATAAATCATTTTCCAGCACTACTTCAGCGTTGCCATAAGTTGTATTGGAATAGTTACCACCATACGCTTTTAATTCGAGGGAAGGTTTTGTGTT
Organism: Bacteroidota bacterium; assembly: GCA_018267535.1. Taxonomy (GTDB): domain Bacteria; phylum Bacteroidota; class Bacteroidia; order Chitinophagales; family Chitinophagaceae; genus JAFDYH01. Next base: position 25,613 of record JAFDYH010000087.1, read on the forward strand.
CACGTTTCTTTTGTTGTCCTCTGCTTTTTCTCTTGCTTTTGCCGTATCGGTTAATCCCCTATAAAGTTTATAAAAATCGTTGCTCCAGTCTTTACTGTTATCATTAAAGCACCAGAGGTCAAATGCTTTAAACATTAAGGCATGTCTTATCTCAGTATGGTCAAGATTACCAAAAATATAAATTGAACAATGCTGTTCAGGTATCATTCCGTGTATGGCAACAAGCCCATCTAAACTTCCGGTATGAAATTGCACCATTTGCCCTCTATAGTCTTGCTGGAACCAGCCAAGGCCATATGTTTTCCAATGCGGTTTTGTGATTCTTTGAGTTGGATAAAATTCGGATTCGGTAACAAAGCTTTGCGGTTTAAATAACTCTGCAAATGTTTCTGCTTTCAATAATCGTTTTCCGTCTTTCCTGGCACTATCCTGCAAAAACTGCATCCATTTTACCATATCATCGGAACAGGACCAAACTCCGCCTGCAGCTCCAATGTTATCATCATGCCTGTATTGAATCACTTTAATAGTGTCGTTATCTTTAAAATGCAAACCTGTTTTGTCTTTTTCAGGAGCCTTAGAGTAATCTGCATAGGTATGGCTCATGCCTAAAGGAATAAATATTCTTTCAGTAATAAAATCATCCCATGTTTTGCCCGACACTTTTTTTATTACTTCTCCTGCAGCCATATACATCAGGTTTTGGTAAATGAAAGAAGAACGGAGCGAGTAGGCCATTGGAATGGTTTGCATACGATGCAATATTTCGGAACGGGTATACCCAAATACCCACAGGAGATCGCCATTTCCCAATCCTGCATTGTGTGTTAAAAGGTCTTTTACAGTTACCTGTGAGGTAACATAGGGATCAGACAATTTGAATTCGGGGAGTATATCATTTACAATATCTGTCCATTTCAATTTTCCATCATCTACAAGCATCCCGATACATACAGCTGTCATTGCTTTAGTTGTGGAGGCGCAGGTAGATAATGTTGATGTAGTAAAAGGATCGGGTCTGCCCAACTCTTTAACCCCATATCCTTTTTTAAAAACAACATTCCCGTCTTTTACAACGGCGATAGATATTCCCGGTGTCTTCCATGTCTGAAGAGCGGATTGAATATAGTTGTCAAACAAAGTTGCGTTTTGTGTAGCGGCAGCTTTTTTTTGTGCGAATAAAAAGGATGGGGAGCTAATTAATGCAATCAGTAAAATGATGACCTTCATGTCAGGCAGTTTTTTTAAAGATAGGAGGAAAATTGTGGATTTCAGTGCTGATATATTCCCGGGTGAAGAGAAACAGTGAGGTATAAACGATAAAGCCGGAATCGGCCAATAAAAAACCCCGCTGATGCGGGGTTAAATTTTATCCTTTTGTTTTTTGATTTATTGTTGATTTTGTTTTTACCGGTGGCGCATTTCTTTCTCCTTTCAGTGTGGAGGCTAACTTAACTGCTTCATATGCATTAATAATACCTCCGCTTGCGGCAAGATCTCCCATATTTACCATTTTTTCAGTACCCGGATCTTTCGCTTGTATATCCGGTTTTGATACAGATTTCTCAATTACATATTTTACCTGCTGGGCAGAAAGAGAGGGAAAATATTCCATAATTAGAGCCGCCAGCCCTGTTACAACTGGCGAAGCCATACTTGTGCCCTGCAAGTTTGCATAGGTATTACCACCAGGAACAGTAGAGTAAATTTTTACACCGGGTGCAAACACATCCACATCCTTTTTACCGTAATTAGAGAAACTGGCGGTTAATCCACCCGCTTTTGGATCGCCACTAGCGCCAACAGTTATCCAGTTACTTACTTTATGCCCGTCGGCCTTCAGGTAAGGGTTGGGAAAATGCGGGAGTGTATCTACATCTTTCTTTTCGTTTCCGGCAGCAGCTATTAATAGTACCCCTTTACTCTCTGCGTACTTCACAGCATCATCCACCCATTGTTTTTGCGGGGAAATATATTTGCCGAAACTCATGTTGATGACCTGTGCTCCGTTATCTACAGCATAACGGATACTTAATGCGACATCTTTATCATATTCATCTCCATCCGGTATAGCGCGGATAAGCATGATTTTTACATTGTCTGCCACACCATCCATTCCAACACCATTATTTCTTGCGGCACCAATAATCCCGGAAACATGCGTACCATGTAAAGGGGTGTTTGCCATTATATCATTGTTCCCGTAAAAGCGATCATTGAAGTCATTGTAGTTATCTTTTACAATTTCTGTTCTGTAGTCTTTTGGTGCTTTCTTTTTGGCTTCATTCTTTTTTTCTTCGCTTTCTATTTGCTCCTGCAATTCACTATATAATTCTTTACTGCTGTCTTCAAGGTCAACCTGTAAACCATAATACAGGCGGAGAACCTTCTCCCTTGCCCTTTTTACCGTGATATCTATTGGTTTCAGGTCGCGTACATCGGCCCCGTTATAATCCTGTTTATTCAAGGCCTTTTTTAGTATGCTGTCAACACTCAGGGCATCATTAAATACACTTTTAATCAACATCAGGTTCAGCAATTGTTCCGGATCCACTTCGCCTATATCTGCTTTTGCTTTCTTCCACATTGCATATAAATCCTTATCTTCTTTGCTTAAGCTTAATGAATCCGCCATGTTACCGAATTTATCTTTATAGGCATAGTAAATGCGGGCGGCTTCACTGGAATTGTCTTTTACATTACGGCCATCCCGGCCTCCAACAAAATTCCATCCATGCACATCATCTATATAGCCATTATTATCATCATCTATTCCATTACCTGGTATTTCACCTGGGTTTGTCCATAATACAGATTTCAGGTCTTCATGTGTCGTATCAATTCCTGAATCAATAACCGCAACTGTAACAGGTTTACTTTTTAAATTCTTTTCGTGAATAAAATCATAAGCTTTTTTTAAGCTGATTCCATAGTATCCGTCTGTTTCTTTGTCTAATAAATGCCATCCTCTTGGCACGTCTTCTTTTTGAGCGTTCAGGGAAAGACTTACAAAAAACGGCACGGCAATCATCAGGAAAACCTTCTTCATCAGAGTGTGGGTTTAAATTTTATTAACTACAAAAATACAAATCAACAGAGGATGCAGGAAAATATGATACCAACATTTTGCCTCTTATAAAAATAGCCCTGGTTAGTGGCCAGGGCTATCGTATGAGAGACGTTTTTAAAGGATCATCGGTTGCTTAGTTTCATTTCAACTCGACGGTTCAGGGCTTTTTCAGCATCAGTTTTACCTTTATTTAACGGTTTGTTAGGACCAAAACCCTGTGCTTTAAGTCTTGAAGCTTCAATACCTTTCGAGATAAAATATTCTTTTACATTGTCGGCTCTTGCCTGTGATAGCTTCATATTTGCGTCATAGATTCCATCATTGCTTGTATGCCCTTCAATTGAAACAATAAGGCTGGGGTCTTTTTGTAAAATTTTTACTACTTCATCCAGTACCGGGTAAGATGCCGGACGGATAGTTGCTTTTGTATATTCAAACTGAATGCTTTTAGCCGCATAATTTACTTTTTCGACAACCTCTTTATTGATAATAGGGCAGCCACCATTTTCAATTGTTCCCTTTGTTTGCGGGCATTTATCTTCTTCGTCGTTGACACCGTCTCCGTCAGTATCCGGTACCGGGCA
>JAFDYH010000087.1:29324-46859 GCA_018267535.1 Bacteroidota bacterium
TTCCGGCCTGCTGCGGGCATTTGTCTTCTTCATCGTTGATACCATCTTTGTCTGTATCCGGTATCGGGCAGCCGTTATACTTAGCGGTACCTGCAACATTCGCACATTTATCCTCTTTGTCAGCAATTCCATCACCATCCTTATCGGGACAGCCTTTTGTAATAGCAGTACCTGGTTCAGTCGGACAGGCATCGTCTTTATCAGCAACACCATCGTTGTCCTTATCCCTTGGTTTTATTTCTTCTTTGGTTTGTTTGCCAATAAAGACACCTAATGTGCCACCGATTACCTGATGTTTAAAACTTCCGTCATAGGAAACAGCTTTATAAAAATCACCGAGGCCTCTGCTATAATTGGCAGTTACAAAAACTCTTCCTATTTCAAAGCCCGCCAGGCCATTGACTCCGTAGTCGAATGTCTTGTATTTGCCAGGCCCATTGCCTACCGGTAAATCTTTTATTTCATTGGTAGTAAAGTCGCCGCTTTTATACGATACTTCATCGTTTTCCTTTCCGTTAAAGAAAAAGGAAATATAAGGCCCTGCACCGATTATAAACTTTGCCTTTTTCCCAATGGGAAATTTCAAAACAAGATTTAAAGGGGCTTCAATATAATTTACAAACTGGGTATAATTATGCCATGCCGTATCATGAGACGCTGTATCATAGGTTTGGGTAAACTTTCTTCCTTTGTTAGAAAATTGAATGCCGGGTTGAAAATACAACCTGCCCGTAACCGGGATATCAGCAATAAAACCGGCATGAAGTCCAAGCCTGGATTTATAATTGTCTTTAATACTATTCCAGTTTGTAAGGTTGTTGGATTCGATTACAGAAGATGAATTAGGCCCTGCAAGAATACCCACTCTGATTTGTGCCATTAATGCGGAACCAATAAGCAGTAAAATACCTGAAAGTAGAATTGGTTTTTTCATCGGGTTGAATATTGAATTAAAGGATATCAAACAAAACTGTCTGATAGTAAAGCAAAAACGTGCCAAACTTTAAAATATTACCCCGGATTGAAAAGAAAAAAGATACTAAGTAAAAATACTGGTATCAGTTTAACCTGTCAGGGCCAGTGACTTATTACTGGTTGGTAATTTTTAACTCAGTTCTGTTACCCGTGTTTTTTGCCTGTGTATTGGGCTGCTGGATATCAGTTGCATATCCATTTGCTTTCATCCTGTTCCAATCAATACCCTGTAAACCGATATACGCCATAATATTATTTGCCCTTTCCACAGCCAGTTTCTGGTTGGCTTCAGTTGTTTTCAGCACATTTGAATAGTTGTCGATTGTCAATGCTAAAGAGGGGTTTTGCTTTAGTATTTTTATTACCTGGTCCAGCACCTTATAAGAAGAGGTTTGTAAATCTGCTTTCTGACTTACGAATTTTAGTTGTGAGGCAGATTCGTTTATTTTATCAATTACCTCTTTTTTAATTTCGGGACAGCCGCCTGTTTCTTTAGGGCCTTTTGTAAAAGGACATTTATCATTATCATCATCCAAGCCATCTCCATCAGAGTCCGGTATAGGGCAGCCATTATATTTTGCTACGCCTGCCTGGTTAGGGCATTTATCGTCCTTATCAGGTATTCCGTCTTTATCAGTATCTGCAATAGGGCAACCTTTATTGGAAGCAGGTCCCGCGATAGTTGGACACCTGTCTTCAAAGTCATTTACACCATCACCATCTTTATCAGGTATCGGGCAACCTTCATATATCTGAAGTCCTGCGACATCAGGGCATTTATCCTGGTCATCAGGTACACCGTCTTTATCCTTATCAGGTATCGGGCAGCCTGCATTCTTTGCGGCGCCGATAGTATCGGGACATTTATCAATTTTATCAGGCACACCGTCGCCATCTTTATCCGGACATCCATTAGTCAATGCTGTTCCGGGTTGCGTGGGACAACCATCCTCTGTATCTACAATCCCATCTTTATCCCTGTCTCTTGTAGATGATTTTCTGGGTTGACCAAAGAAAACACCGATGGTTCCGCCGATAATATTATGCCTGAACGAGCCGGAATAGTCTTTACCGGTATAAAAATTTCCAAAACTCCTGGAATAGTTAACGGTAAGAAATACCCGGTCAAATTCAAATCCAATTAATGCATTTAAGTTAAAATCAAGAGACTTATATTGCCCGGCACCGCTCCCCTTATGAGGACTGTTGGTGGCTCCAATATGGAGAACGTTATTTGGTATAGTGCTATCTTCTACAACCGTCGTCTCTTTACCGCCCGCTAAAAATGAAAACTGTGGCCCACCTCCAAAAATAAAATTGGAAGTTCTGCTCACTGGAAATTTCAATACAAGATTTAGCGGAATGTCTATATAACTTAAAAACTGCTGTTGGTGAACAAATTTTATTTTCTGATAATCGATTTGCTGCAAATCTGAACTGGATGGCTTTTCAAATTTCCTGCCCTTACCGGAAAAAATAATTGCAGGTTGAAAATACAAAGGAGATTTTGCTGAAAATGGGATGTCAAAAACGACACCACCGTGAAAACTGAAACGGGAAGAGTAATATTTTTTTACATTATCAGACCATCCGGGACTTGGATTTGTTTCAAATACAGAGGCTGAATGTGCGCCAGTTAAAACACCAAATTTAACCTGGGCTTTTATCATTGTTCCTGCAAGAATAAAAACAAAAAAAAGAAGCTGATGTTTTTTCATCTGTTTCACTGTTTTTTTTGTGGCTAACCTTTACTAACGGGCAAAGACCACTATTATTTCCTGAAAATTAAAGAAATAGTGAATAAAATACCTACAGATCAAATTTGATGCCCTGCGCCAACGGAAGGTCAGGGCTATAGTTAATTGTATTCGTTTGACGGCGCATATAGTTTCTCCATGCATCGCTGCCACTTTCACGTCCGCCACCGGTTTCTTTTTCACCGCCGAAAGCTCCTCCTATTTCTGCGCCACTTGTACCAATGTTAACGTTGGCGATGCCGCAATCACTACCGGCATGAGAAAGGAACTTTTCAGCTTCTCTAAGGTTTAATGTCATAATGGATGAAGAGAGGCCCTGAGGTACTTCATTTTGAATTTTGATTGCATCCTCAATGGTATTGTATTTCAGCAGGTATAAGATAGGTGCGAATGTTTCGTGCTGAACAATTGTATATCCTGGTTTTGCTTCTGCGATACAGGGTTTTACATAACAACCACTTTCATACCCATCGCCCTCCAGCACACCTCCTTCAACAATAAAATTGCCTCCTTCTTTCCTGCAGGCTTCAATAGATTGCATGTATAATTTAACCGCGTCTTTGTCAATAAGGGGTCCTACATGATTTTTTTCTTCCAGGGGATTGCCAATACTTAATTGCCTGTAAGCGGAAGTCAGCCTGTTTTTTACTTTATCATAAACATCTTCCTGGATAATTAAGCGACGTGTTGTTGTGCAGCGCTGCCCCGATGTACCCACAGCACCGAATATAGCCCCTCTTATGGCTATATCCAGATCGGCATCTTTTGAAATAATAATGGCATTATTTCCTCCTAATTCAAGCAAAGCTCTTCCGAGTCTTTTACCAACAGCAGCCCCCACTGCTTTCCCCATACGGGTGGAGCCGGTTGCGGATACCAGTGGTATTCTTTCATCAGCTGACATCCATTCGCCTATATCCCGCCCCCCGGTAATTAAACAACTTACACCTTCGGGAACATTGTTCTTGGCAAAAACTTCCCCGGTTATGTTCTGGCAGGCAATGGCGCATAGTGGCGTTTTTTCAGAAGGCTTCCATACACATACATCGCCACAAACCCATGCCAGCATAGCATTCCAACTCCATACAGCTACCGGAAAATTAAAAGCCGATATGATACCAACAATTCCTAAAGGATGCCATTGTTCATACATTCTGTGCCCGGAACGTTCACTATGCATTGTTAGTCCATGCAATTGTCTTGAAAGTCCAACAGCAAAGTCGCAGATATCAATCATCTCCTGTACTTCACCATATCCCTCCTGCAGGCTTTTCCCCATTTCATACGATACCAGTTTTCCCAGCGGTTCTTTGTATTTACGCAATGCTTCTCCGATCTGTCTTATGATTTCTCCACGCTTTGGGGCCGGCATTAAACGCCATTGCAAAAAAGCCTCACCGGCTTTCTTTATTACGGCTTCATAACTCTCTTTGTTGGCAGATATAACTGAGCCAATCAGCTTTCCGTCAACAGGTGAGTAAGAATTAATTATTTCGCCTTTAGATTCTATTGACTGGATGCCGGTACTGACACCTTTGTTATTCGTTCCGACATGAAGGGTTTTTAGAAAATCCATGGGTCTCAAATTGAGCCGCAAAGGTAAGAATCGTAAACCAGACTAACCTGCACAGGCGTTATTGATCAATAAAATCATCCACGAAAAATGAAGCCTTCAGGTCTGTTTAAATATTTATTATATAACGGCCCCAGAAATTATTTTCCCGTATTATTGTTTCACGGGTTACAATTTTTCTTGAGGGATCAAATCCAGTTGTGTTGGGGCCATATGCTGCTGAAGCATTGTTACGCGGACGGCGGCGGCTTCCACTTTGTTGAAAACTATCGGAAGGATAGATGCCATTTATTTTCCAACCAACACTGATATCCTTTTGATTTAATGATTCTCTTGTTTCAAGCATTTTCAGGGGAACAATATATTCAATATGTAATACATTCGCGGTGTCCCACGCAAAAGCGATATTAATACTTCCTGGCATATTTAGCCCCTGGTCATGCGTATCAATACCCTCAAAGCCAAAAACGTTCATATAATTAAGCCTGAGCGCTATCATCGAATGTATCGTTCTTTTGTCAACACTTTTTTCAGTGTGACTAAGTTTTTCATTTTCTTCATCCGTAATTCCGGCAGCTTTGTTATAATCCTTTGCCGAAGTAAGCGCTGTTTCATCTTTTACAGGAAATGCAATGCCCCGGCCTTCCTTTCTTTTTCCTTTCAGATCAATAAACAATTTCATTCCCATTTTTTCCAGTTTCATTTGTATGCCTTCGTTGGGAATATTCATAGCGAGATAGAGGTTTTCCTTATCATTATCAATCGCATAACTGATATCTGTGCTTACATCAGTTTCAAATTTTGACAATGGCCATTCAGCTGTATTTCCATCATTTTTATGATGAATGAGTATGGAGTCCTTATTTATAGAATCAGGGGACGTATTGATTGCAAAAGTAAACGCCGGTATAAACAAGAATAATAGTGCATAAACGGCAACTGGTCGATGAATGGACATCTGGTTTGATTTTCAGAATTAGACGCAAAGATGCCAGAAAACCTTTCAATATTGCTCTGCATCACTGGGGAAATCGCTGGTTTTAACATCCTTTATATATTTCTGAACGGCACCGGTAATCTGCTCATGCATATTTAAATACTGGCGGAGAAACCGGGGTTTGAATTCTGTATTGATGCCCAGCATATCGTGCATCACTAATACTTGTCCATCGCAAAAATGGCCTGCGCCAATACCTATTGTTGGAATCGAGATACTTTCTGAGACTTCCTTGGCAAGTACAGCAGGAATTTTTTCCAGTACTACTGCAAAACATCCTGCTTCCTGCAACAGCTTCGCATCATTTCTTAGCTTATCTGCTTCTTCTTCTTCTTTGGCCCGCACGGTATAAGTACCAAATTTATAAATCGATTGAGGAGTTAATCCCAAATGTCCCATCACGGGAATACCGGCAGAAACAATCTTCCGGATGGAATCCAGTGCCTCTTCACCACCTTCCAGTTTTACAGAATGAGCTCCGGTTTCTTTCATAATGCGGATAGCAGAAGCAAGGGCTATATCTGAGTTCGATTGATAAGAACCGAATGGTAAATCAACAACAACAAGGCAGCGGCTGACACCCCGTATTACAGAGGATGCATGATAAATCATTTGATCCAATGTAATCGGCAAAGTTGTTTCATGTCCTGCCATTACATTCGATGCTGAATCACCCACCAATATCACGTCAATACCTGCCGAATCAAAGATTTTTGCAAACGAGAAATCATAAGCGGTAATCATTGAAATCTTTTCACCGGAGGATTTCATTTTTTGCAGCGTATTGGTGGTGATGCGCTTTACTTCTTTATTGACAGACATAATTCTGTTTTACTGAATAAATGATTATCGCGAAAAGATAGAATTATTTTCTGAATCGGGAGAGATCAGGGAAGGGCATATTCTTTTTTTACTTCTTCATACAACGTATAAATCAATCCATCTGCAAGCCCTATTTTGGGAACATATATTTCTTCCGCATCGGCCCAGCGCATGACATTTATATAAATTAGTAAAGCAGGAACAATTACATCGGCACGGTCTTCCCTTAATTTATATAAAGAAATACGTTGTATTACAGAAAGATTACTGAATTCCTTGAAATAATCTCTCAACAAATCCAAAGGCAAAGGCTTGCCTTCTTTTCTTTTAGAAAGGGAGAATATTTTATTGATATTACCTCCGGAACCAATAGCGGTAACATGGTGATACCCCTTTGTTTTGGCTTTAATGAATTCCTTCATTTCGTCCCATTGTGATTCGGTGACCTGGTTTTTTAATAAACGGATTGTACCAATATTGAAGGATTCTTTAAATATCAATTTGCCGTCGCTGAAAAAAGTCAACTCTGTACTGCCACCCCCTACATCTATATAGAGGTAAGACTCTATGTCTGTCATTCCTTCGGCGATATGATTTTCGTAAATAAAGGAAGCTTCTTCCTGCCCGCTGATCACTTTAATTTCAATGCCTGTCTCCGTTTTTACTTTTTTGATTATTTCCCCGCTGTTACGTGCATCCCGCATGGCGGAGGTAGCACAGGCTTTCAGGTGTTTTACGTCATACACATCCAGCAGGTATTTATAAGACTTAATTGTTTTAAGGATTTTTTCAGTTTTCACTGGCGAGATCTCCGCTTTGTCGAATACATCAAAACCAAGACGGAGCGGAACACGTACAAGGGCTACTTTAACAAACTCAGGTCGTCCCTTTGACCCGGGAATAACATCAGAAATCAATAATCGTGCGGCATTACTACCGATATCAATGGCTGCCAGTCTCACTATGGGTTAGTGTTTTTTTATACAAATACTGGTAGGTTTCAATTTGCGACCGTATTTTCTTTTTCCCTTTTCCAGCTTTCACATATTCGTTATTCAATTCATTATTAAGTATCCTCGCTTTTACGGTATCACTCAATTGAATATTCAGAATATCCATCAGCTCGTTTTTTACCGACTCTTCTGTTACAGGACAGGTAGCTTCAATACGATGATCAAGATTGCGAACCATCCAGTCGGCCGAAGATATATAAACTTTTTCTTTGCCCCCATTATGAAATACCCACACACGTGCATGTTCAAGGTATTCATCAATTATACTGATTGCATTGATTTTCTTTTTGAATTTTGAATTTTCGGAAAGCATACAAAAAATCCCACGGACAATTAAACGGATTTCAACCCCTGCTTTTGCGGCTTCATGCAACTGTTCAATCAGTTCCTGGTCAGAAAGGGAATTCATTTTCAAAGTGATTTGTGCCGGTTTTTTTCTTTTTGCATTTTTTATTTCATGCATTATCTGTTTGCTGATAAACCTTCTTGTACCAATCGGGCTGGGTATAATCGTTTTGCATTGACGAAGCCAGTGCTCGCCTGTTTTGGGTTGTTCCAGAAAATTAAATATCCTGTTTACATCCGCCATTATTTTTTGATTGGAGGTGAGTAGGCAATGATCTGCATAAAGCCGGGCTGTTTTTTCATTCAGGTTCCCGGTGCTTACAAATCCATATTGAACAGAGCGGTCATTCATTCTTTTTTTTATGATACAGAGTTTGGCATGTACTTTCATGCCGGGTACGCCAATCAATACTTTTACCCCTTCATCTTCCAGCCTTTCTTTCCACTCCAGGTTGGCTTCCTCATCAAAACGTGCACTTAGTTCAAGCATTACCGTTACCTGCTTTCCATTGCGTACTGCATTGATCAGGGCGTTAATTATCCTGGATTGCTCAGCGAGGCGATAACAGGTGATGCGTATAGAAGTTACGGCCGGATCAATGGCGGCCTCGCGCAATAAATCGATTACTGGGTTAAAATAATGATAGGGGAAATGCAGCATGACATCCCTTTCCATAATTACATCCGATACACGCCTGTCCAGCACCAGGGGATGATCGATGGAATTGCGTTTTTGTTTTTGTTGTTTAAAAACACTTTCCGGGAAATCCATAAAATGCCTGAAATTATGAATACGTCCGCCGGGAATAAGGTTATCCCTTTTAGCGAGATTCATCCGGCGGATCAGGTATTCCAGCAAACCGGGATCCATTTCACGGTCATATACAAAGCGTACTGGTTTTCCTTTACGCCTGTTCTTCAAACCCTTTTCTATTTTTTGAATAAGAGAGGTTGCAACGTCGGTATCAATATCTATTTCGGCATCCCGGGTTACTTTAAAAATATTCGATTGATATTGATCGTACCCAAAATAAGAAAATATCTCAGGTAGGTTGAAACGGATAACATCCTCCAGTAAAATGATATGATGTTCGCCGATGGAAGGCGAGGGGAGAATAATAAATCGCCCCAGCACACGGCTGGGTATTTCAATCAAAGCATATTTTCTTTTCAGCAAGCTATCCTTCTTCCACATCATAACTCCGAGATAAATCGATTTGTCGCGCAGAAAAGGGAAGTTGGGAATACTTTCAATCATTAAGGGAATTACATTCGCACTTACTTCATCTTCGTAATATCTTCTTACAAATTCCTTTTGTTCTTTAGTTAACTCCTTTTCCGTAACCAAAAAGATTTTCTCATTTTTCAATTCTTCAAGTATGCCTTCCCAGATGCGGTTAAACTCACTTTGCTGGTTAAGCACAAGCATCTGTATTTCCTGCAGGATTTTATCCGGGTTACTTTCCAGGTGCATGTTTATTTTACCCTTCTTATTGCCAAACTCAACCATTCTTTTCAAAGCTGCCACCCGCACTCTGAAAAACTCGTCGAGGTTATTGGAAAAGATGCCCAGGAAGCGGATTCGTTCTCTTAACGGCACCGAAGGATCTGCCGCTTCCTGCAATACCCGTGCGTTAAATGAAAGCCAACTTATATCCCGTGGAATGGTTTTAAACTTATGCGCCATGTATAATATCTCAGTCTTATAAAATTAGCAAACAAACTGAATGGGGTGTATTAAGTTTTTGAGAGCCACTATTGATTAGAGGCGGTTTTTATTGAAAGCCGATAAAAGGGAAAAACAAATAAAACCAACAACGACAGTAATAAGCGTCTGTGCCGTCCATAATAACCATCCTAATGCAGTGCCTACGGTGGCGCTATCAAGACCATATAATCCCATCAGTTCGGATACCAGTAAGGGGTAAGCGCCAATCCCTCCCGGTGTTACAATCATGCCGATACTACCTACACTTAAAGTGGCAAGCCCGCCGGGAATGCCTAGATGACTGGTTTCTTTTAAAGCATATAATCCGACTGTTGTCCCCATCAGGTATAATGACCAGATTAATATGGTATGAAAAATAAAGAGACCTTTATGTTTAATAAACCGTACACTGTTTAACCCGTGCCATACACCGGATAATATTTTTTTTACTTTTCCTACAGCATCAATATGGCCAAACCTTTTGAGTAAAAAATAACCAGCAACGATCAACACAATGAAAATACTTATTAAGATTATTATTTTTTCAGTAGAGATATTGCCGGCATTATCACCCAGGAATACGGCCAGCTTTTCTTTCATATAGCCACCAATAATATCTCCTTCCAGAACGAGCGACAGGACGAATACAATAATCAGGCAGATCAGGTCAAATGTTCTTTCAACAACGATCGTTCCGACCAGCTTGTCGGCACGGATCTTTTCATAGCGGGCAAGGATTGTACATTTGATTACTTCACCCAGACGGGGTACACCCAGGTTTACAAGATAGCCAATCATCATTGCAGCGAATGTATTGAATGTGGAAGGCTTATAACCCAATGGTTCCATCAATATTTTCCATCGCAACGTACGGCTGTAATGACTAATAAGTATTATGATTAATACCGGGATGAATAACCATTGCCTGGCCTGGGCCACTGAGGTTTTAATGTTCGCCCATCTTTCTTTATTGATATCTTTTACAGATAGCCACGCAAAAAAAAGGCCAAGGGAAAAGAAAAATACATATTGAAATATCGTGACTAATCTTTTGCTCATTGCCTGTAAAATAAGGCGATGAAATCAATCCGCAAAACAAAAGGATAATAAAATAAAGAATCAGAAGTTAATGAATGCTAAATCCGGTTACCTTCTTTCGGAAAAACGATCCAGGGTTTGAATTTTTTTGCTTCTTCAAAATCCATGTTTGCATACGAAATAACGACAACCACGTCCCCAACCATTCCTTTGCGTGCGGCGGGGCCATTCAGGCAACAAATTCCTGAGCCTCTTTTACCCCGGATAACATACGTTTCAAGGCGCTCTCCGTTATTTACATTGACAACCTGCACTTTTTCATTTTCAATAATATTGGCAGCATTCATCAGGTCTTCATCCAATGTAATACTTCCAACATAATTAAGATTGGCTTCTGTAATAACTGCCCTGTGTATTTTAGATTTTAAAACTTCAATTTCCATAGCGGACAAAAGTAAGTGTTTTACGCGGAGGGAAAAATCGGTTGAGTAGCTGCCGGAAACTTTCTTTTATTCACCAAACCGGTTATACTTATCATCTGTCGGAAACTGGACCAGCATAACAATAATGCAGCAGGCGAGTATAACGAGGCTTTGGTGGTTGCCGCCCAGCAGGTAGGCGATTACATTAAAAATCGCGGGAGCATCAACCAGTGCGAACTGGATTATGATTGCAGAACGAAAAAGATTTAATTTATCGGTTTCATTAGCCTCTGCTGCAGCCTCACTTCTTTTTTTAAAAAAAAGAAAGGAAATAGCAATGCAGGCTGCTGCAATAATAATACCTGCATAACTGATTGCAGGATCAAGGCTGGGAGCCATAGGCACACGACCGATTTTATTCAAAAAAATTGCAACGCCCCCGAATAAGGTTGCACCGGCTATTATTGCTATTGCAAATATTTTTATTGACTGTAACGGGCTATTCATGCTTACTGTAAAATTATCATTTTGGCTGCAAACTAATTAGTAGAACTAAAAGTTAATCACAGTAAGAAAAGAACGGATTTTTTGAATAGAACTACTAATTCAATTCCATATTATCGATCAGCCTGACTCCGTTCAGGAATGCAGCAATGAGAGCGACAATTTTTCTTTCCCCATCCCAATCATTTATCAATTGCAGGCTAGCGGCATCAGCTATTTCGACGTAGTCAGGTTTAAAGCCATTTTCTGATAGCAGTTTTTTTGCATTATTTGTTACTGTTTGTGTATTCCCTTTTCTGATAGTTTCTTTGATATTTTGAAGTGCTTTATAAATTACGGTTGCTGTTTTTCTTTCTTCATCATTCAGGCGCATATTGCGGCTACTCATTGCCAGGCCGTCTTTTTCACGCAGGGTGGGGCAGATGCGAACCTTTACTATTTTGTCGAGGCCTATTAATTCTGTCAGTTTTTTTATAACCATACATTGCTGGTAATCTTTTCGGCCCAGGTAAAGCTGATGAGGCTTGATAATAGTTAGTAGACGCTCAATAACCATGCAAACACCCTGGAAATGACCGGGCCTGAATTCTCCTTCGAGTACTGTTTCAAGGTATCCAAGATCATATTTCCGTTCTTGCCTGGTTCCCGCCGGATATATTTCCCGCACATCGGGCAAAAAGAGCAGGTCGCAGCCGGCTTCTTCCAGTAGTTCAATATCGTTTTCAATGGTAACAGGATATTTCTCGTAATCTTTTGGATCATTGAATTGTGTGGGATTGACAAAAATGCAAGCCAATGTCAATTTGTTTTCTTTTTTCGATTTTTGGATCAATGATATGTGGCCTTTATGCAATGCACCCATGGTAGGAACAAAGCCGATATCATGACCTCCTTTGCCGTAAAGGGAGATAAATTTTTGAAGATCACTGACTTTTTTAAATATGACCATGGCCGTTGATTTGAAGCAGAACCCCTGTCTGGTGCGATTTTAATATAATTTAGCTACCTTTGCGCCCTTGTATTTTTGCCGGCGACACATTTTCAGCTCGGCATTGTACTTTAACCAAAAGGGACACACATGTCAGCAAAGAAAAGAATTTTATTTATTGCCAATGAAATGTCTCCTTATCTCGAGTTGACAGAATTTTCGGAAATCGTAAATAAGCTTGCTATAAAAGCAAACGATAATAACCTGGAAGTCCGTTGTATAATGCCGAGGTTTGGAATAATCAATGAACGCCGTCACCGGCTGCACGAAGTGGTGCGTTTGTCGGGAATCAATGTATCGGTGGATAATGATGACATGCCTCTCCAGATAAAAGTAGCTTCTCTTCCCAATGCCCGTCTCCAGGTTTATTTTCTTGAAAATGAGGATCTTTTCAAAAGGAAATTTGTGTTTACCGACGAGCATGATAAATGGTTTGAGGATAATGGACTTCGTACAATATTTTTTTGCAGGGGAGCTTTGGAAACAGTAAAAAAATTTGGCTGGCCCCCGGATATTATCCATTGCAGTGGATGGATGACTGGACTAATACCTGCCTACCTGAAAACGGTGTACAAAAAAGAGCCGGTATTTTCTCATAGCAAAATAGTTTACACGATTGGCCAGAACACTTTTAAAGAAAAGCTGGGAAGTGATTTTGTAAAAAAGGCGCTTATTCATACTACCCTGAAAGAAAAAGAGCTTGAGCCCTTCAAAGATGCCAATAATACAGCCATGTTTCGGGGAGGCGCTACTTATGCAGACGCGATCACTTTTGGGGCTGAAAAAATTGACAAGAAGCTTGTAGAAGAGTTTTCGAAAGTAAGAGGCAAAAAAACGTTGCTATTCAACCCGGAATCCGATCTTTCAGAATACATACAGCTTTATAAAGATTTAACTGAATAGGCCCCAATCTTCAGTATTCAAATTAAATGGATGTAATCCTGGTAGCAGTGTAAGAAGGTACTGCCGTTTTACTTTCTTATCAATTATAAAATTGATGCTGTGTATAAAAACAGCGTCCAATTGCCAAAGTTTTGTAAAAACAGTCAGATTGTTAATCTGAATATACGAAAATGGTATTTTCGCCGGTGAAACCAAAATTCGCTAAAATATCATTTTCTCTAACCAGGTTAAATTTTATCTGTGAAGTCTAAATATTTGTGTTGTTTACCCGGAATTATTGCCATCACAACCCTGACACTCTTTTCTTCCTGCAAAAAAATTAATGACGCTTCTACTATCGGCGGTGACTTAATCCCCGCGGTTGACAATATAACGACGTTTGATACCACATTAGAAGTAGAAGTATACAACGGGATTTTTTCTTTAATACCACCCGATGCCGATTCATTAAGAGCCAGGCCAACAGATGTTCATTTCCTTGGGAATATTACCAATGATCCTTTATTCGGTACAAGTACAGGAACCATATTTACACAATTAAAACCGGCTTCTTTCCGGTTTTCCTTTCCGTTCAGCAAACCCGACAGCCTTATAGGGTTGGATTCAGTTATACTTGTTTTAAAATATGTGAACACTTTTGGTGATACTACCATTCCTCAGTCGGTTAATGTATATGAGGTAGACCAATCCTCTGATTTCAGATGGGATAGCGCTTATCTTGTCAGGCAAAATAATATCGCATATTCGGCAATGCTTGGAAATGCCACATATACGCCAAAGGATCTTGACGACTCTGTTCATCTTTTTAAAGACAGCGCCTCCCACCAGTTAAGGATAAAACTGGATAATTCCTTTGGCCAGCGACTGCTGGCTTATGATTCTTCTACAGCCGGGAATAATGCTTACTTAAGCGACTCTATTTTTAATACTTTTTTTAAGGGTTTTGCCATAGTTCCGGGCGGAACGGGAAATGCATTGATAGGAATAAACCTGGTCGCTTCTAAATTATCTGTATACTATAGATATAACCATGGAAAAAAGGATACTACTGTAACTGATTTTGTCTTTACTACTACTTCGGCGTCGTCGAATTATTTACAGCGGGATTATACAGCTTCACAGATAGCTTCTTATCAGGGATTGGTAACTCCGCAGGACTATGCATTTATTCAGGCACAGCCCGGGTCATTTGCAAAAATTAAAATACCCGGACTGGGCAGCCTCAATAACCGGATCATACATCGCGCTGAATTAATCGTAAAGCAGGTATACTCAGACCCTTTGGATGCCATTTTTACTCCTCCCCAGTATTTATATCTCGATGCTTTTGATTCTGTAAAGAACCTCTACCGGTCTATTCCTTATGACATGAACATTCGGGATCAAAATACAGGGTCGATTATTGGCACTAATCCAACTTTTGGGTTTTCCGGTAAAAATGCAATAGATGGCGCTAATACTGTAAAGGAATGGCGATTAAATATATCACGGTATGTGCAAAATATCGTAATGGGGAAAGCTCCGGTTTATACTTTACGGCTGCATGCGCCGTACATTTCCTTAAATACATTTGATCTTGGAGGAACAGACTTTTTTTACGCTTCATATGTAAATACGACCAGTACTACCGGCAGGGTAAAAGTGTATGGTGGCGACGTCTCAGGGATAAATCCGAACCGCATGCGATTGCGGATAATTTACTCAAAAATTTAGTGGATATACGGTTGATAATTGAATTGGGCCGGGTGTTATCTTTGCACCCGGTTTTTATATAAATAACCCATTTTAAATCTAAAAATTTTATGCCTTATTTGTTTACTTCTGAAAGTGTTTCTGAAGGACACCCGGATAAAGTGGCTGACCAGATATCTGATGCCCTTATTGATAACTTTTTAGCATTTGACCCGCAGAGTAAAGTAGCTTGTGAAACGTTGGTGACTACAGGCCAGGTTGTACTAGCCGGTGAAGTAAAATCAAAAGCTTATCTGGATGTACAGGAGATAGCCCGTGGTGTTATCCGTAAAATAGGGTATACGAAGAGCGAGTATATGTTTGAAGCACATTCCTGCGGGGTTTTCTCAGCAATACATGAACAATCATCAGATATTAACCAGGGTGTTGACAGAAAGAAAAAAGAAGAACAGGGTGCCGGTGACCAGGGAATGATGTTCGGCTATGCAACAAATGAAACTGAAGATTATATGCCGCTGGCATTGGATCTTGCCCATAAAATTTTGATAGAGTTAGCAGCATTGAGAAGGGAAAATAAACAGATAAAATATCTCCGCCCCGATGCAAAGAGCCAGGTAACACTTGAATACAATGATAATAACGAACCGGTACGCATAGATGCTATTGTAGTCTCTACTCAACACGACGATTTTGACACCGAAGCCAAAATGCTGGCGAAAATCAAAGAAGATATTATTAAAATATTGATCCCAAGGGTAAAAGCTAAGTATAAAAAATATGCAAAGCTTTTCAACGATAATATAAAATACCATATTAACCCGACAGGAAAATTTGTGATCGGAGGCCCACATGGAGATACAGGATTAACCGGAAGAAAAATTATCGTGGATACCTATGGTGGTAAAGGGGCCCATGGTGGTGGTGCATTTAGTGGTAAAGATCCCAGCAAGGTAGACCGCAGTGCGGCATATGCAACAAGGCATATCGCCAAAAATCTTGTCGCAGCGGGTGTAGCGGATGAAATACTGGTACAGGTTTCTTATGCTATCGGTGTGGCACAACCGACAAGTATCAACGTTAATACTTTTGGCACTGCTAAAGTAAATATGACCGATGGACAAATCGGGGAATTAGTGCAAACTATTTTCGATATGCGCCCTTATTTCATCGAGCAGCGGTTGAAATTGCGTAACCCGATTTACAGCGAAACAGCCGCATATGGTCATATGGGCCGCAAGTCGGAAATAGTGGAAAAGACATTTGTATCTCCTGACGGTAAAATTGCAAAGAAGAAAGTTGAATTGTTTACCTGGGAAAAACTGGACTATGTACCCAAAGTGAAAAAGGCATTTGGTTTAAAATAAGAAGCTTCTTTATAAAAGAAAACCCGTAAGTTGTAAAAGCTTACGGGTTTATTTTTGAAACTGGTTTAATTATTAATGGTATGAATGAAACAGAAAATCCCTGGAAAATAGTTTCACAAAAGAATATTTATGATAACCCTTGGATCCATGTAACAGAATACGACGTAATCAATCCCACTGGCGGTAAGGGTATTTATGGGAAAGTTCATTTTAAAAATATAGCGGTTGGAATTATTCCGTTGGACGACGAGATGAATATATGGATAGTTGGGCAATATCGTTTTACCATCAACCAGTATAGTTGGGAAATACCGGAAGGAGGAGGCATTGTAGGCACTGATCCATTAGAAGCTGCAAAAAGAGAGCTAAGAGAAGAAACAGGGCTGGTTGCCGCAAAGTGGACGGAAACCATGAGGCTTTATTTGTCTAACTCTGTCAGCGATGAACTTTGCATTGTTTTTTTGGCACAGCAATTACAACTAAAAAATGCAATGCCGGAGGAGACTGAAAAGATACTGGTTAAAAAAATTCCTTTTTCTGAAGCCTATCAAATGGTGCAGGAAGGTATTATCACAGACGCAATATCTGTGGCTGCTATTCAAAAAATAAGGCTGATGATAAACGAGGGTTTACTCTAATGCAATAGATAATTTTTAACATTCTTTGTACAGTGAAAAATTTCCGTCAGCAACATAGACCCAAAAAAAACTCTATGGTCATTGGCCGGCAGGCAGTAATTGATGCAATTCATTCCGGCCAGCAGTTAGATCGTATTTACATGGATGCAAAAGTATCCGGTAATCAGGTAAATGAAATAAAAAAAATTGCATTACAATCCGGCATTCCGGTTAATTATGTTCCTGTAGCCAAATTAAATGGCTTTAATGTTACAAACCATGAAGGGGTTGTAGCTCTTCTCTCCAAAGTAAAATATTATGACCTGCAGGAAATAATTTCATTCACCGTTGAAAAGGGAGATGTTCCTTTATTGCTTATACTTGACGGGATAACCGATATCCGTAATATTGGCGGTATTGCAAGAACAGCGCTTTGCTGTGGTGTTCATGCCATAATTATTCCGGATAAAGGAGTGGGGGCATTAAATGAAGATGCCATTCTTACATCGGCAGGTGCATTGGAGAGAATTCCTGTTTGCCGTGTAAACAGTTTAATGAAAGCAGTGGATGACTTACATTTGAACGGTATAAAAGTTTTTGCCAGCGAAATGACCGCTGAAAAAAATATTTTTGATTGTGATTTCAAAGAGCCTGTTGCGATTGTGATGGGTAGTGAGGAGAAGGGAGTTTATCCTGCACTGATGAAAATATGTGATGAAAAGATAAAAATACCTATGAAAGGAGGGTTTGAATCACTCAATGTATCTGTTGCAACAGGGATTATTTTATATGAAGTGATGAAACAAAGGTTTTAGGG
>JAFDYH010000087.1:46884-51365 GCA_018267535.1 Bacteroidota bacterium
ATAATACACCAATACCGGTTCCCGCCAGCAAAAAGCCGTCCTGTGTTTGTCTTTTGCTTTTTTGATAATAGTCGTGCATAAATAATTTTTGCATGATTTTTCCTGGCTGAATCAGCCTGGGCTTGTAAAGCAGGAATAATCATTGCGATTAAGAGGATCAGCAGGAGAAGCCTTTTCATATTTGTTGATTTAAGTTTTGGTATGGGTTTAATGATTTAAAACTATTTTCATAGAAAGGCGTTTGCTAACTGTATTTTGCAGTGGTAAACAAGCTTCTTGCAAATATTGCAACGATAACGCTCATTCTTTATTAAGGAGCGTTACCGTTGCACAGAACCGGATCATATTACCGGTCTCGTGGTATTTTTTGCAAAAAATACCTGGCTTGTATTTAGCGTTTTTGTTTTTGATACAAAGCAACCTGTTAAATAGATACCCCTTTTGTCTTTTATCTATTTTTCTTTCTGCAGAGCAAACAGGAAATGATCTGTTTTTTTGCCATTCAAAAAATCGGAATTTATCAACCTACTGAGGTCAGGAACCTGTGTTATAGTTTTTAATCTCTTGGCTTAACTTTACGTTTCTTTATGAAACGAAAAATAAAGCTGGTTGAATGTCCGAGGGATGCAATGCAGGGATGGAAGCGTTTGATTCCTACTGAACAAAAAGTGGAATATATAAACTCCTTATTAAAGGTGGGTTTTGACACTATTGACTTTGGGAGCTTTGTTTCTCCCAAAGCGATTCCGCAAATGGCAGACACAGGCGAAGTCATCAAAGGATTGAAATTGAGCGACAGTTCATCCAGGCTCTTAGCCATTATTGCGAATACAAGAGGTGCAGAAGATGCTGGTGTATATGATGAAATTACTTTTTTGGGATTTCCTTTTTCCGTATCGGAAACTTTTCAGCAACGGAATACACATTCGTCTATCTATGAATCACTGAAAAGGGTAGAGGCAATACAGCAAATCTGTATTCATAAGAAAAAGCAATTGGTGATTTATATTTCGATGGGTTTCGGTAACCCTTACGGTGACCCTTATTCAGAGGAAATAGTGTATAGCTGGGCCAATCAACTCACTGCGATGGGAGTTAATATTATTTCACTTGCCGATACGGTAGGTCTGGCATCACCCAACCAGGTTTTCACCGTTGCCAGGCACCTGATTGATGTATTGCCACAGATTGAAATTGGCGTTCATCTTCATTCTACCGCAGAAGCCTGGAAAGAAAAACTGGAAGCCGCGGTCAAGGCCGGTTGCCTGCGTTTTGACGGTGCTTTAAAAGGTATTGGCGGCTGCCCGATGGCTAATAATGAACTGGTGGGTAATATGAACAGTGAATGGATGATTGATTATTTTGAAAAACATAATATGTTGGGTAAACTTAACAAAGATGCGCTGACGGAAAGTCTTGCTATTGCATCGGGGATTTTTATATAAAGGATTTTTTATGGATTTCATGTTGGATATTGATATAAAAAAGCCGGCGCTGACAATCAATTACCAGGATAAAATTTTACTCACAGGTTCCTGTTTCACTGAGCATATCGGGAATGCACTGCAGGAACTGAAATTTCCTGTTCTGCAAAATCCCAATGGTATTTTATTTGACCCGGTAAGTGTTTGTAAAAGCCTGGTATCTTATGTACATAATAAAAAATATGCAGAAGCAGATTTGTTTTCCCTGAATGAAATATGGAACAGTTGGCAGCACCATAGCCGTTTTTCCAATATCAGCAGGGAAGAAGGTTTATACCTCATCAACGAATCGCAGCAAAAGGCACACGATTTCCTGAAGCAGGCTGACTGGATGATTATTACACTGGGTTCCTCCTTTTCTTACCGTTTAACAAAACAATATTTTGAGGAGTTTTCTGAAGCCCCGCCTTCAGCGGGATTGGAAGAGTCCGTTGCCAACTGCCACCGGGCCCCAGCCCAATGGTTCCATAAACATTTGCTCGAAACTGATACCATCATTTCGCAGCTCGATAATTGTTATCACCAGTTATTGCAATTCAACCCGGACCTAAAGATCATTTTTACGGTTAGTCCTGTACGTCATATACGGGATGGTGTAATTGAAAATAACCGCAGCAAGGCCCGATTGATTGAAGCAGTTCATCATCTGGTAAATAAATTTGACCGCCTCTATTATTTCCCGGCATATGAACTGGTGATTGATGTATTACGGGATTACCGCTTTTATGATATAGACCTTGTTCACCCGAATTATATGGCAACAGAATTTGTACTTGAAAAATTTGCAGCGAATTATATTGATAATGATTCCCGGCAGTTGATGCAGGAAGTAAAAAAGATCGTGATAGCCGCTAAGCACAAAGCCTTTCAGCCGGATACAAAAGCACATCAGCAATTTTTAGTTAATCATTTTACTAAAGCAAAACTATTGCAGGAAAAATACCCCTTTTTGAACTTAAAAGAAGAATTGATGTATTTCTCAGGCGGTTAACCGTTCCGGCTTCAAACTCTGCCTGCTTATTCTTTCAGTTAAATATCAGGGTGATTGTATTGAAGGTAATGGTAAGAGAATTGCGATTTTTGGTTTGTCTAAAATTTTACATACAGATGCAGTTGATTAATAGATATTACATCGCATAAAAAATAAAGCCTCCCTGAAAAGGAAGACTTTTTACCGGGCCTGACGATCTGCATCATCAAGCTTCTTTATTGAATTGTTTACGTTTATTGGCGAGGTATCGGTCAAGCAGCATTAACCCAAGAATTACATTGATCATCATAAATACAGTCATGTAGGTACCAGTGAAGAAACGGCTGACATTTACTTTGTCAAGGTTTTCATTGACATATTTATCTATAGTTCCGTTGCCTGATGAAGAAGACCAGTCTATCTGGCCAAAACCATAAACAAGGAAGGCAACAATCATAGTGATAAAGAAAATTGTAATTCCCCAGATTACCCTTTTATCAATATAGGTTTTAGCGGCTGGTGCAATCTGGTGCCTGGAAATTTCTTCCATTACATTTTTTGTAAAACGCATGGATGGTGTTTCAAGGTCGGAGGAATGCATCAACTGGTGCATATCGAGCAACTCATGATATTTTTCCCTCCATTCAATGTTTTCCTGCACCAGCATTTCAATCACAGACTTTTCCTCTGCCGGACAAACCCCATCAATATAATCCCACAACCTGGTTTCTATATCCCCATTTCCCAGAGGGGAATTAAGAATCTCCTTGTTCATACTATTTATTTTTAACCAACATGAAAATATTTTTGAAGAAAGAGCTTTCCGTATATCAGGAATACATATTTTTTACTTCTTCGCTAAATGCTGACTCCATTTTTTCTTTTAATCTTGTTCTTGCCCTATGCAGGCGTACTTTTACTGTATTCGATTCTAACCCCAATATTCTTCCTATTTCTTCAAGGCTTTGTTCAGCTTTATAGAACAGGGTCAATATTTCCGAATCGTCATGGCTCAACATTTTGATGGCAGCATTTACCATATTCAGTTTCGATTTTTGCTCCACCTGGTTTGCATTAAAGCCGGAATCCCTGTTCGCAGCCGTTTCAAACACCCTTTCATTATCCAGCGATTGAATTTCCGGTTTCTTCTTTCTTAAAAAAGTAATACAGGTTGTATTTACAATTGTATACAACCAGGTACTGAATTTGGATGCTCCCCTGAAATCGGCCAGTGAGCGATACGCTTTTACAAAAATGTCCTGGGATACTTCTTCAGCATCTTCCCGGCTTTTAATAAAGCGTAAGGTAAGAGTGAATACATAGTTCTGGTAACGGGTTACCAGTTCAGCATATGCCTGATGTTCACCTTTCAATACTCTGTTGATGATTTCAATATCTGAAGGCCCGGTTGACATTCCCTGACTAAGACTACCCTTGTCGATGGCAGGTTACAAAATTCGTTGTTTCAAAACTAAGTTTTAGAGTTTTGGAATTGCTACTATATAATTAAGAGATACCAGAACTTCCTATCTTTTAAGCTGTCAATTTTGAAAGGGCCTAAATTTTTCCCAAAAAAATGTAACCTGTCGGAATCAACCCGAGTCAGATATTCCATAAACCGATTGATTAAAAGTTCTTTAAGACGGCTGTAACCTGAAATCAGAAACGGTAGTCATAGAGAACAAAGACAAACAAAATTTACTAAAAGATAAATCTTACAATTATGAATGGAGCAGAAATGTTAATTCCGATTTTAGTTCCACTTGGATTCTTTACCCTGATTTTCGGCATTGTTTATATGCAAAAAAAGGAAAACCTGGCAATGATTGAAAAAGGGTTGAACCCAAAAGAATATGCCAACAGGCCGGCTCCTTACCGAAACCTGAAATGGGGGTTATTGCTGGTAGGCGCTGGTGTAGGTCTTTTGCTTGCTTTCCTGATCGATACATTAATGATACCAACCCGAGTAGAACCTGTAGCTGTTTACTTTTCATTGATTGCTATTGGCGGCGGTCTTGGCCTAGTAT
>JAFDYH010000088.1 GCA_018267535.1 Bacteroidota bacterium
TCCCGCAAGTACCTGTTTCATTATGGTTAATAATAAAAGCGGCTTCGCCATTTTTTTAACGACAACTATATCTAAAAGGCCATCTGATAAGAGAGCTTTCGGTGCAATTGTAAAATTATTTCCAAACTGGTTGCTGTTGGCAATACTTATAAAAAAAGCGTCGGTTGAAAATTTAATACCATTACTATCTAATTGAAACCGGTAAGAAGGGGCAGATAAAAAATTCCTTCTTATCACTGCTGCATAGGTGCCGAGACCTCTTTTCGGTTGTTTGGCAAACTCGTGGGCGACTTTTGCATCGAAGCCGAGGCCGCAAAGCATGCAGGAAAAGCTATCATTGATCATAAAACCATCTACCTTATTCGCCACACCAGTAAAAATAATATCCAATGCTTTTTCAGGCTTTTTCGAAATACCTGCGGTTAAAGCAAGCCCGTTACCCGAACCGCATGGGATAACGCCAAAATTTATATCAAATTTTAATAAACTGCCTACCACCTGACTCACCGTTCCATCTCCACCAGCAATAACGATATCGGTAATCTTTTTTTCCCGGATAACTGAATGAAGAAAAGAGTAGTCTCCGCTGGCTACAGAAGGGAAAATATAAAAAGGGATTTTTTTTGCCGCTGTTGTTTTTTCAATGTACTGCTGCAGGTCCTTTTTTGTTCTTGTTCCCGATATAGGGTTGATGACATAAATAATGCTACGCTCCATGCAGAATAGTCGTTATGCTGTTCTGTTCGGTTTTATTTCAGCACAATAGTGCACAAATGTACTCTTCGTACACGAACTCTTGCAGCCTCCTTCGGATCTTTTGGCAAAGACCAGGTGTAAATTTTAATTTTCTTATTATCAATAAGCCATTTTCTGATCTGCGATGTATTTAATCGTAAAGGAACAGCCTCTTTCCGGATCAACTCTTTATCTGCTTCATTATATATACCTATTATCCGTTTCCAGCTTTTTTTAGAGTGATTAATTGTTTCGGAATAGTAAATAGTAAAATTTTTATTGGGTTTAATATCGGAAAGGCATACTGTGTCAATATTCCTTTGTTCGTCTTCCTGTTTTGCAGAAAAAATAGTTTTTTTATCGAGAATAATTTTCCATTCAGCATTATCCTGTGAAAAAGCGGAGAAGACAAAAAATAATAAAACTGTAAATAGAAAATTTTTCATACTAATCTATATCCAAAAACCTTTCCTCAATTTATCTGCGGCAAAAATATTACCACTTTAACAAAGCGGCTGCCCATGTAAACCCGCTACCAAATGAAGCAAGGCAAACCAAATCACCTTCTTTTACTTTTCCTTCTTTCCAGGCTTCGCACAAAGCAAGGGGTATGGACGCTGCAGTAGTATTTCCATAGCGTTGTATGTTATTATACACCTGGTCGTCGCGCAAGCCTAATTGGTGCTGTACATATTGACTGATACGTAAGTTTGCCTGGTGGGGGATCAGCATATTAATATCAGAAGCTTTGTATCCATTTGCGTTCAATGATTCTATAACCACTTCTGGTAATTTTATAACTGCTTTTTTAAATACAGACTGGCCATCCATAAAAGGAAAGTTTTGAGCTTTATCTACCATGGAATTACTCATAAACATATCGCCAATTTCTGCTTCATTAAAGTCCGCCAGTTTTTGTGGCAGCCAGTGATTGGCATGTGTACCCGGATTATACATGGCAAGTATTTCAGCGCTCTCCCCATCACTGTGTAAATGTGTACTTAATATCCCCTGGTTTTCTTTTGTGGTTGGCTGCAGCACAACTGCACCGGCCCCATCGCCAAAGATCACGGAAATGTTTCTTCCGCGTGTACTAAAGTCAAGACCGAATGAATGTTTTTCACTGCCAATCACCAGTATGTTTTTATACATACCACTTTTGATAAACTGGTCGCCAACACTTATTGCATATACAAAACCACTGCATTGATTGCGTACATCCAGTGCCCCTATTTCTTTCATCTTCATTGCACGCTGTACCAATACACCGCAACCCGGAAAATAATAATCAGGAGAAAGGGTTGCGAAAATGATGAAGTCAATATCCTGTGGAGCAATACCAGCGTTTTGAATTGCAATCTTGGCTGCTTCAACACCCATGGTTGTTGTCGTTTCTTCTGTGCGATGAGCAAAACGGCGTTCTTTAATTCCTGTTCTTTCTTTTATCCACTCATCACTGGTATCCATGTATTTTAAGAGATCATTATTGGTTACTATATGTTGAGGTACATACATACCAATGCCCGCAATTTTTGTTTTGAGCATAACAGCAAACGTTTAGTGGGGTAAGTTAATAAATGTGTAGGATATGAAATCGTTTCAAATGGAACTATAAGTTATTAGCCGATGGTTGATATTCTGAATAAAAAAACCTGCTTCATCAGCGAAGCAGGTTTTTTATGCCACTAATAAAATATTTTGTCATCTTCTCCGAATTCCACCACCGCCACCGGATGGCCGGCTAAAACTTCCCCCGCCTCCACCACCAGATGGCCGGCTGAATCCACTGCCACTGTTACCACCGGAAGGTCTGCTGAAACCGCTACTCGAAGGTCTTGAAAAACCACCACTACTACCAGGATTGCTTCTTATTCTTTCAAAACTCTGCGATTGTAATTCACCACGGCTTCTTAATTGCTGCTGGCGATTAAGGTTGTTTATAGTGTTATCGTTTCTCTGAACAGGAGCCCATTGCTGGTTTGATTGTCTTTGTTGCCATTGATTACTTCTTTGATTGCGCTGGAAAACATCTCCGTTTCTATCGCTGAAAACATTGCTTGGTCTTGTAGTTTCTCCTTGCTGAAATCTTCCATTCTGTGGTCGGTTTGCGAAATTGTTATTATTGAATGACTGTCTGCCATTGGGGCTGTTATCAAATCTCCCTCCGTTTACTCTTCCGCCGCCACGATTAATAACGGTTGTATTGTTATTAATAATCGTTGTATTTCTTGTTACAATGCCGGTTCTGTTCCTGTAAATATTTCCGTTGTAATACCGGCCGCCGTACGAAATATTGTTCCTGTAAAAGTTACCGCCATAATAGCCATATCGTCTGTAAGGATTCCAAACATAAGGAGGCTGATAAACGCGGGGACCCCACCAGCCACAGCCGCCGCCACCCCAGTAAGAATAGTAGGGACTTCCCCAACCGTAACCAAAACCCCAGTTAAACCAGCCATAGTTGTAAGCATAGCCCATACTCCATCCATACCAGGGATTATAACCCCAATTGAAACCCCATGTCCAGGGACGTGGATAATAATATCCTGCATACCAGGGATCGTAATAAAAACCGGTTCCATAAACCACTGTTGGCCCATAGATATAAGTATTCAGGTATCCCGGCGTGTAACCCATATAGATGTAATCAGGAGTTACATCGTATACATACACATACTTAGTATTGTATAATGGTGAGCTTGGTGGTATACGATCAACTTCATCAGGTCTTTCAGTAGCTACCTCCCATGGTCCCTGAGGATTGTTTGACTGAAACCAAACACCATTATCTACTGCATAGTAAATACCACGATAAAGCATAACCGAAGAAGAAGTGTTTACTGCATACTGCAGATCCGTACCGGGCACAGATTGAAATTGTGGTGTGCCATTATACTTTACATTCGTTGTCGCCGTCTTTCTATCCACTTTGGCTGTTTGCGGAATTTGTGCATTCATTACCGCTTCCCGGGCGGCATCAGTGCCAGCTACACTTGCTAATACATTGTCTTTGGGTGAGCCTTCTGGAATTTTGGCAAAGTCTGCAGGTAACGTGTTTGAGGCTACATATTGCCACTGGCTTCCTCTTAATGAAGGAGATTTGTACCATCTTCCGGAAATCAGCACATAATAATCATTGGAATTTTTATCCTGGAAAATATCATTTTGCGAATTACTGATATAGGATAAAGATGTTCCATCTATATTTTGAAACTGCGGTTCACCATCCGTTTGAATCATTTCTGCAGGCGAGGTACTCACCACAATATCAGATACTACGTTATCTCTTGTTGCTTCTGTTGAATCTATATACCCTGCATTGTTATTCTTTGCATTATTAACTGCAGTTTCAACCTTATCCAGGTTCCTGGGTTTATTTTCTATATAGTTATAAGGCCCGGTTGCTGAAGGTGCAGTATACCAGTGTTTACCACCGTATAAATAAAATTTGCCATCATCATTTTTTACAATGGTAAATGGGGTATTAGTTACTACATCCAGCTTCCAATCTTTATTTTGTTCAATCTTTGGAGTTCCATCTATCAGGACAAGAATAGATGGCTGGCTTGCGAAAAATATTTTTGGTGCTTCTGTGTTAAGATCTTTCGATAATTTTTTCTGATCCTGGTTCAGCTCAAGCGAGCTTAATATCTGGTCGAGCGATAAATCACCGACGGCGGACGGCAACTGTGCTTCAAGGGTGGTTTTAAGATCAGCGATCATATCTTTATCCTGTTCGCCTGGAAATTTTATATTGGGAACTCTTATTGACTGGATATTCACTCTTCGGTTATCCTTGTCCGTATCTACAGTTGCAATAGACCAGAATGTGCCAAAAACAGGATCTGATTTGCCTTGTTGTAAAACAGATATGGCCGAACGGTATTTGAGTGTATTTCCCTGAAAGGATTCTGGCTCCGGCTCGTAAATTTTAATAACCGTACCATCATTCCCGTTAAGGGTAAGGGGCCATTGTTCCTGGGCGGCACGGGATGTGAAGAACATAAAAAATGAACTGCACATCAGGAAAAGCATACGAAAAGCTTTCATACTGAATAGTTAGTTGTTTGAAAAAAGTGGTATAAATCGTTCATTCTTTGAATTAAGAACTAAAAATTTATCAGTTAAACAATTTTAAGACGTTTCTAAGTTTCGTGTGTTTATCAACGAAATGTTAAGGATTAATTGCCCGTAAGTTTTACAGTTTTCAGCGGCAGACTCTTCGAATGGAAAAAAGGGTTAGTTACAAATAATTTGAAAGCCACCTTAAAATTACATAAGCCCAAACACTTTTCTAAATTTTTCAGACGTATTAACAAAAGAAAAGGCTGCTTTTGAGCAGCCTTTGTCGATTAAAATGCTTTTTTTCCGGAACCATCGTCCTTAATCGTTGCATTTTCAGGGTATAACACAACCTTTACGTAGTCATTCAGCGTTAAAAATTTCTGTGCGGCTTTTTGCACACCATCAACTGTGATTTCATTTACCTTTTGCTCATAGTCAAGAATGTTTTCAGGATTATCCTGGTTAATCCAGGCATTAGAAAGACCCCCAAGCCAAAATTCATTGTTCTGTATATTGGTTTCATATTGTTTTTTCCAGGTTTCTTTTACTTTGTCAAGGTCTTTCTGTTCCACTTTTGTTTGTGCATCTTTCATAAGACCGAGCAATGCAGTTGTAAGCTTGTCAACATTTTCAGGCCCGCAAGGCACACTGGCGGTAATGCTATAATGTACATAAGGCCTGCGATCAATAGATCCTCTCATGCCAGCTCCATATACACCACTCATTTCTTCTCTCAGTTTTTCAATGATTTTTATATTTAATACTTCAATCAACGCCTGCAGATTCATTCTTTCTTCTCTTGAATATTGTGCATCTCCCTGGAACAGTAGTGTGATAAAACTTTGTGGCTCTTTTCCCTTTTTTACATTTACGTCTACTAATCCTTTTACTAATCGCACCCCATTATCTTTAAACATATTTTCTTCCTGGCTTGCAGGTAATGAGCCTAAGTATTTTTCAACTAACGGCTTTGCTTTTGCAGGATCAATATTCCCTACAAACGTGAAGTGCATGCCATACGCATTGCCAAATATGTTTTTATAGGCTGCTAAAGATTTATCCAGGTTTATGTTCGCAAAAGTTGACGGTTTGGGAATGCCTCCGGCCCATGGATTGTTATTGTAGGCAATTTTCGTCAACGTATCCTGGTAAAAGGCACGGGGATTCTGAGCAAGAAACTGCACCATTCCTTTCTGTTTATTGATAAACGAATTGAACAGAGATTCATCCTTGCGTGGCTGTGTAAAATAGAGATTTGTTAACTGGAGGAATGTTTCAAAATCTTTCACGCTGCTGCTGCCCTCAATGCCGTCTTCATTTTCATTAATATAAGGAGTCGCACTAACCGTTTTTCCGGACAGAAATTTTTCAAGATCAGTAGGAGAAAAATCTTTTACACCCATTTGCTGAACTATTATAGCAGCATACTGTGCGTTATCTTTATCGGAAAGATCAAATTTGCTATACCCGCCAAGCCGCCATGCATCCATCAATATCTGGTCGTTCTTGTAAGTGGTCGGTTTAATAGTTACGGTGACACCGTTGCTTAGTGTATAATCTGTTGTTCCCAATTTGGCATTTGTTTTTTCTTCCGTTACTTTTCCGGGGGCAGGTTCCTGGTCCATTAATGATTTTGCAACCGCTTTTTCTTCATAAGGGGTAACTGGTCTTTTAATAGCTGCCACTACCTCACTCAACAACGTTTTATCATCCGGTAATTTTGATTTTTCTGTTGAAGGTGCTGTTACAAGAGTGAAAGCATTAGTTGGTGCCGGCATTTTCTTTGCGATTGCATTCACCTCGCTTAAGGAGATAGTAGGCAATACCTGTTTTATAAATTTATAATCGTTAACGACTCCTGGGATCGCAGTACCATCAAGGAAATTGTTTACATACTCATCTACAATATTCGCTGATTCTGATTTGTCTCTTTCTTTATAGGCTTCTTCTGCGCTGTTCAGCATATTGGCTTTGGCCCTGTCCAGCTCAGCCTGGAGAAAACCAAATTGTCTCGCCCTTTCCGTTTCGCTGACTAATGCATTTACGGCATCTTCCACTTTGCCCTGACCTAAAAAGGCAAACGAAGTAAATGCTTTATATCCTCTTAAAAATTCATTGAAACCTGTGGATCCAAAAACAAATGGAGGATTCTCTTTTTGCGTTAACTCGCTCAGCCGTTGGTTAACTAATGAAGAAAATAAATTCTGAACTATACTTTGCCGGTAGTCACCCCATGTTTTTATTTTTTGCGCGGGCTGAACGAAATTAAAAACCTGTACTATCGTATTTGTAGCTTCATCATCTGTTACAACCATTGCTTCTGGAGTTGTCCAGTTTTTAATCGATGTTATTGCCGGCCTTATACGGGGGTTTGCAGGATTTTTGAATTTACTGAAGTGAGCAATAATCTTTTTTTCTGCAACAGCAGGGTCAATATCCCCCACTACAATTACCGCCATCAAATTCGGGCGATACCAGTCTTTATAAAATTTCCTGAGTACTTCAGGCCTGAAAGATTTTAAAATCGAATCTTTGCCGATTGGCAGCCTGATTGCATATTTTGAATCTCTAAACAGGTGGGGAAAATACTGCCTTCTCATTCTTTCGCCCGAGCCTTTACTTAGCCTCGACTCTTCCATCACTACCCCTCTTTCCTTTTCTATTTCATTTGTTTCAAAAAGATTATTTCCAGCCCAGTCTTCCAATACGGTAAAGCCCTTTTCAACAATATCTGCATTATCACTGGGTATGGGAAGTATATAAACTGTTTCATCAAATCCTGTATAGGCATTCAGGTCTGCGCCAAACTTTACACCTATTTTTTGTAAATAATCTACCAATTGATTTTCCCTGAAATTTTTTGTACCATTGAAATTCATGTGCTCCATAAAATGAGCAAGACCCTGTTGTTCATTGTCTTCAAGAATAGAACCTGCATTTACTGCAAGCCTTAATTCTACTTTCTTTTCCGGTTTTGCATTTTTCCGGATATAATAAGTAAGCCCATTGGGTAGTTTGCCGATTTTCACTAAAGGATCAACAGGTAATGCTTGAGTAAGGCTGAACTGCGCATTTGTTTGTATAGCAAATAAGCTCAGTATAAAAATAATCACACAGGAGACAGGTTTTCTTTTCATTGTTTAATAATTAAATTGGAAAATGATAATTATTTTAAAAGTGACAATGGAATTTTAATGCAGAAGGTGATGCGAATTTATTTCTTTTCCACAAATATCTCTTTTATAGCATTATTAATAAGCTTCGGAAAAGGATAGTTTTTGAGTTGCTCTCTTCGAACAAGGATATAATTTTCTTTTAATACTGGCTTTGTTGTTAAATGTATGTAAATAAATTGGCCTGTTATCAGCTGGTGAGAAAGAAGTTGTTTTAGAGGTGTAAGCTTAGTGATAACAACATATTTTCCGGCTTTCAGTATTTTCTTTTCCAAAGCTAAATTGGTGACTTCTTCCGGCTTTAGCAGCTTCTTTGTCTCAAACAAACAAAATTCATACAAATGTTGCCATATATCTTTTCCCAACCTTTCGTGAACCAGTATTTCATTTTTATAATCCAGTACTAGGTAGTTAAAAACTCTTTTTTTAACGGTTATTATTTTCAGTTTTACAGGCAACTCATTTATTTTATTATGCTGATAAGCATAACATTTTTTTCTAAAAATGCATTCTTGACAAAGAGGAGAAACCGGTTTACAAATTACCGCCCCAAAATCCATTAGCGCCTGATTATAAATTCCAGGCTTTTTTTTGTCCAGTAATTCATCGGCAAGCTCCGTAAAGAATCTTTTTCCTTCAGCAGTGTCAATGGGTTTTGAAATTCCAAAAACCCTTGCAATAACACGAAATACATTTCCATCTACTACCGCATAGGGCAGGTTAAACGCAAATGAAGAAATAGCTGCTGCAGTATAGGTGCCGATCCCTTTCAGTTGCAACATTTCATCATAAGTCTCCGGAAATTTCCCGCTTCTTTCTTTTACTATATACCTTGCCGTTAGTAACAGGTTTTTACAGCGGCTATAATAACCCAGCCCTTCCCATAATTTGAATACCCTGCCATCATCAGCACCCGCTAATTGATTTATATCAGGAAAAGTGTTGATAAAATTTTTATAGTAGTTCAGTCCCTGCTCCACCCTGGTCTGTTGTAAAATGATTTCGCTTAACCATATTTTATAAGGATCTTTTTCTCCTTTCCATGGCATTTGGCGCTTATTTTCCGATAAGTGCCACTTCAGCAAGGCCGGGGCGAACTTCAACTTATTATTTTTATCAATTTTCACCTCCATAAAGGCTTATTTGAATTAGTATTTTTTATTATATGTAATAATCAGAGCCTTTTTTTTGTGTTTTTTTAAAAAAAACACCGTATCATATTGACAATCACTTATTTTTGTTCTATATTGGCTCGTAAAACCAACAAAAATTCTATAACAATGCGAAAAGCCGATCTTGTTAACCAGATTTCCGAAAAAACCGGTATCCCCAAAGTGGATGTTCTTGTCACTCTTGAAACCATGTTTAAAGAAGTAAAAGATTCTTTAGCAAGTGGTGAAAATATTTATATCCGTGGATTTGGCAGCTTTATTACCAAAAAAAGAGCAGCCAAAATAGGAAGAAATATTAAGAAGAACATTGCAGTTCATATTCCTGAACACTACATTCCTGCATTCAAACCTGCAAAAGAGTTTGTTGCTGAAGTTAAGAAACTGGTTGCTCCAAAACCAGACCAGGGACCTGGTGAAGATGCAGATTAATTCTTCCGACTGCTTTACATAATGCTGTGAAGGTTAACTTCGCACTGAAATTTTTTTAGTGTGAAAAAACCACAATGGATCACAGTTGCCACAGGAGCAGCACTTGTTATTCTTCTTTATTTTTTTGGCAGAATTGTCCCGGATAAGAAGTCATCGACGGAAACAAAACCAGCTGACCAAGCGGTGCTTTCTATTGATACGATCTTATATCATGCAAAAGAACGACTTAGCCCCGATCAGGCACAGCGGATTACTGCTTTAGAGCACTCTGTTGTAAGAGGTGATGTGAAAGATCAGCAACTAAAAGTGTATCATCAACTGGCGCATTTCTGGAGCGATACGGCAAAAGTTTTTGAGCCATATGCCTGGTATGAAGCAGAGTCTGCAAGATTGGAAAATTCAGAAAAAAGCCTCACCTTTGCTGCCCACTTATTTTTAGATAACCTGCGAAACGAGGAGAACCCGATGTTGAAAAGGTGGAAAGCATTGCAGGCTAAAGATTTGTTTGAACGTTCTTTGAAGATCAATCCTTCTAATGATTCATCTGCTGTTGGATTAGGGGCCTGCTATATTTTCGGGAATATCGCTGATAACCCGATGGAAGGCATCCTCAAAGTGAGATCAGTAGCAGAAAAGGATAGCACTAACGTATTTGCTCAGAGTGTGTTGGGGTATGGTTCATTAATATCCGGGCAATATGACAGAGCGATTATCCGCTTTCAGACAGTTAATCGTTTACAACCTGAAAACCTGGAGGCTATAATGGTGCTGGCAGATTTGTATGAAAGAAAAGCGGACAAACCTTCTGCAATAAGCTGGTACAGTAAAGCAGTGCCACTGATTAAAAACCCTGCGTTGAAAGGGGAAGTGGAAAAAAGAATTGAGGAATTAAAAAAGTAAAAAGAGTTTGATTAAAAATCAAACAAAAAATAAATATTGATCAGGTGCGAAAGCGGCCTGGCCATTGAGACCTTATTTAAACTGATTATTATTTAAAAAGATTAAAAAATTATTTTAGTATGCCTTGTGGTAAAAAGAGGAAGCGTCATAAAATAGCGACGCACAAAAGAAAAAAGAGACTGAGAAAAAATCGTCATAAGAAAAGGAATAAATAATTTCTTTTCGGGATGAACTTGCTCCCGCATAATGCGGGAGCAAGTTTCAGCTCAGCGGGTTGTTTGTCGTACAGTTTTGCGCCCCACCAATTTGCTCCAGAATACTCCTACGGTTTACTTCAGCAGTTCAGTATGGACACCCAACAGCGTATTTTCAGAATAAGGATGTTACATTCATTTTAAGCCATTGTGATGTGAACAAAGAACTCATCATTAACGCTGCTCCGCAGGGTGTGGAAATTGCCCTGATGGAAGACAGGAAATTAGTGGAGCTACATAGCGAAAAAAGCGATGCCCGTTTTGCGGTGGGGGATTTATATCTTGGAAAAGTAAAAAAATTAATCCCGGGCCTCAATGCTGCTTTTATCGATGTTGGTTTTGAAAAAGACGCATTTCTTCACTATACCGACCTAAGCCCTTATGCCCGTTCGCTTCTCAAGTTCACCAATATGTGTATGAACGATAAAAGTGAAGGCGGGATTGATTTTGGCAAATTTGAAATAGAACCGGAAATTGTTAAAACTGGCAAGATCAATGAAGTATTGGGAGGTAAACCCAATATACTTGTGCAGATTTTAAAAGAACCTATTGCCGCAAAAGGTCCGCGACTGAGTTGTGAAATATCACTACCCGGACGGTTTGTTGTATTGACACCCTTTAATGATATCGTTGCAGTATCGAGAAAGATACATTCTTCCGAAGAAAGAAAACGGTTACAAAAAATTGTTGAGGCAATAAAGGCAAAGAACTTTGGCGTGATTGTCCGCACTGCTGCAGAAGGAAAAAATACAGCAGAACTGCACGAAGATCTTTCTGCGTTGGTGAATACCTGGAAGACAATACAACAAAATCTTAAAGGGGCTGTACCGCCGGCAAAAATTTTAAGTGAGCAAACAAAGACAACCAGCATCCTTCGTGATTTGCTGAATGAAGATTTTAATAAGATTGTTGTAAATGATAAGAATATTTTCAACGATGCGAAAACATATATTCAGCGCATCGCGCCAGAAAAAGCGGATATCGTCTCATTTTATCAAAATGGTTCTCCGATTTTCGATGCGTTCGGTATTACCAAACAGGTAAAAGCTTCTTTTGGTAAAACTGTAAACCTGAACAGCGGCGC
>JAFDYH010000089.1:0-142 GCA_018267535.1 Bacteroidota bacterium
AGAGAAAAAATACTCGCAGCAAAAAGGCAGCAGCCGCCAGCAGGGCAATGCAAAAAGTAAAACACCGGTGCTGGATAATTTCGGCCGTGATATAACGAAACTGGCTGAAATGGGAGCCCTGGACCCTATTGTCGGACGTGAG
>JAFDYH010000089.1:240-10592 GCA_018267535.1 Bacteroidota bacterium
ATTGTGGAAGGGCTTGCCCTTCGTATTGTACAGCGTAAGGTTTCAAGGGTATTGTTTGATAAAAGGGTAATTTCTCTTGACCTTGCAGCTTTAGTAGCAGGTACAAAATACCGTGGCCAGTTTGAGGAGCGAATGAAAGCAATCATGAATGAACTGGAAAAAAACCGTGATGTGATCCTGTTCATAGATGAACTTCATACTATCGTTGGTGCAGGCGGCGCCAGTGGTTCATTAGATGCAAGCAATATATTTAAACCAGCGCTGGCAAGAGGTGAATTGCAATGCATAGGCGCATCTACGCTGGATGAATACAGGATGTATATTGAAAAAGATGGAGCACTTGACCGTCGTTTCCAGAAAGTAATGGTAGACCCTCCAACTGTAGATGATACTATCAAGATACTGAACAATATCAAACCTAAATATGAAGAGTATCACAATGTAACCTATAATGACGAAGCAATTGATGCTTGTGTCAAATTGAGTGATCGTTATGTTACAGACCGCCTTCTTCCAGACAAGGCCATTGATGTGATGGATGAAGTAGGGGCTAGGGTGCACTTAAAAAATATCAATGTTCCCCAGAATATAGTGGACCTGGAGAAGAAGATAGAAGATGTGAAGAACGAAAAAAACAAGGTGGTAAAAAGCCAGAAATTTGAAGAAGCCGCCTCTCTTCGTGATACAGAGAAGAGGCTACAGGAAGACCTCGAAAAAGCTAAAAATGAGTGGGAAGAAGAAAGTAAACATAAACGCTATCCGATAGGGGAAGAAGATATTGCTGAAGTGGTAAGTATGATGACAGGCATCCCTGTTAAGCGTATGGTGCAGGCAGAAACAGATAAACTGCGCAAGATGGCGGAAGATATGAAAGGAATGGTGGTAGGTCAGAACGAAGCTATACAGAAAGTAGTAAAAGCGATTCAACGCAACAGGGTAGGTTTGAAAGACCCTAAGAAACCAATAGGTACGTTTATATTTCTTGGCCCCACAGGTGTTGGTAAAACAGAGTTGGCAAGGGCATTGGCGAGATACATGTTTGACTCAGAAGATGCGTTGATCCGTATTGATATGAGTGAGTATATGGAAAAATTTACAGTAAGCCGTTTGATTGGTGCACCTCCAGGATATGTTGGCTATGAAGAAGGGGGCCAGCTTACAGAAAGAGTTCGCCGCAAACCCTATAGTGTAATTCTTTTGGATGAAATAGAAAAGGCTCATCCTGATATTTATAATATCCTTTTACAGGTGCTGGATGATGGCCAGCTGACAGATGGCCTCGGCAGGAAAGTCGATTTCAAAAATACCCTGATCATCATGACTTCGAATATTGGGGTACGTCAGTTGAAAGATTTCGGTGCGGGTGTTGGATTTGCTACCAGTGCAAGAATAGAAAACGAAGATGAAGCGAACAAAGCGGTAATTGAAAAGGCATTGAAACGCACTTTCTCGCCAGAGTTCCTGAACCGTATTGATGATGTGGTTATCTTTAACAGCCTGAGCAAGGAGAATATTTTCGAAATTATTGATATCCTGATGAAGGGGGTAACAAAGAGATTGTCTAATCTTGGTTTCAGTTTGGAGTTGACAGAAGAGGCCAAGTCCTTTATCGCAGATAAAGGATATGACCAGCAATTTGGCGCCCGCCCATTGCACAGGGCAATCCAGAAATACCTGGAAGATCCGCTCGCTGAAGAAATACTCAACATGCATGTAAAAGCCGGAGATGTATTGCTGGCTGATCTGGATAAGGAAGCCAACAAACTGAAGTTTTCTTTCAAAAAAGTGGAAGAAAAATCAAAAGCATAATTAATTATAAGTTATTTATGAAAGGAGCGCCGTACTCGGCGCTCCTTTTTTATTTTTGTATATCCCCGTTCAGGATATTTACCGTTAATGGTTACAAAAAAAATAATTATTACAATTGATGGCTGGTCAAGTTGTGGCAAAAGCACCCTGGCAAAACAACTGGCAAAAGAGCTTAATTATTTATATGTAGATAGTGGTGCTATGTACAGGGCCATCACACTTTATTTTTTGCGCAACCATATTGACTGGACCGATAAGAAAGAGGTTAAAGATGCCTTAAAGAACATTAACCTTGAGTTTGTTTACAATAAAACCAGTAATGCAAGTGAAATATACCTGAACGATGAAAATGTGGAATATGTAATCCGTGATCTTGTTATTGCTGAAAAGGTAAGTGAAATTGCTGCAATCAAAGAAGTCCGTGAATTTGCTGTTGCGCAACAGCAAAAAATGGGAAAACAAAAAGGGATTATTATGGATGGAAGGGATATTGGCACAGTTGTTTTTCCAAAAGCTGAATTGAAAATATTTATGACAGCCGACAATGCTGTAAGAGTGGAACGACGCTTCAAAGAATTATACGAAAAGAATCCCAATATAACGCTTGAGGAAGTAAAGACAAACCTGGAAATGCGTGATTATCTTGATTCGCATCGGCAAATAAGTCCTCTCAAAAAAGCGGATGACGCCGTGATTCTGGATAACACCCATCTGAGTGAAGAACAGCAATTAGTCAAAGCGCTGGGGTGGGCGAAAGAGAAAATAAAGAAATAGTAAGATACTACCAGAACCCTATTTTTTCTTACAAATACCCGCCCGTTCCCAATACCCGCTATATTTTATTTATTTTTATAAAAATCAAATTATTTGAAACGCTGGACGTTCCGACTGCTACAACCGTTCATTGTAATACATGCTATCATCATCGTAGGGATTATTGGATTTATGCTGATCGAGAAATATACGTTTGTGGAAGCAATGTATATGACTACTATTTCCATAACTACAGCCGGCTTCCAGGAAGTGAGACCATTAAGTGACAGTGGCCGCCTGTTTACGATGTTTCTTTTAATTACGAGCTGGATTTCATTTGCATTTGTCATTACCCGCATTACTGAATTCGTTATCACCGGAGAAATCAATAAATATTTCAAAACACGCAGGATTATGAATAGTATAAACAAGTTAACCAACCATGTTATCATTTGCGGTTATGGCCGCAATGGTCAACAGGCAGTTCATAATCTGAAACTGCATGGAGTGCCTGTTGTATTTATCGAAAAGGATGTGGAATTGATCAACCGGGAATTGCCGGAACATAATAATGCCCTTTACATCGTAGGAGATAGTACGGATGATGATTTATTGATGAGTGCAGGAGTACAAAAGGCTAAGGCGTTAATTACTACATTGCCGGCTGATGCGGATAATTTATTTATAGTTCTTTCCGCCCGTTCGTTAAACCCGGGAATGCAGATTATCAGCCGTGCCTCGGAAAGTAATTCAATTTCGAAATTAAAAAAAGCGGGTGCAGACAATGTAATAATGCCGGATAGAATTGGTGGGGCTCATATGGCTACGCTTGTAACAAAGCCGGATGTAATTGAATTTATAGATTACTTATCCGGGGAAGAAGGCGAAGCGATTAGTATGGAATCTGTTGGATACGAACAATTGCCTGACGCCATCAAGAACAAATCTTTGTGGGATATTATGAACTGGAAAAAAACCGGGGTAAACTGCATCGGCATTAAGAGTGCCGAAGGTAAATTCCTTATCAACCCGCCTGACGAAACCATTATATCAAAAGGGATGAAAGTAATTGTACTGGGTACCCGCTGGCAAATTGAACAGATGAAGGGGAATCTTGGTTAAGGATTCTTTTTCTTCACGTCCAGCAATTCTACTTCAAAAATAAGTGTTGAACCACCCGGTATCGAATTATAATCCTGTGGTCCGTAGGCGAGCCTATAAGGAATATAGAACTTATATTTCGAACCAACTGTCATGTGTTGCAGGCCCTCTGTCCAACCGGGAATAACGCCCCGTAATGCAAACGTGATTGGTTCGCCCCTTTTATAAGAACTTTCGAATTCATTTCCGTCAATAAATGAGCCTGCATAGTGACAAGTCACACTATCTTCCGGAGTCGGGCGAACGCCGGTTCCTTCTTTAATAACTTCGTATTGTAAACCGGAACTGGTTGTTTTTACTTCAGGTCTTTTTTTATTTTCGGCTAAAAATTTTTCACCAGCTTCAATTGTACCTTTCGATTTTTCCATTTGAATTGTATTGATATAGCTCATCACTGCACTATTGCACTGCTGATCATTCAATACAACTTCCTTGTTGTTCATTACATCTTCAATCGCTTTGGCTACCATGGCTGAATTTATCTTGGAGATACCTTGCTGCTTCATGAATTTTGCTTCGCTGATACCGATGGCGTAACTCGCAGAGTCAACC
The DNA here is from genome assembly GCA_018267535.1 of Bacteroidota bacterium. Classification (GTDB taxonomy): domain Bacteria; phylum Bacteroidota; class Bacteroidia; order Chitinophagales; family Chitinophagaceae; genus JAFDYH01. Next base: position 4,516 of record JAFDYH010000089.1, read on the forward strand.
ATATTTTTTAATACCGGCCTGGCAGTGGCGGGTTTTGCGGTGGATTTAGCTGCGGCCCTGGCTGCCGGTTTAGTTTGCCCGTTAACAGAAGCTGCTGCTATTACTACAAAGGATATAAAAAAAAGTTTTTTCATTATCAATATTTAAGGCGCAAAAATAACGGTTAGAGGGGCAATTCTATTGCCTGCAATGATTTAATTTCGGTCTCTTTAACAGATATGAGTAGCTTTATTATTGATATACAGCTCCGATGGTCTGATCTTGATCCGAATTTTCACTTACGTCATTCCGTATATTATGATTGGGGAGCGCTAAGCCGGTCTGAATTTTTTAATAGCTATGACGTTAACGCAAATATGATGCAGCAGCTTCATATCGGCCTAATCCTGTTCAGGGAAGAGTGTGTGTTTAAGAAAGAAATAAGACAAGGCGACAAAATAAAGATTGATCTTACTTTGCTGAAGTCAAGAAAGGATTATTCAAGATGGACGATACAACATATAATCAAAAAAAATGAGAGTATGGTTTCGGCAATTTTAACATTGGATGGTGCATGGATTAGTACAGTGGAAAGGAAATTGGTTATTCCCCCTATGCAGGTTTTGAAAGCATTTACCGGGATGCCGCGTGCTGAAAATTTTCAGTGGTCTGATTAATGTTTTCTCCGGTCATCTTTACTTTTGCCGGGTATTTGGCAATATACCCGGCAAGGAGGTTACGGATAAAAGCATTTTCTTTTACAGGAGTAATATAGTCTTTCAGGGAAAGAGGATCGGTTATCTGCGCATCATGCGGAATATATCCCATGCCATACAGTTTTCCTTTTTCTACCAATATACAGGATTGATCATCGGCGCCAAGGCCTTTATCAATAATCACGTATGTCGGTTGTTCGCTTAATGACTGGATAGCTTTATCTATTCGCTTATTATACTTGGCCGGTTTTTCTTTCTTTTCACAGGCGCCCTTACATTTTTCAAGATTCGTTCCGGTACAAGGCTCGTCATTGATTTGCATAAAGCAAAGCTTGGGGCAGAGTTGAAAATCGTCAATCAGCTTTCGCAATATTGCGTGACCGTCTATGAGGTAATGGAAGGTATAAACCGGTGTAATATATTTTTTATTTTTTTCGATAGCCAGGCGTTTATAGCCATTCTGGTCTTCAAAAAGAAATATACCATATACATCTTCCCACCTTTTCTGCGATTGATTGAAAACCGGCCATAGTTTTTTTATTTCGCTCGATTCCAGAATACAGGCCATCAGTTCCGTACCGCAGCTTTCAAAGCTTATGGAATGAACATGGCGCATGAAATTTTGTTTTTGCCTGCTTTCTGAATTATTACTGAAATGACTATTGACACGATACCGGATATTCTTTGCTTTGCCTACATAAATGATTTTACCTTTTTCATTATGGAAATAATAAACCCCGGGGGTATACGGTAGTTTATCAAAATCCGATTTTGGTACATTAGGGGGCAAGGCCTGTTCTTTCGAGTTACGTTGCAAACTTTTTTGAATAAAGTTCTCCTTGTCATTTTCTAATAACAGGCGAAACAATTTTACGGTTGCTTCAGCATCGCCGCCGGCACGGTGCCGTTTATTAATATAAATACCCAGTGAATCGCAAAGATTGCCGAGGCTATAGGATTGTTTACCCGGGATCAGTTTACGGCTCAGGCGCACTGTACATAGTTTTTTACAATCGAGGATATATCCATGGGCCGCCAGGTTGCCTTTAATAAAAGAGTAGTCAAAATTAACGCTATGGGCCACAAATGTTTTATCTTTTAAGATATTATATACGCTCTCTGAAATTTCTTCAAAGGTGGGAGCGGAAGCTACCATTTCATCAGTAATGCCCGTCATCGCCTGTATGTAACGGGGAATGGATTGACAGGGGTTAACGAGCGTTTCAAGTTTTTCAACGACATTAATGCCATCAAAAACGTGAATGGAGATTTCTGTAATTCCATTTGCTGCGGAATAAGAACCTGTAGTTTCTATGTCAACTATTGCGTACATACGTGCGGGACGGCTAATTTCGTGAAAATTTATCAGCCGGAATGTTGTCTGAAAAAATAAATATGTTTCGTAACCGGCTTACCAAAGTATCAAAACATGTTGGTAAGCTGGCAAAGAAAAAAGGCGTAACCTGCTATAGGGTTTATGATCATGACCTTCCCGAATTTCCTTTCTGCATCGAATGTTATGATGGTAAACTATACATAGCAGAGTATAAGCGAAACCATGGGATGGCTGATGATGAACATGATGAATGGCTGGCACAAAGCCTTGAAGTTATTAGGGAAGTTTTTTTGGTACAAACTGAAAATATATTCCTGAAGCTGCGCCAGCGAAAAGAAGGTCGTTCCGGGCAATATCAAAAGACAAATGAAAGGAAGCAGGAATTTATCGTTCATGAGAATGGCTTGAGGTTTATAGTTAATCTTGGTGACTACCTGGATACCGGCTTGTTTCTCGATCACCGGAATACAAGACAATTGATCCGGGAACAAAGCAAGGAGAAAAGAGTTTTAAATCTCTTTGCTTATACGGGCTCTTTTTCTGTTTATGCTGCTGCAGGCAATGCAGAAGAGGTGGTTACCGTGGATTTGTCTAAGACTTATCTTGATTGGGCAGAGCGGAATATGAAATTGAATGACTTTAAGGATACCAATAAGTATAGATTCATGCAGGCTGATGTAAAGCAATATTTAAAAGAAATAGCTATTGATTGTTATGATCTGATTATAATGGATCCGCCAACTTTCAGTAACAGTAAACGTATGGATGATTTCCTGGACATTCAAAAAGACCATGTTGAGCTAATTAACGGCTGCCTTAGTGCGCTAAAAAAAGGAGGGTTGCTTTATTTCAGTACGAACTATAGAAAATTTGCTTTGGATGCAAAAGCCATCAATGCTACATCTGTAAAAGATATTACCCGGATGACAACCCCTTTTGATTTTGATGGAAAATTATTCCGCGTTTGTTATCAGTTTACGCGATAATATTTGTTCAGTAAATAATAATAAGGCTGGAACATATGATGAACAAAGTTGTTCGTATCGCTCTCCGGGAATTTACTTCTGTAATATTCATCGGGCATTAAGATGATCGGTGTGCCGGCACGCATGAAGTTATTATCATGCACGTATTGCGGCTCTTTTAATTGAGGTAATGCTTTTCGGATGGCCAGTTTATAGACTTTTTTCCCCAGGTATTTTTCGAATTTACGTTGTGCTTTTCGCGGTTTACGTTCCAGTTTACCATAAACCATGTTACCAACAAACCGGACCAGGAATTTTTGTTTTTTCAGAATTTCCTTTGCGTGGCGCAGGGGGTTGGTCGGATTGAATCCTTGTATTGTCTGTATTGAAAAAGGAGATTCAGGAACCCAATCAGCCGCATTTACTACGGTATATTGCCATCCGCCACGATTTATAAAATCAAAATCATATGCGTAATACATGTTCCCCGGCTTCGGCGCTGCACTACAATAAGTCTTGAACAGGACATCGTTTGGAATTTTTCCTTTTTGTCTTTCATATTCAAGCCATGAACGCAGGAGAAAAGCTAATGCGCCTCCCTGGCTATGCCCAAAGATTAAAAACTGAGTAACCTTTTTCTGTGAATAGTAATAATTGATTTTTTGCTCTATATCGGGGGCCAGGTGGCCTAAGGCTACTGTCCAGCCAACATGTACTGCAGCTTTGGGATCATTGGCAAGTTGATAATCAAACTTTGTGCTATCGTTTAATTGAATCGACCCTATAGCCGGTATCATCGCCGCATAAAAGTTGGCAAGCCAACTGGTAGCCTGGGCAATGGTCCCTCTTAAATCGATAACCGCTATATTGTCATTGCGAAGATATAATGTCCACCTGTTTAATAAGCCAACTTCCGGTGAGCGATATTCCATTCTATAAGGGTCATTTGTCTTTGCCCTGGTGGCCGAATCGGGTATGCTTGAGCTGTAAAAGGCAAGAGATAATAATGCTGCATATTCTTTTGCATCAAATACAGGCTGTAACTGTGCCTTTGCAAGGTTTATTGTCAGCAATAAAACAATAGTGATAAGAGAAGTTTTCATCATAACCGCTATTTCCCGGCAAAATAATCTATTTGAAATTTTTTAAGAAAAGTTGGGCAGCAGAAATCAGTACACAAGTATTTTCTGAAAGAGGTGGTTATTGTTTTTAGAAAGCCTGACAATATAAATGCCTTTTGCAAAGCCGGGTATTGGTATATCTACCCGTCCTGTTAATCCTGAAATATTTTTCTTTTGTAATAACGATCCATTCATACCTACGACCTGCACATAATCGTAGGAGTCGTCAATAAAGCAATGAATAATGTGATCATTGACTAAAGAGGGATAGATAAAATTATTATCGGTTGAATTATTGAGAACTGCTATTGTTTTCGAATAATCCCACCTTTCATCATTGCTTATTATTTTTAGCCGGTAAAATCTTTTTTGTATGTTTTTCAGGTTATCATCAAAAGTATAAAAGCTACCAGCTATTTGATTTTGTGCAGTTAAAGCTCCGATTTTTTGAAAACGAATACTGTCGTTGCTGGCTTCCAGTTCAAACTGCTGCAGATTTTGCTCACCTGAGGTAGCCCATTTTATTGAAGTGATATTATTTCTTACTTTCCCTGTAAAAGAAAGCAGTTGAAATTGTACATCTGTTATAGCTTCAATTTTATAAACAACTCCTGCAGAGAGCGAACAGGCATATAATTTCCCCTCTTCACCTTCGCCAAACGAAGAAATAGAACCAGGAAATATCCCCTCCTGCTTTTTTATAATCCAGGTATTAGCTGAATCTGAAATCATCCATTGATTTGCAGAAGCATAATCAGCACATATATAATATCCATTTAGTGATGGGTATTCCGTACCCCGATAGACATAACCTCCTGTTACCACGAAGCCTCCGGTTGCTGCATTATGAGGATAGTCAAAAACAGGTGGTATATAGTTTTCAGGAGTTTGACAACCAGTAGTATTATATGCATGCGTACCTTCGTAACATCTCCAGCCATAATTTACACCCTTTGTTTCAGTCGCTTTCCTGAAATTGATTTCCTCCCAAGCACCTTGCCCGACGTCTGCAATCCACATGTCGCCGGTAATTCTGTCAAAGCTCCATCTCCATGGATTACGTAGTCCTGTTGCCCATACTTCATCAGCAATCAAAGGATCATTTACATACGGATTATCCGGCGGTATGCTGTAATTGAAAGTGCCGGATAGATGATCTATGTCGATTCGCAGCATTTTACCAAGCAATGAACTTCCTGTTTGTGCATTGTTAGGCGGGTCGCCTCCACTTCCCCCGTCTCCGGTAGCAAAATATAAATATCCATCATGGCCAAAATTTAGTTTACCACCATTGTGATTGGCTGCTCCGGGATGTGGAATCGTTATAATCACCAATTTCGAACTTGCATCGCCGATATTCGGATCACTGCTAACCTTAAACCTCGCTATTTCAATATTACCGGATGGATTTGTATAGTAAACAAAAAAGAACCCGTTATTCCTGTAATCAGGGTGAAAAGCCATGCTTAATAAACCTCTTTCTCCTCCCGCTGAAATTCCCGGCACTGTTATAAAATCATCGATATAGTTAAATAAGGAATCGAATACTTTGATAATACCATTTTGCTGAACAATAAATAACCTTTTGCTTCCATCATTCGCATTTGCAATATCGACCGGGGAGGTAAGTGATGTAATTACCTGTTTGTAATTGAGAACGGGTTGGCCGAATAGATTGAAACAAACTGGTGCAAGAAAAATAAACAGGAAAACTGTTTTATAAATATTCCTGTTAGGCTTCATGGAGGCTTCGTTTGATATAAATTTACGAATTCAGAATGCGGGGAGATTTCAATAAGTAGTTTTACGGATTTTACATTTATAAATCGGTTGAGTATGAAAAAAGGTTGTCCCGGCTACAGGACAACCTTTTTAGTAATGAATGAAATTTTATAAAGTCTTCAGTACGTCATTCATATTGCGTACAGCATCTGCACTTTTGTTGAACTCCGCCTGCTCA
>JAFDYH010000008.1:0-22827 GCA_018267535.1 Bacteroidota bacterium
TTGTGAAGTAATAATCAGTAAAGTTACACAGCGAAAAAACATTCCATTGGCTTTGCGTAGAAATCACAATCCGGTTTTGACGCCAATCAATATCGGAATGCTAAAACCGGTTTATTACTAAATCAGGCTCTTTTTACTTATATTTTATCTGCCACACAGGAATACTGCATTACAAAACATCAGCTTTCCATTTTGCCAGAAATTGCGAAACAACAAGTTATCCGCGAGAAATGTAACGGATCCCCTGCCCGCATATTGAATACCGAACAGCATTCCGTCTTTTAGTTTTTCTTTTAATTTAATACCGACAAAACCTGCCACCTGGTTATCTTTTTTTAACACTCCCACGTTCCATGCATTATCTTTCAGAAATTCATAAATATTATTATCCATCTTCAATGTATAATACCAGGATGGGTACCCGAACGCCAACGGGTGTGTATTATCCAATTCTACTTTATAGATTGACCCGGGGGTAGTATTGGATATACCATCTCTTTCCCTGTTGTCAAAATGTTTCAACAGGCTATAGGGATCTTTATCTTTTTTGTCGGAAGTATCCTCTTCCTTTTTTAGTTTGGCATTAATCCAATCCAGTTTCGCTAATTGGGACACCCCTCCTTCCATTGCAATTATCCTTCCTCCTTTTTGCACCCAATCCTTCAGGCTTTCTGTTGCATCTTTATCATTTAAAAAACGGTAATTGCCATCCGGCATAATCAATACATCAATATTTTTCCAATCGGCCCTGCCAATATCATTGGCGTTGATTAATGTCAGCGGATAATTAATTTGCTTTTCAAAAAAATGCCAAACCTCTCCCGCTGCATTGGAGCCAACTCCTTCACCCGTTAGTAAAGCCACTTTAGGCGCTCTTAACACATGCACATGCTCGCTGCCAAAATCATATCCCTTATCAACAAAGCCGCTTGTTACCGCGTTCAGCTTTACTTTATTATCGTTACAGATTTTCGTAACCACATTCCACAAAGAGCCTGTAAAAGCATTATTACTTGCCTTTAAAACAATAACTGATCCCCTGTCAAATTGCTGGCTACTTACTTCAAATGGAGCATCGGCAAAACGCAATACGATGCCTTTCTGCAACAATTCACCAACCGCTTTTGCAGTTTGCACACCCTGCCAGCGAATCACATAACCATAGGTATCTGTGCCGGCATTCACCGGATCAGTTGCGCGGCTAAAAAGGCCTGTGGCTACTTTTTCTTTCGATGCATATGCAGTTAATCCATATGCATAAGGCAATGACCAGGCTGTAATGTCATACGTAGAAGAATCAACCAACTTTGTCCTGGGCTCAAATAAGACTTTTACCATAACCGATCTCGGCTGTATTGAGCTAATCACAATATCGCCCGGGGAAACTGAAAACGCTTCTTCTTTTCCAGTCGCATAATTGTAACCCCGACCAGCGCCGGAACCTGCACTGTATTGTATCCCGTTTTTATCCAGTAGCTCAAGCAATGAACTAATTCGTTCTGCATCCTGCGGGTTGTTTTTTATAACATATGATTTATATTCTCCGTAACCATTAGCCACCGCGTTATTAAAAAAATGGTGAAACTCCTTTATTAATCTTGCAGCGTTCATCGACGAAACTTCGATTGTACTCATACCGGTTGTATAGTGATGCATGGCCCTGTCAACTAAAGTCAGCGTATCACCTTCTTCCTTATACACCCCAAGCCCGCCGGCTCCGCCGCCACCCTGTTCATAAGTCATCCCAATACCACCGTTAAAAATCGGGTAGCTATCTCCGTAAGAAGGGTAAAATAAGTCAAATACTTCTTTGGTAAAATATAACCAGCCATTGCTGTCAAAATATTTCGCATTATTCTTTCCTATCGTTACCTGGAAATCTCTTTGCCATTGTGTAATTACTTCATTGTAAGGTTGTGCCGCCGGAGCAAAGTAATAAGGATTGTTAATCCCCTGCTCATGAAAATCCACGTGCACCTGCGGCAACCATTGATTATATAGTTTCAATCGTTGTTGGCTTTCAACCTGTGTTTGCCAGGCCCAATCACGGTTTAAGTCAAAATTGTAATGATTCGTTCTGCCGCCGGGCCAGGGTTCCCTATGCTCCCGGGCATCCAGGCGGGGGTTATATTGTTTACCAACAATAGAATTAAACCAGTTTACATAACGGTCGCGGCCATCGGGATTGATGCAGGGATCAATTACTACGATTGTGTTTTTCAACCATTCCTTTGTTTTTGCATTGGCAGGATTGGCAACATCATATAATGTAAGCATGGACGCTTCTGAAGAAGATGTTTCATTGCCATGTACATTATAACTTAACCATACTATTATGGGTGTACCCTCTTCTATTGCCGCCATTTTATCCATGGCCTGGTTGGCAAGACGAATATTATTGGCCCGGATTGATTCCAGGTCAGCTATATGTTCTGCAGTACCAATAAAGGTTACAAGCAATGGCCGCCCTTCATTGGTTTCACCATATTGCTGCAGCTTTACTGTGGTTGGTAAGGTATTCGCAACATACTGAAAGTAGCTAACGATTTTCCAATGGGGCGTATAATGGGTTCCGATTTTGTAGCCGAGAAACTCTTCCGGGGATTTTAGTTGTGCTTGCGACAATAAAACACTGAAAAACGTAAACAGCAGTACAATGGCTTGCTTGTTCATAAGAATTAATTAGAAAAGCAATATAGTACAGCATTGGCGATTTGCAATAGGGTATAAAAAACAGTTGGCATATTGTTGATTTCAGTAATTTCCATATTGGAAAATTTACAGTATGAAAAAAATATGCTGCTTTTTTTGGGTCATCTTTTTTGTAGCCGGATGTAAAACAACAAGTCATACAAATAGTGCACTCGCTGATATTAATCCTTTTCAATTTTCAGTTCAGAAAAAAATTATAGGTGAAAACGGAGCTGTTGTATCCGCTCATCCACTGGCAAGCAAAGTAGGTGTTGAAATCCTAAAACAGGGCGGCAATGCCTTTGACGCAGCCATTGCTACCCAACTCGCTTTAGCAGTGGTATATCCGAATGCTGGTAATATAGGTGGCGGCGGTTTTATGGTGGCCAGAACTGCTGACGGAAAATTATTAGCATTGGATTACAGGGAAGCAGCACCCGGAAAAGCATATCGCGACATGTATCTCGACTCAGCAGGCAACCTGTTAAATGATAAAAGTGTAAATGGCCATTTGGCATCCGGCGTACCGGGAACGGTTGCCGGTTTATTTGCCGCAGCCAAATACGCGAAACTGGATTTTAAAAAACTGATTCAACCCGCAATCGAATTAGCTGAAAAAGGATTTGTATTAACCGGGCGGGAAGCAGAATCATTCAATGGAATTCAAAATGATTTAAAAAAATTCAACTCTGTAATGCCTGTATTTGTAAAAGAAACTGTATGGAAAACCGGCGATACATTAATACAAAAGGATTTAGCAAATACATTGATGCGCATACGGGATAGCGGGCAAAAAGGTTTTTACGAAGGCGAAACGGCAAAGCTGATGGTGGAAGAAATGAAACGGGGAAATGGTATACTCGGTTATGATGATTTGAAAAATTATACAGCAAAATACCGCGAACCACATGTTTTTAATTACAAAGGATACACCGTTGCAGGCATGCCAATGCCCAGCAGCGGCGGGGTATTATTGCACCAGATGATGAAAATGGTAGAGAAAAGAAATCTCGGTAATCTCGGGTTTCATACAGTACAGTCAGTTCAGTTAATGACAGAAGTAGAAAGAAGGGCTTATGCTGACCGCGCTGAATATATGGGCGACGCGGATTTTTACAAAGTGCCTGTGAGCAAACTGGTTGATGATAATTACCTTGAAGAACGGATGAAGGATTACGACTCCACAAAGGCAGGCAGCAGTGCGGTAATTAAACCCGGTAAAATAAAAGAAAGTGAACAAACCACTCATCTGAATGTAATTGATAAAGAGGGGAACGCCATTGCTATTACTACAACACTAAATAATTCTTATGGCAGCAAAACGGTTGTTGGCGGCGCTGGTTTTTTTCTCAATGACGAAATGGATGATTTCAGCATTAAACCCGGCGTGCCTAATTTATATGGCGCGGTTGGAGGGGAAGCGAATGCTATTGCAGCAGGTAAAAGAATGCTAAGTTCTATGACGCCGACAATTGTATTGAAAGATAATAAGCCTTTTATTGTTGTCGGCACACCTGGTGGTACAACTATCCCGACTTCTGTATTTCAAACAATCGTTAGTATTATTGATTTTGGATTAAGTACAGAAGAGGCGGTATATAAACCCAAATTCCATCATCAATGGCTACCTGATAAAATTTTTGTTGAGAAAAATTTCCCTGAGCAAACTTTGGCGGCATTAAAGAAAATGGGGTACGCTATTGGAGACAGGGAAGCAATCGGGCGAACCGAAGTAATAAAAATTTTGCCCGACGGTAAGTTTGAAGCCGTGGGAGATAACAGAGGAGATGATGATGCGGAGGGTTGGTAGATGAGATATATAGAATAAAAAAACAGGTGGCTAAAGTTGTGGGCATGATAAGTTAAAGTTTGCCTTACTAACCCAACACAAAGAACCTACTATTATTTAATTACTATGTCAACAATCGGGAAAGAATACTTAGATACGGCTATAAGAAGACTAAAATACTACAAGCATCTTTCTGAACAGGCATTCGATCAATTGGAAGAGAAAGAATTTCATCTTCAACCGTCTTCTGAATCCAATAGTATTGCAGTAATCATTCAGCATATGGCTGGTAATATGCTGAGCCGATGGACCGATTTTTTAACAAGCGATGGTGAAAAAGAATGGCGACAGCGGGATGGTGAATTTGAAATCCACAGTTATTCCAAACAACAATTAATGGATTTGTGGGAGAAGGGATGGAAATGTTTTCTTGATGCATTGCAATCTTTAAAAGAAGAAGACCTTCTGAAAATTGTATACATACGTAAGGAACCAATGACCGCAATAGATGCAATTAACCGGCAGCTGGCACATTATCCACATCATATCGGACAAATACTATATATTGGTAAAATGGTCAGAAATGAAGACTGGAAAAGCCTTTCAATACCGAAAGGCCAGTCGGAAAACTATAACAGAAATGAACAGGTAAAAGATCCGGCAAAAAAATATTGACGGGTAAAATTTACCCATCCTTTATTCACTTATCAACATGTGGTTTTAAACACACATTTATCGCTATTTTTATCGCTTATACATTTTTCAGCCACAATAAGTGAATATGATTTCTCTTCCAGCCAGGCCAATATCTTTTTCGTTGGCTTTACTTTTTTTTTCCAATATGGTTACCATTGCACAAACCCGTCTTAATTTTTTTGCTGGCCCACAGGTAACCACTGTCAACTATGTTGTTCACGATGAAAATCAAAATACAGAAATAAAACCCGGTTTCCAGGCAGGCGCCGGCGCTAAAATAGAATTTGAAAACCGCTTGTTTTTTTCTCCTTCTGTATACTATAGCTTGAAAGGGTATAAAGTAACGCTGAATAAATCCGCGTTACCCCCCGACCCCTCAGCAACAAATAATAACGTAAACGTACATACGATTGAAACAGCTTTTCTTTTGCAGTATGACTTTAATAAGCAGCCCTCTCATTTTTTTATCAAGCTCGGCCCATCCCTCGATTTTCAGATTTCCGGACATGAAAAGTTTAACCGCGTAGATGGAACAACTGTCAGCAGGAGCATGAAGTTTGACTTTTCGGGTTATGGAAGATATGCTGCTTCAGCTGTGCTCCACGCCGGCTATGAAATGAAGAGCTCCATTTTCTTTTTCGTGTATTACCAGCAAGGGCTTACCAACCTGGATAATGCCGATACAGGCCCGACTATTAAATATAGGGTCGCTGGGGTTTCGGTAGGAAAGTTTTTTTGACAGAATAATATGGGTATCATCAGGGGGTAAGGGATATCCTGATTTGTATTCCCGCTCTTGTATTGGTTACAGGCGCCGTAGTTGCAATCTTCGGTTCTATTTTGTTTTGCTCGTAATATAATTTAATATTCACCCGCTTGTTCACTACATAATCTATTGAGGGGGCTAAGCGTACTACTTTTTGACCACCTGTTCCAAATGCCGTACTCTGGTCAAGCTTACTGTTTGATGTGGCATCATCACGTAAACTATAATCCAGCCTGAACGTAACATCGTTATCCAGCTTGAATCCTTTTTTACCAATACGTATATTCCTAAGTATAGGCAAGTTTTTCCTTCTCCAGTTAACGCCCAGTGTATATTCGGTAGAACGGTTTTCTGCTAACTGGTAATCAATCAGGCTGAGGCTTAGCTGCCGGCTTTTCCTGTATTCAAAATTAGTTGTCAGTTGGTTTGTAAATGTCATTTCCAAAGCGATCAGCGGTTTAAAGGCCTCGCTGATGGTAATATTCGGGATCAGGAAAAAAGGAATATAGTTGCCGGTAGTTGTATCAATAAACTTAGGGTAGCCTGCATGAAAAGGATCTGTAAATAATAAAGCTGTATTAAAGCTATTCATACTTAAAGTACTCGCATAACCATGCCGGATAGTAAAGTTGGTAAAAATTTTATCCAGGCCTGGTATTCTTGATAACCCCGTATAAGTCACTGTCCAGTTTGGTTTTGGCAGAAGGCCGGAAAAAGGATTCGACCGCAGGGTGGGGTTTGAGTTTTTAATCAGACTGATACTGCCGGGATCTTTTTTGGTATAAGCTGAAAGGAATGCGGGTATAAGCACATCTTGTGCATACCGGCCATATCCATAATATGTAAACCCATCCGGGTTTAATGGCTGCGGACCATATGGATTTTTTGAATTCAAGCGGTTGGAAAGCACAGCCCTGTTGGTTTCAAACTGCTTGAATGTTTCCGATACCTGGTTGGGATCAAACCTTGTGAACATGGTTTGATAGGATATATAACTGATGCTGAAGCTTCCTATGGCATAAGGATTCAGTCTTGTGAAACCAACATTATCAAATTGAGAGGTGTCCTTATAAAGTTCTGAGTATTGTTTATCAAATGTTTTTTTGAGCGTTACATCAATATTCAGGTCACGAACAGGTGTTATCTGCGCTGTAAAATCCAGCATCTGGTTATAACGCTGTTGTATAAGCGAATTAAATAAGGAATCGTGCGTCAGTAATCCTTTTGTACCAAACCGGTTTATCCATGCTGTATCCGGCTGGTAACCGAATATAAAACTATAGCCCGGCTGACCGCTTTTAAGATTCATCCCCAGTATCTGTGTACTATCCATATAACCCGGCAGCAATGTTCCCATATCTTCGTTATACTGGAAGGTTACTCTTTTCAGTGAAGTAAGCAGCCGGAAAAAAGCCTTGGGTATTCCGCTGATCTGCGGCAGTTGGTTCGGGTCTTTGATTTTCGGCGCCCTTCCCCTTGAGGTATCATTTCTTGACAGGCTATCCCTTGCTTGTCTTGGTGCAGGTGAATTAGAATAAACAGCCCGCAGGAACCTTGACTTATTATATAATTGTTCAAAATTCAGCTCTGCATTGAAATTCCTTGTCTGTGAATTCTCAAGAATATTCCCCTGTGCCTTTGCGCCGGGCAGTAAAGAAGCAGCTGTCCAATCGTATTTCGCTCCGTATGAAAACCGTATTGTCGTCCAGTCAAGCAAAGGAAGTTTATTTGTCGGCACATTATATGTCAGCAATGCATCCTGGTGATAATGTGTGTTTCTTCCTCCTTTGAAGAAATTAGTATAAACAGAATCTTTTTTAGACTTTGTATTGATTCTCCCTGCAGGTTCATCAACCCTTGCATTATTGATCGCATTAAAATCCAGAGTTAACGAACGCGTTAACTCCCAACGCAACACATAATACCTGTCAAACGTGAAATATTTATCATAGGTTTCCGGAATTTCAAATCCACCGCCGCCTACATTTCTAGGGCGTATTGCACCGAACTGCCGGAATACATCGGCCTTAAAGGAAACAATAGATGGTGCATAATTGAAATTAAAATCTTTAATCAGTGCCAGCCAGGGCGAATTTGATTTAATCAATCGCTTGAATGGCTCAACCGGTTTTACCTGCGGTGCATAATTGTAAGCGATAGCCCCCCTTGTACGGGTAAGCTCATTATTTTCAATCAAAGGATTGTGCTGCTCCTGCTTGGTATAAGAATAATTCAAATCGATATTCGAAATATCCCATGGCATTGGCTTCTTGGTACTCGTTCGTATCTTTTTTACACCTGTAAAATTTACCGTCTTAATAGTAGTTACATCAACCGCATCGTTTTTTATTGAGTCCCTTGCCTGCTTGGTGGGAGCATCACTCAGTTTTTGTTTCAGTTTTATATCAAGATCATAAGGATCATATTCCGGCGTGCTGGTAGTTTTGCTAATACCGGCATATACAGGGATCTGAACCGAAGCCTTCTTCGGTAACAGTTTCCCTAAATCAAGATTGGTGGATACATCAAACTGCCTGAAATCTTCACGGCTTCGTTCATTCACTTTTTGCTCCAATGTTCCAAATCCATGGCTTTTTATATTTCCGGATACGGTAACGCTTCCCAGATCAGCAAGGGTAAAATCTACCCTCCCTGTAGCAGCATATCCACCCTTCTCATTGATTTTAGATAAGCGAAGCTCATTGTACCACACTTCGGTACATAAAGATCTGCTCCTGGAGTTCTGTATTCCAAGCATCATACCTCGTACTTCCCCAAGATTAGGGTTACCAATTATCGCATACGACCGGCCATCCGCCATTAACTCACTATAGTAGAGGGAAGGCTGTACCCCGAGATTATTTCGTCTCGATTTTAATTTCGTTAATTCATTTAAATCAAAGTCAAGATTATTTTCCGCAGGCCATACAGTCAGCGAATCTGCTATGGTATTCCAGGGTGTAATGTGCAAGGGGATTTTTATTTCATAATAATTACCGGCAAAGTCATTACCAATACGGATTACGGCTTTTAAATCTCCATACTGAATATCATTACCTCCTAAGCCCGGTGTCGCGTCTTCCGCATGTATAAACATAGATAGTTTTCCATACTGACGCAGGTCAAGATTCATCGTTTTAAATACCCCCCTTGCATCCTGTGGTAAAAGGTTACATACCTGCATGCTTAAGGCCTGCTCGTTCAGGAAAAGCGAAACATTGTTATTACTCAATTGCTGTTGCCTTTCTACGCCGGGTGGAATACGGTAAGGTACCGGCTGCCTTTTATCGTTTTCTTCAATATTCACAGCAAGGGTGTTAAATGAAGTCGGGTCTGTTGATGGCAGGGGTTTGTAATTACCTGTCGTATCTATATCATATGAATATTTGCGCCATTGGTTGCGCACGAGCTCCAGTTTACCAAAGCGACAGACAACGGTATCATCAAAACCAGTAAGGAACATTCTTATAAAGCGGATAGATTTAAAGTCCGGAATATTACCCACTTTACTTTGAAACTGATCGATTGGTATACGGAAAAGGTACCATGTCTCATTGCGGGTAGTATTATTTGCGAGACTTACAGTCACATCTCTCCTGTCTGTTATAAAGTTTGAACCTACCACCATGTTGGGTTTCAGATCCACGCGGTACTGGAAGTACTCTTCCAGTTCATTCATTGTATTGTCCCTGTTCAGCTCTTCCTGGTCGGGGTATAATGTAAACGCATTTGTATATTTATCATTTGCACCTGCAATGGGAGAGTTACCACTTGGGTTATTGATATCCTTATAACGCTGTAGTATACCTGCTTTTTGCTGGTCATAAGAAGGATCTCGGTAAGGTGTAAAATTATCTGCAGAAGGATCCGCATCAGCCCTTTGTACAATGGGCGAATTAGCAGGAAAGTTTGTTTTTAATGTATTTAAATAACCGGTAAACTTCGTTTTTTCCTCTGCATCGCTTAATCCATCGAAGCCTACGTCCTGGTAGGGCCTGTCTGCAGGATCATTGCTGAATGCATTGGTCACCTGTATCGGGTTAGAAGGTACTTTACCCCAAACCGTGCTGTTGTCTACAGGCGCTGTAATAGTTGGGGTTGGTAAACCGTTTTCAAATTCTCTCTTTCCATCTCTTAAAACATCTTCTGAAATATTTCCCAGGTTAAAATACAGCGATCCTCCTGTACTTGCCTTTTTAGTGATAAAGGGATCCTGTAACCAGAATTCGATGTATTCAATATTACCTGTTTCAAAGTCGGTTTGATCAATACTCCGCATAATACCACCCCAGGCTTTTCGCGGCGCCAGGAGGTTTCCATTTGCATTTACGGCAGCAGGATTGGTTTGAAAATTATAAGGCCCTTTTTCATTTGGATAAAAGGCCATATCAAACGTTGTTAAAAGCCCCTGTCCGAAATCGGTTGTGCGTTGAGGAAAGATTTCCTTTTGGTATACCTGCCTCGTTTCAGGTTTTGATAATTCATTTGCGTCAGTGATAGGGTTATTGGAATTTTTTATTTCCTGCAATACCGGCTCTATGTTATACCAGGCCAGTTTACCCCTGTTGTAACCATAGGAAAGATCGTTTACCAGGTCTGCTTCGGGAAACAATTCAACACCATTCTGATCTAAAGATTTTTGCGGAGTGGAAGCCAGTGTCCAACTGATTAGAGGAAAGCGAAGATCAATACTGCTGCGGGTGCCTTCAAAATCGTCAACATAGATAGCACCATTACTTCCTTTACCGATCTGCGGTGCATGCCCCGGATCCAGAACAGCTGCTTCACCATAGGCGGTAATACTGGACATCGTTTTGGTTGAATAAAAAGGCAGTTTATCCAACCATCTTGTTAGCCTCGGCACATCATTGCGATAGCTGAAATCCATTCCATACATCGTATTACGGATAGGGTCATCGCCATAACCCTGTTTGGTAAAAAACGGACGTTCTCCCAACCGTACAACGGTACCTCCGATAGTCAGGTTTTTGCTGGCCAGGTAATCTAACCGCAGGGCCATATAATTTTTCTGCTGCAGGCCAAATGAGGCATTATTCTCAAATTGTACCTGTACCGGAATGCCTGAATTAATTACAGCCTGGTTCGTGATATGGAGTGTTCCGAGATCATAGTTTATCTCATAGTCAATATTCTCTTTTAATATTTGCCCGTTTGCTGTAACCGTTACAGAACCTTTCGGGATATTATATCCCAGCTGGTAATCGGCATTGGTTGATGTTTTGGATTTTCCGACTAACTCAAACCGGTCAAGATTTGCATAGGTTTGTGCTATTGCCTTGATCGTGTCGTACAAGGGATAATATAAATACTTATCTCTCAAGTCCTGGGTATCATATAAAGAATCAAGGTCATGGCCGAACGGCTCCAACAGAGGAAATATAATACGGCTTTGAGAACCAATTGCGGTAAACCCTTCAATATAATCGAATACTCCATCCGGCTGCGGGTCATTCTGGTTGTTTAAGCGGTCAAGGTTTAATAATGTTAATAAAGGCTGGCCGCGGTATTGAGATTTTATATCGCCCAGGGGCATATATCTTTTTTGGCCCAGGCTTGGTTCTTCATAAACCACATCCAGTTTAAAATCTTCTTTTTCCAACTGACCATATCCGACAGAATAAACGTTCTTCATCATCAGGTCCCATATCGGTAAATTGGTACGCTGGGATGTTGCTTTCAACAATTTCAGGAATAAAACTTTTTGAGAAGTACCGGTTGAATCCGGGGGTACATCCTGTGAAAATTCACCTACTTTATATACCCTGCCGTTATATGTATATTCATAGGCAACCGCTAATACTTCATCTGCGAGCAATGGCTGATTTAATGACAAAAACCCGACTTGCGGATTGAAATAATATTCAGTCGGAGCTAATTTCCTGGCAAATGTTTTTTCAAAATCCTGCACAGGCTGAAGGCCATTATTCCTTAAAATAGTTTGCACCAATGTTGAATTGCGGGCCGCCGGATTAGAAAGTATAGTTGCATACAGACTGTTCGAAGAATTAGAAGGTCTTGGATCAGATACACCGGGATAAGGACCAAATGGTTTATTCTCGCCGAGATCCATTAAACCGACAACATCTCTCACATTTGTATCAGAACCCATCCTGTTTGTTACCCATACCTCCATCCTTTTTATTTGTATGGCCGAATTTACGAGGGGCAACTGGGCCATCGCTTTGTTATAATTATTACGGAAATATTGAGCGATAAGGAAATGCCTGTTTTCCTCATATTCATCCGCTCTTATTTTGAACGATTGTGTTGCCCCGCTTCCCTGTATGCCAAGGCTTTGCCGTTGTGATCGTTGGTTTGCTATCAAAGCGGTAACATATAACTTACCGAATTGCAGCTGTGTTTTTACACCGAATAGTGACTGAGCACCCGGAATTAATGTTCCTTTTGAATTAAAACTCACGTTACCGGCCTGGAATTCTTTAAGAATTTCATCATCACGGCCGTGGTAATCCAGCTTTAGTTGATTTTCATAGTCAAAAGTGGCTAATGTGTTATAGTTGATCGGCAGTCTTATTTTATCGCCTATACTCGCATCTACCTGCAGTTGCGAATTCATTTGATAATCCAATCCCCCGTTTTTACGTGCCCGCTCCGGCAAAGTCGGATTTTTTACATTTTGCCCCTGGTAGCCCGCCATAATATCTACATATCCCGATGGCCGGATATCAATTTTTCCAACGCCTGTAATGCGATTTACCCAGTCTTTTGCGAAATTGAACTTGGGCTTATAGTTTCTCCTGTTGAGATCTGTCAACAAATTTGCACGCTGGCGGAAATAATCATTCTCATCCTGCCTGCCCTGCATATCTACAAATTCTTTCATTGAAAAAGTAGCCGGAACACGATAGTACTGGCTGCCGATTTTTTCAATAACATAATACTGGTTGGTTTTGGGATCGTAAATGATATTTCTTTTAACAAAAGAGGTATCCTTAAGATCAAGAGTATTTCGGTTCCGGTAAGTAAAAGGATCTCCCCGGCGGTCAGATATAGGAAAGCGGGTAGAGTCAATATGGGGAACAGTATCTGTCTTTTGAAAAAAACCAGAGATATTATATTCCGTATTATCCAAAAAGCGGGCATTTGCCTCCGGGACTGTAGCAAAGGCAAGGAAACAGGCAATAAAAGCCAGTGTACGGAATATGTACGCAGTAAATTTTGTCAAAACTTTCCCAGAGAATTAGTTCGATAAAGTAGGTTTGGATTAAAGAGTGCGCAGGGCTATTTTGATCAGTTCTTCTACTGAAGTGCCGGGTGCTGAAACCATAGCCTTTTGAATAGCCTGATCTGCAGCCTGCCGGTTGATCCCTAATGCCAGCAATGCATTTAACGCATCTGTATGCAAAGTATTGTGTTTCACCGGGGAAATACTTGATTCAGGGGTATGTTTGGAGAGTTTGTCGCGTAGCTCAATTACCAGTCGTTCAGCTGTCTTCTTACCAATGCCTTTTACAGCTTCAAGTGTTTTGGAGTCGCCACTTAAAATGGCTTTTGATATATCATCCGGTTTCATGTATGACAACATCACTCTTGCCGTAGAAGCACCAATACCGGAAACACTGATCAGCAAAAGAAACATTTCCTTTTCAGCCTTGTCAAAGAACCCATAAAGAATATGTGCATCCTCACGGATAAGCAGGCTTGTGTGAAGTGTACCCTTCTCCAGGTTTTGAATTTTAGAATACGTATTCAGGCTGATCTGCACTTCATACCCTACGCCATTTACATCAATATGTACAACAGCGGGTGACTTATAAACAAAATCTCCGTTAAGGTATGCTAACATGGCTGCGAAAATAAGTGAAAACAAATGGAAGAATATAATTACGTTGATGATTGAAGTACCCCCACAAATATGTTTCGGGAAAATTATCCCGAAATTTGCGCTTCTTTTAAAATTACAATTCATGTCATTTACCCCGGAATATTTTAATACACTGGCAAAGGCAAGGCGTTCCGTATTTCCTGACCAGCTTGACACAACAAGAAAAGTGCCCGATGAAATAATACATCAAATAATAGAAAATGCCACCTGGGCGCCCAACCACGGACAGGCAGAACCCTGGCAATTCACTGTTTTTACGGGTAATGGTTTAAAAAAACTGGCCAGTTTTCAAAGTGAATTATATAAAGAAGATGCTGGAACAGAATTCAATGAAGGGAAATATATAAAACTGCAAAACCAGCCACTGAAAGCATCACATATCATTTCCATTGGTATGAAAAGAACCGTAACCAAACGCATTCCGGAAATTGAAGACATAGAAGCTGTGGCTTGTGCAGTACAAAATATTTATCTATCGGTAACAGCCTATGGCCTGGGTGGCTACTGGACTACAGGGGGCATTACTTACATCGATAAGGCAAAAAAGTTTTTTGGATTGGGTGAGCAGGATAAACTACTTGGTTTTTTTTATATAGGGTATATAGCAACACCATCCCCGGTGGCGAAGCGGGCCCCGGTAAAAGAAAAAGTGAACTGGGTAAATTAAACCGGAAAGATATATTCAGAAAAAACAATGGATGAAGCTGGCCATACTTTTTGTTATCTGCCCTGTTATTAAATCATTCTCCGTATCATAAATACATGGCAAAATTCGTTAGAGCCAGGCGCATTTAAATTGTTGAAAAACAACAAATGCCGCCAAATCGTATATTCGTGCCTGTAATTAAAAATGCAATATCAAATTTCCCTGCATGAGTAATAAGATTACGGCTGCCATTACCGCTGTAGGTGGTTTTGTACCAGAAGACAGGCTTACCAATTTTGATCTGGAAAAAATGGTTGACACCAACGATGAATGGATCAGGACAAGAACTGGTATCTCTGAACGGCGTATACTGAAGGGCCCGGGCCTTGCTACATCTGACATGATTGCCCCCGCGGTTAAACAATTGTGTCAAAAAAGAGGAATTGATCCGATGGAAATCGACTGTCTGATAGTAGCCACTGTGACTCCCGATATGTTTTTTCCATCTACAGCCAACCTTGCCTGCGACAAAATAGGAGCTAAAAATGCTTTTGGATTCGATCTTGCTGCAGCCTGTTCTGGCTTTTTATACGCGTTAACAACCGGCGCAGCTTTTATTGAAAGCGGCCGTTATAAAAAAGTGGTTGTTGCCGGCGGTGACAAAATGAGCGCAATAGTAGATTATACCGATCGTTCAACAAGTATCATCTTCGGCGACGGCGCTGCTGCCGTGTTACTGGAGCCGGACACGAATGGCTATGGTGTTTTAGACAGTATATTAAAAAGTGATGGAAGTGGTTGCCATTATTTGCATATGAAAGCAGGAGGTTCATTAAGGCCGGCAAGTATAGAAACGGTTACCAACAAGCAACATTATATTTACCAGGAAGGGCAGGCAGTTTTCAAATTTGCTGTAAAAGGTATGGCCGATGTAAGCGCTGAACTTCTTGAAAGAAATAATTTAACCGGTGATGATATTGCATGGCTGGTACCCCACCAGGCGAACAAGAGAATAATAGATGCCACAGCACAGAGAATGGGATTAAGCAGTGAAAAAGTAATGTTGAATATTCAGAAATTCGGCAATACCACTGCAGGAACAATCCCGCTTTGTTTGTGGGAATGGGAAAATCAGTTAAAGAAAGGAGACAATCTTGTATTTGCAGCTTTCGGAGGTGGGTTTACATGGGGTGCAACCCTTGTCAAGTGGGCCTATCAAAAAAACTGATTGCTCTATGGAAGAGGTACAAAAAAGAAGGCGAAAAAAACATCGCCGCGGCAGCGGCAAACGGAAATTCTGGAGAAGGTTTATTCTTTACTTTCTTTATTTCAGCGCCATCTTTTTATCGTTATATTATTTCTTTGATCGCAGCGATATGCTGAAAGAAATGAAAAAAGATCCGGATATATTTTGCTGGAAGGTTTTTGGTTCTTCATTAGTATTTGCATTAGGAATGGCCTTATGGATGAGAAAAGATCCGAAACTTACAGGAAAATGATGTTTGCAATTACCGCTATTTAACTTTAATACTAAAAATGGTTTTTTTGTAGTTTGAAGCACCCCTCAACAATCAAACCATATCACCATCCGTCAATCCATAATTAAACAGAAGTATATTAATCAGTATTTACGGTCTTAAGCGGCAAATCGTCTACTTTTGTTTTCCCAAAATGATTCAGAATGGATAAAGACTTCCCTCTTTCAGGGTTCAGTTCAGCGGCTGTACATGCAGGTCATGAACAAGACCCGATGTACTCGCATCTGACACCAATCTATGCGGCCAGCACATTTGTTTATGATGAAGCTGAACAAGGCATGCGCCGGTTCAGCGGCAAGGAAGAGGGCTATATATACAGTCGCTGGGGCAACCCGACATTTTCGGAAGCTGAAAGAAAAATTGCAGCCCTGGAAAGCTACAGTATAACCGATAAAAGTGGCAACCCGCTTGAATTAAAAGCATTATTGCAGGCATCGGGTATGGCTGCTATTACAACCCTCATGCTGATGAACCTGAAAGCGGGAGACAAAGTTCTTTCGCATTATTCCCTCTACGGCGGAACGGAGGAATTAATTACAAACCTGTTGCCCCGGCTGGGTATTCAATCAGTAATTGTTGATCTGCGGGATCTGAATAAAGCGGAAGATGCGATCAAAAATGATCCGGCAATTAAAATGTTGTACCTGGAAACGCCGGCTAACCCTACTATTCAATGTGTAGATATTGAAGAGCTGACCTACATCGCTAAGAAAAACAAACTGACGGTTGCCTGCGACAATACCTTTGCTACACCCTATCTTCAACAACCTTTTCAATATGGTGTCGACTTTGTCATTCACTCTACCACAAAATTTCTGAATGGGCACGGTACATCCATTGGCGGTGTATTAATAGGCAGGGATATTGAGTTGATGAAATCAAAAGCTTATGGTACACTAAAAACGCTGGGGGGCAATGCCAACCCTTTCGATGCTTTTCTTTTAATAAACGGGATAAAGACCCTTGAATTAAGAATGGAAAGGCATTGCCATAATGCAATGGAAGTGGCCCATTTTCTGGAACAGCACCCGGCGGTATTGAAGGTCAACTACAACGGACTGTCAGAACACCCCGATCATTTTGTTGCTATGAAACAAATGAAGCATCCGGGTGCCATGATGAGTTTTGAATTAAAAGGCGGCATACAGGGTGGCATAACGTTTATGAACAAGCTAAAAATGTGTACCCGTACTGTTTCACTGGGCACCTGCGATACTTTATTATGCCATCCTGCATCGATGACACATTATAGTGTGCCCAGAGAGGCGAGGGAAAAATATGGAATTACTGATGGATTGATCCGTATGAGCGTGGGTATTGAGAATGTACAGGATATCATCATTGATCTTGACCAGGCTTTACGCTGATATACACATTTTTTCCGGAAAATCTTCCTGTCTTTACATAGCTGCATTGTATTTGCATATTTCTGTTTAATTTTCCCCAGGTTCATTCCTGCCCTTTATCTTTCTATCATCAAAACCTGCAGTATGAGAAAACCATTTTTAGCAGCCTTGTATATTGCCGCCTTTGTTTCACTTTCATATGGACAAGTTGCGGATAAAAGATTTACCGGATTAGACACCACTTTTAAGCGGATATTAAAAGACTGGAAAGCGGTCGGCTTTGCTGTTGCTGTAGTAGAAAAGAATAAAATCGTTTACAGTTCTGGTACCGGCTTCAGGGACCTTGAAAAAAAACTACCGGTAACGCCCAATACCTTATTTGCTATCGGCTCGTGCACCAAGGCATTTACATCTTCCCTTATTGGTCTCTTGCAAAAAGACAACAAACTGGAATACGACAAGCCGGTACGGGATTACCTGCCCGAATTAAAATTTTATAATGATGCACTGAATGACCAGGTTACGATCAGGGATATGATGTGCCATCGTACAGGTTTACCGAGACATGATTACTCCTGGTATTTATTTCCGACCACAAGGGATAGCCTTATTTACCGCATTCGCTATATGGAGCCTACGGCCGGGATCCGGGAAAAATGGCAATACAACAACTTCATGTTTCTGGCGCAAGGAGTATTAGCTGAAAAATTATACGGGAAAAAATGGGAAGAATTGGTGAAACAAAAGTTCTTTGATTCGCTGGGAATGAAAACAAGCAATTTTTCTATAACGGATATGGAGAAGAGCAGCGATGCGGCAAAGGGATATTATGTGCGCAAAGACAGCCTTATCACCGCTATGGATTATTATAATATTGACGCTATGGGTCCGGCAGGTGCTATCAACAGCAGTGTAAATGAAATGGCCAACTGGGTTATAACGTGGATCAATGGTGGAAAATTTAATGGTAAAGAGGTATTACCGGCGCAGTACGTCAGCGAAGCCATGAGCTCGCAAATGGTAAGTGCTAGTGGTTTACCTGATAAAGAAAATCCGGATATCTATCTTTCTACTTATGGGTTTGGATGGAGTATTTCCTCTTACAGGGGTCATTATCGTGTGCAGCATGGCGGGAATATTGACGGCTTCAGTGCTATGACCTGTTTTTTTCCAAGTGATAGTATCGGCATTATTGTACTGTCCAACCAGAACGGATCAACCGTACCCGCTATTGTAAGAAATATACTGTCAGACCGGATGCTGAAGCTGACACGAAAAGACTGGAATGGTAATCTTTTAAAAGAGGATAGTAAAGCAAAGGCAGAGGCAAAAGAAGCAGAAAAAAACAGAACAGCGCCATCAAAAATTGAAGGCGCTCTTACACATTCATTAAAGGACTATGAAGGCCTGTATTCTAACCCTGGTTACGGCACAATAGATATTTACCTGAAAAATGACTCCCTCTTTGCCAACCTGAAGAACAACAGGTATTGGTTCAAACACGCTTATTACGACATCTTCAATGTGTACGATGTAAATAAAAAACTGGGAATTGACACTACTGAAGATAATACCCCATTCCAGTTCCAGATGAACAGGGCCGGTGAAATAAGTTCTGTGGACATAGAATTACAACCCGGCTTAAAGCCAATTCAGTTTACAAAGACACCAAAAGCGGTTATGGTTGCCGCCAATGAACTTCAGCGATATGTGGGAGAATATGAATTACCTGGCGTTACTGTAAAAGTGTATTTAAAAAACAATGTATTGTTTGTATTTGTTCCCGGTCAGCCGGAATATGAAACCATCGCCGTCGGTAACCACGAATTTAAATTAAAGGCCTTGGCAGGCTTCAGTGTGAAATTTGATATAAATGATAAAGGCGATGTAACCGGCGTCAATTTTATTCAGCCTAATGGAACATTTAAAGCAAAAAGAAAATAAACTTTCATAAAGCTTCTTTTTTATAGTAAGAAAGATCTCTTTACGCCGGTAAAGATTCAAAAATTCAGTTTTACAAAATATACATTAATGAAACCCATTCTTTCACTGGTATCTGTATTAATCCTGCTGATATCCTGTAATCAACAACAGCAATTCGATGTCATTATCCGCAATGGAATGATCTATGATGGTAGTGGCAGTGAGCCATTTAAAGGAGATATCGGTATCAATGCGGATACTATTTCATTTATCGGCGACCTGAAAGAGGCCAAAGGAAAAAGCGAAACGGACGCAAAAGGAATGGTGGTAGCACCGGGCTTCATTAATATGATGGGACATTCTGAAGAAGCATTGATACAGGATGGCCGGTCGCAAAGTGATATCCGGCAGGGAGTAACTACTGAAATATTCGGCGAATTCAGTATGGGGCCGCTAAACGCTAAAACAAAACAGCAATTGCAGAATGGGCAGGGTGATATAAAATACAAGGTAGAATGGAATACTTTGGGTGAATACATGAATTACCTGGAGAAAAAAGGCATCAGCCCGAATATTGCTTCGTTTGTTGGTACAGGTGTGGTTCGCCAATATGTTATCGGCGAAGGCAATGTAGCACCCACTTCGGCACAACTGGATAGTATGAAGCTGCTGGTAAGGCAAGCTATGGAAGAAGGTGCACTGGGTGTTACGAATGCATTGATCTATCCTCCCGATTTCTTTGCAAAAACAGATGAGCTGATTGAACTTTCAAGGGAAGCATCGAAATATGGGGGTACATACAGCAGTCATATGCGCAGCGAAGGCAATAAATTTATCGAAGCCGTGCAGGAACTTATCAAAATTGCAAAAGAAGCCAATATTCCGGCAGAAATTTTTCATTTAAAAGCCGGTGGAAAAAATAACTGGCCGAAGATGGATACGGTTATAAAAATGGTAGAGAAAGCAAGAAGCGAGGGAATGGGTATCACTGCCGATATGTATACTTACCTGGCCGGTGCTACTGGTATGACATCCGCTTTTCCCCCTACCCTTCAGGATGGTGGCTTTGGAAAATTATGGCAGCGGCTACACGATCCTGTTATAAGAAAGCAAATGATAAAGGCAATGAATACAGACGCTGCTGATTGGGAAAATCTTTATTATGGCGCCGGCGGCGCAGAGCATGTTTTATTATTGGCTTTTAAGCAGGATTCTTTAAAAAAATATACAGGCAAGTCTTTGGCTGAAGTAGCAAAAATGCGGGGCACCAGCCCGGAGGAAACTGCTATGAACCTGATCATTGACGACAGTACAAGGGTAGGCGTGGCTTATTTCCTGATGAGTGAAGACAATGTAAAAAAACAGGTCGCCTTACCCTGGGTAAGTTTTGGCAGTGATGAAGCATCATACACCACGGAAGGTGTATTCCTGAAATCAAATGCACACCCGAGAGCTTACGGAAATTTTGCAAGAGTACTGGGGCATTATAGCCGGGATGAAAAGATAATTTCATTAAAAGAGGCTATTGCAAAATTAGCTGCCTTACCTGCCCGGCATTTGAAACTAAGTAAAAGAGGGGAACTGAAGAATGGTTATTATGCCGATATTGTTATTTTCAACCCGCAAAAAATAAAAGATAATTCGACATTTGAAAAACCCCATCAGTATGCAGAAGGGATGATTGATGTTTTTGTTAATGGTGTGCAGGTATTGAAAGAGGGTGAACATACCGGGACCAAACCCGGACGATTTATCAAAGGGCCCGGTTACAAAAACAATAAATAAACATGGCTATTGAAATCCGCAGAGCGGTTAAAGAAGATTGCCCGAGATTAATGGAATTGGTAAAAGAGCTTGCCGTATATGAAAAGGCACCGCAGGAAGTAACCGTTACTATAGAACATTTTATGGAAAGCGGCTTTGGCCCCCATCCTGTATGGTGGGCATTTGTTGCAGAAGAAGATAAGCACATAGAAGGCTTTGCACTTTATTATATCCGGTATTCAACATGGAAAGGGCAGCGTATGTATTTAGAAGACCTGGTCGTAACAGAAAAAATGCGGGGCCGTGGCCTTGGTAAATTATTATTCGACCGCTTGATCGATGAAGCCAAAGAAAAAAAATTTAGCGGCGTAGTATGGCAGGTGCTGGACTGGAATGAACCTGCTATTAACTTTTATAAAAAATACAATGCCCGCTTCGATGGGGGCTGGGTGAATTGTGCCATTGATTTGTAATTATTATTTTATCCTCCAAACCATTTCTGCTGGTGTGCCAGGCTTATAGCTTGTGCCCTTGAATTGATGTGCAGCTTATCATAAATATTGGCGACGTGCTTGCGTACCGTCAATACACTGAGGTTTAGAGTAGCTGCTATTCGTTTTGCATCCCAGCCATTTACCATGTATTGAAGAATTTGCTTCTCTCTTTCTGTAATTTCTTCCGGTAATGAGGAAGATAAGGTTTCCGGTACGGAGACTGTCCTTTGTGCTTTCCCTAATAATTGCAACGTTTTGCGGGCAATCGCTGGACTCATAGGGGCGCCTCCGAATTCAAGTACATTAATAATTGCATCCTGGAGCACATGTGCTGACTCATGTTTCAATAAATAGCCTGAAGCGCCGGCCCGGATCGCATCGAATATTTTTTCATCATCATCAAAAACAGTAAGGACAATAAAATGAATCTGCGGGTATAGAGATTTTGCCAGTGTAATTGTCTGGATACCGTTCATGCCCGGCATTTCGATATCCATAAAGATAATCGCCGGTAATTTATTCACCGGCAAGCCTTTCAGTTGTTCAAGACAATCATTTCCGTTGCGGGCAATAAATAAAAGGGAGTAGTTCGTCAGTTGTCCGATCTTTTGTAAAAAAGTATTTACATTCACTGCATTGTCTTCTGCCAAAGCGATGGTTATAGGTTGCCCTTCCTTCATGCTTCCAAGTTCACTAAAATAGTATTGCTTTTCAATAATCAATTTGTAGTAGAGGAAACGATTACACTCGTACCCCTCGAAACATGTTTTACCCATTCAATTTTCCAGCCACATTCAGCCGCCCTTGTTCGCAAGTTCATAATGCCATTACCTCCTTCACTCTTTGTATTCAGGTTTTCCAGGTCAATACCCTTACCATTATCATTCACAGTTATCTCCCATCCCTGTTTTCCTTCTACAACTACTGTTACCTCACTGCACCCGCTATGCTTTAATGAGTTTATCACAGACTCTTTGGCCACCTGGAAAAGGTGAAAAGCCTGTGATGGTGGCAGCAGATGATCCGTAGCTATGCTTTCCAGTACTTCCATTTTAACTGACGGGTAACTGATTTGCAATCGCTGAAGAAAAATTTTCAGACGGTCGCTGATCGCTGTCAACAGCAATTCATCTTTTTTTAAAGCCCATATAGTATCACTTAATTGCGAGACCATTTCCTGTGAATTGTTGCGGAGTTCATTCAGCGCCTGCTCATCATAGCTTTTCTGTTTATTGGTAAGATGGTCAATATTGGATGCGATAGAGGCAGCATAAGCGCCAAGGTTATCATGCAGGTCTGCCGCAATA
>JAFDYH010000008.1:22850-27381 GCA_018267535.1 Bacteroidota bacterium
TTTTCTTTTTCCAGCAGCATCTGCATATGCAGTTTTTGTCTTTTCCTGAACCCGTTGAAAAGAATAAGGATAAGAATAACCCCGAAAAGCATTAATAATAATGATCCGTAAAAGAGATAATTCTTTCTATCGAGGTCAAATTTTTGCCGGGCTATTATATTTTCTTTTTTCTGTGCCTCATAACGGGTCTGCATTTCGGCCAAGGCCCCGGCAGAATTTTTTTCATACAATGAATCTTTCAGGGCTACAATATGTGCCATCGTTTGCCCATATGCCTCAAACTTTCCTGCCGCTTTATAATTTTCAGCAAGGGCATCATAAAGGATTGGCAGCTTAGCATCAAGATTGAATTTTCTTGCCATTGCAATTCCTTCTTCGCTGGCAGCAATCCCTTTATCTGTTTCGTGATTACCCGCATAAAAAATGGCCAGCTGTGTAATATCCGACACCACATAATAAGGATCACCGATCTGCTTTCTGATTGCTACCGCTTCGTTTAACGATTTTTCTGCCAGGTCGTTTCGTTTCGTATCGGTATAAATATCGGCCTGTATCGCCAAGGCATTAGCCAGGTATTGAAGGTCTTCATTTTGCCGGTTGTCTTCTATTGCTTTGTCAATATAATATTCCGCCGAATCATTCCTGTTTAATTCATTATAGGTAGCAGCCATATTGGAATAGATTACACTGTAGTTTTTCAGAAATTTATCGCTGCCCGGAGTATTGAGTGCTTTATAAAACCAGTTTAAGGCTTCTGTATTTTTGCCAATTTCCATATTCACCCAACCCATGCTGGTTTTAGTATAAATCTGCGCCAGTGTATCATGTTTCTCCTCAACCTCTTCAAGGAGTTTGTAAAATTCGGCCAGTGCTTCTTTATACTGATTGCTCTTTATATAGGTTTGCCCCTTTTGAAGGCTGAACTTCACATACAGGCTTTTGTTATCATTATCATAATGAATCTTTTTCAACCATTCGTCGCATATCTTCAGGGAGCTATCCAGTTCCCCTCTCCTTGCTATACAACTGGCAATATAATAATCAGCCCAGGCCCTTGCCTTCTCATCTTTTAGTGAGATGGCAAGCGCTTTGGCCTGTGTTGCATACATATAAAAGGTATCTGTATTCAGAGATTGACGCTGCTCGCAAAGTGCCAATATGGACTGCATTTTCTTTACAGCAGATGATGCCGACCAAACCAGTCGCTTAAGACTGTCTATTCTTTTCGTTTGCCCTTTTGAAAATAAAATGAAACTGCAAAATGAGAAAAGAAATATGAACCGTTTCCAACTCATGCTTTGAAACTACTACAAATTATGTATTGCCCGAAGAATGGAACTAAATCATTTTTATAAAGTGGAAATGGTCCGCAACCGGATTAAAATAAGGGTCGCCGTTGGTGGCGACCCTATAATTGTATAAAAGAGTGTTTTAAAGTGCAGGTAAAATACCTTTAAGTCGTGTGGTAAGTCAGCCGTTGTTTCTACAATGGCTTTTTACTATCAATTATGGCCGCTTACCGTCATATTCTTGTCTATTTTTAATATCAACCCCTGCAGTACTTTGCCCGGCCCGATTTCTGTAAACTGAGAAGCCCCATCGGCAATCATGACCTGTACACTCTGTGTCCATCTTACCGCACCGGTCAACTGGTCAATAAGGTTCTTTTTAATTTCTTCATTATCGATTACAGCTTTGGCCACTACGTTCTGGTATATATGGCAAACCGGCCGGTGAAAACGCGTTGATTCAATGGCTGACTGCAACTCTTGCTTTGCTGGCTCCATTAGGGGTGAGTGAAAAGCTCCTCCTACCGGTAATACCAATGCCCTTTTTGCGCCTGCAGCTTTTAATCGTTCACAGGCTATGTCGATTCCTTTTATTGTTCCGCTTATTACCAACTGACCAGGACAATTATAATTAGCAGGCACCACTATTTCACCAGTCTCATCCTGAACAGCAGCGCATATTTCCTCCACCTTTTCATCGGCAAGAGCCAATACAGCAGCCATAGTGGAAGGCGTTATTTCGCAGGCTTTCTGCATAGCCTGTGCCCGTATAGATACCAGACGCAATGCATCTTCAAAACTCAATGTACCATTTGCAACCAGGGCTGAAAACTCACCCAGAGAATGTCCCGCTACCATATCGGGCTTAACTTCGCCGATACTTTTGAACGCAATAATAGAATGAAGGAATACGGCAGGTTGGGTAACCTTTGTTTGCTTCAGGTCTTCTTCTGTGCCGTTAAACATGATATCGGAAATACGAAACCCTAATATTTCATTTGCCTGTTCAAATAATTTTTTTGCAAAAGCGCTGCTCTCATAGTGTGCCTTGCCCATGCCGGTATGCTGTGAACCCTGCCCGGGAAATACAAATGCATGTTTCATAATAGCAATTGATCTTTGAACAAAAATGCCACAAAGGTTTTAAACAGAAAAATCTTTGTGGCGTAACTGCAGGATATATTACTTAACTCAGTTTTGCTGAAATCAGTTTTACAAATTCACTGCGCGTTGAGTTTTTATGAAATTCTCCGTCAAAGGCCGAGGTCGTCGTAACCGAATTTTGTTTTTGCACTCCCCGCATCATCATACAGAGATGTTGTGCCTCTATCACCACCGCTACACCCAGCGGGTTCAGTGTTTCCTTTATCGCCTGTAGTATCTGGGTCGTTAATCTTTCCTGTACCTGCAGTCTCCGGGCATACACATCGACCACTCTTGCTATTTTACTTAACCCTGTTATCCAGCCATTGGGTATATAGGCGATATGTGCTTTACCGAAAAAAGGGAGCATATGATGCTCGCATAAAGAATACAGCTCAATATCCTTTACGATAATCATTTCACTTACCTCTTCATGAAATTTTGCGGAATTCAAAATAGCCTGTGCATCGAGGTTATATCCCTGGGTCATGTATTGCATGGCTTTTGCGACACGTTCCGGTGTTTTTAACAACCCCTCCCTATCGGGGTCTTCACCAATCAGGGATAGGGTACTTCTATAATTATTTAAAAGCTCCCTTGTCGTTTTCTCGTCGTACTGATCCAGTTTCTGGTATGCCATAATAATTGATTCTCTTTTATCTTCTGGTTTCTTTTAATAAACAGGGTACTCTACAAAATTCCGGGGCGTTTCATACAACCGGATATGCAGGTCCTTTTTCTTACCAATCAAAGGACGGAGTATATTATAAATTACAACTACGATATTTTCGGCGGTTGGATTTAAGTTTTTAAATTCTTCTGTATCCAGGTTCAGGTTTTTATGATCAAACCGGCTGTGGATCTCCTTTTGTATAAGGTCTGACAATTCTTTAAGGTCCATCACGTAACCTGTTTTCTTGTCCGGTTTTCCCGTTACCCTGACTTCCAATTCATAATTGTGGCCATGGTAATGCGGCAGGGCACATTTGCCAAATACTTTCTGATTGGTTGTATCATCCCAATCCGGGTTAAATAAACGATGCGCCGCATTAAAATGTTCACGCCTGAATACAGCTACTTTTTTGTTCATTTCAAAATTGACTGATTGCACCTGCTATTTTACGCTAACAAAATAGTACACAAAGAGTTTAAAAACCAATAGCAAATATTATTTAATGATATCCTTTTACGTGTTGTGCACCCGACTCAAATTTACACACAATCCTTTCAAAAGAGGTTATTTGTCACCGGGCAATACTGAGTTCAATGAAATAGGGATTGAATGTCATCCACAGTAGCCGTCTTTAAACGAGTTCTTTCGCCAGGCTATTTATTTTTTTACCCCGTATCAGGGAAATATTGAAAAATTCCATTGCTCCTTCCATTGTACCTGTAGTTTATTGTCTTTTATGATCATGGGTAGCCACACATATCTTGAATCGGGAAGGTTTGTTTTATTCCATTTATCTGCCAGAAAAATATATGCATCCTTTTTTCCCGGTACAGGCAGTATGAAGGTACTCTGTGCGCCGTAAGTTATATCTGCATTATCACCTGTACAGGGGTTTTCATTCTGATGCCATTCGCCCAATAGGCTATCAGCAGTAGCATATAAGGCAGGATTTGGCGACCAGCCGGTGCAACCAGAAGTAACCAGGTAATATTTCCGGTTGTATTTAATAATGGCCGGCGCCTCTCTTGACTGATCAATCAGAATTCTTTTTTCAGTTGTTGTATGCGATAAATAATCATCGCTCAGCAAACACACATGCATAGTTGCATTATTTTCGGAAGAAAAAAAATGATAGGCCTTGCCATCATCATCCTGGAATATCGTCATATCCCTTGCCATTGCCCCGTTGGGTCTTTCGGCTTTTACAAAGCTGAAAGGGCCTTGTGGTTGATCAGCAACGGCTACGCCACTTTTTGCAGCTGCATAATCTTTTGAATCGAGGTGCACCCAAAGAACAAACTTTTTTGTTTTTTTATTATAAATGACCTTGGGCCGTTCCATTACTTTTCCCGTATCCAAATCTGAAGCCGGATCATTGGTTGTTGCAGCTAAGGCAATGCCTTCATCATTCCAGTTCAATAAATCT
>JAFDYH010000008.1:27420-30455 GCA_018267535.1 Bacteroidota bacterium
TTTATTTCGCCATACCAGTAATAGATACCTTTGTGAAATAATATACCGCCACCGTGTGCATTAATTATATTACCCTTTGTGTCTTTCCATATCGCCCCGGGAATAAACGAAATCTTTTGCTGTGCACATAAGAAAGTTGAGGCAGCAATGAATGCAATTACTATTTTAAATTTCATATGCATCGTCTTTATTTTAAAAAGATGCACCTATTCCATTTTGCGGCGCATTTGTCTGATTAAATGATTTACCACCGGTTTCAATTCCCGATAATTGTTTCAGGTTTAATCCTCCCGTTTTCAATACAGAGTTATCCGGCAATTTATAATTAGTAAACTGTAATAACCGGGAAGTTGAAGTAATAGCTGCCTTCCCCGGGTCAAAAAACGAAGGAAAAATATTATGCCCTACTATATGGCCATTATAGATCTCTTTACCATTGGCTGCCGCCCAGACAGAAAAGCTTTTAATCCCATTTGCATTGAACCCTTCTGCCAGGCTATACCAATTATTGCCCAGGTAAATACTATGTGTTTCTTTTCCGAGTATTAATGAATCTCTGCCAACAAAAATATTATTATAGAACCGGAAGCCGGCATTGGCACTTTGTGTTTCATAACTGATGGCAGCCGCTTTTTCGTTATAAACTACATTATTATAAAAAAAACAATCCCTGAACTGGTTGGTGTCCATCGAACTGTTCCAGATAAAAACGCCGGCATGCGCCGGAGACACGGCACCATCATTTTCGCTGATACAATACCGTATGGTATTATTATACCAATTGGAAGCGCCGGCATATTGAAAAATACCAAAACCGCTTCCTTCATTTTCATACGAGAGGCAGTATTGAATAATTGAATTGGTAACGCCTCCATCGAGGTCAAATCCACCACCATCAGCAGCTCCGGGCGCCGTCCGGTTTTTATAAGAAATGCAATGCTGAATAATTACACTATCCGCTTCATAGCACCAGATGCCCACCGGGCCATTGCCTTTACGCGGCATATCCCAGCCATTATTGGTCGCCACACAATACTCAATCAATATATTTCTGCATTCGCCCACCAATATCCCATTGCCGCTGTGATTGGTAAAGTTGGTCGGGTCACCGGGATTATTTTCTGCAGTGCAATAACTGATATGTATATCCGAACAATCTCTTTTACCGTATTCACCACCTGCAAAAATTCCAACAGCACCGTTTTCCGTTGCATATACTCTTTTAATTTCTATAAAACTTGATGAATATACCAGCAACCCGGCTTTCTGAAATCCTTTTACATCAATACTATCAATCACAATTCTGCTGCATTTATTGATAATCACACCATCCTTTGTATTTCCCTGCTTACGACCTGCGCCTTTAAACACCAGGTTACTGACCGTGATATAACTGGATTGATAAATAGTCAGCGCAGTCCCATTAATGCCATCAATGCTTGCTTTTCCCTGTCCTGAAGAAGTAAGTACAACCGGGTTCCTTTTATCTCCTCTATCGGCTGAATCCAGGAATATACTTCCGTGAAACTCCTGTTTTGCTTGAAAGAAAACGGTATCTCCCGGCTTCAGTTCCACACTATTTAGTTTCTCAATAGTACGAAATGGCCTTTCCCTGGTACCGCTATTGGCATCATTTCCTGTTGTATCGAGGTAATAAGAATGGCTTGCTTTAAAGACTTCCTTTCCGGTGGCAACTGCGGGTGAGCGCTTCATCAACAAAAAGATAATTGCAATTATGCAAAAAAACAGGCTTGCAACTATCCAATAATACGGGCGGTAAAATGTTGCCATTGCATTTTGTATCAATGAATCAGTCCTTTTTTCGTTATCTGCCAGGGAGCTATACATGTGATCCCAATTTACCTCGTTATAGCCAATATCTTTTTTTACATCTTCCCAAATCAATTCCATTTCTTCCGACAGTGCCGCTTCCGCATCGGCACGTTGCATTAGAACTATCATTTCTTCTATTTCTGCCGGTGTGCATTGCCGTTGAAGGTATTTCGCAAAAAGAAGCCGAAGTTTTGATACCCAATCCATCTGAAAGCTGGCGGCAAAAGGAACCGCTCCATGGGAAAGACACATGGAAATGAAATAAGGACTAATTCAATCCCGGGTATTTTTCAGGCGAACAGAAAAAAGAACAGGAAAATAAAAATGCCTTTATTATCCAGGTAGGTTTTAATAAAGCGCAGTGCCTGTACGAGATGGTTCTTTACCGTATGCCGGGACAACTGCATTTCTTCGGCTATCTGTTCATGATTCAATCCCTGTTGACGGCTGAGCTGGTATACCAATTGCCTTTGCGGGGAAAGCAGGGTAATCGCTTCCTGCAGAAGCCGGTTATTTTCGGCAATCGAAACCTGTTCTTCCACATTATTGGAAAGAGGGTTCATCCTGTTTTTTATTTCTTCAACCAATTTTTCATCGTACTTCGCTTTGCGCAGATAATTGAAAATTTTATTACGGGCTATTGTAAAAAGATAGGATTCTGTATTGTCAACAAAATACAATTCGTGGCGGCGAAGCCAGAGTTTTAAAAAAATCTCTTGTGTGATTTCTTCGGCTATATAACGGGAGTGGGAAACCGAGAACACGTAACCAAACAACCTGTCTTTATAGGTGTAAAAAAGGGAAGTAAACAATTCTTCACCAGCCGGTTTTTTAAACCCCTTGAACATCTCCGTGCAATCGTTTTGGAATAAGTGTATAAGTTACACTAAAAATAAAGAAATTTTAGTTGCACTCAAAAAATTCGGGGAGAATTATGGCCTTACCCTGAAATTACCGGCCGGTTAATCACCGAAGTATTCTACGAAAATGCGGGGTGTTTCATACAACTTGATCGAATGCAGCTGCACTCCTGCAGGTAAATAAGGCTGGAGTTGTTCCCAAATACCGATAGCAAGATTTTCTGTACTGCATAGTTTCCCTTTCATGAAGCTTACATCAAGGTTGAGGTTCATGTGGTCGACTTTCTCTATTACGTGTTCTTTTATCAATAAACTAAGACGTTTTACATCAAATACAAAGCC
>JAFDYH010000008.1:30530-34688 GCA_018267535.1 Bacteroidota bacterium
TTTCCCTGCTCCAGTTGGGGTTATATAACTTATGCGCCGCATTAAAATGTTCGATTCTTGTCAGGTACACCATGATTCCGCTATTAAAAAAGAGGGTGCAAATTTAATTGAAATAAGTGAGGATTTACCAGTGCAAAGAATAATGAGGAGAACACGAAAAATTTCCTTTATTCGGTACTCGGTTATAGTATAGCTGTACAAAGGATATCCACTTTATTATAATTCGTGCGATCTGTACAATTCATAACTATTTCATCTGTCTTATTTTTGCAGCTCATGAAAATACTTGTTTGTGCCGCTACAGTGATGGAAATCACTGCTTTTCTGAAGGAACAGGATCATTTTGCCCGAAAAGAAGATATAGATATATTAATAACAGGCATCGGGCTTACTGCCACCACTTATCATCTTACGCGTTACTTCAGCCTTAAAAAGCCCGACCTGGTAATACAGGCAGGAGTTGGCGGCTGTTTTGATAAAAAACTTGCATTGGGATCTGTAATGGCCATTAAACAGGAAACCATTGCGGACGAAAGTGTTGTTGAATTAAAAAGCCTGAAAACTTTATTCGATCTGCAATTGGTACCTCAGAACCGTTTCCCTTATACAAAAGGCTGGCTGATCAATGCCAATACAACATTGCTGAAAAAAACAAAGCTGAAAACAGTAAAAGGTATTTCCGTGAATGAAATCACTACCTCTAAACAGAAGATTGAATTTTATACCAAGGTCTTTAACCCGGTCGTTGAATCTATGGAAGGGGCGGCGTTGCATTATGTTTGCCTGATGGAAAAAATTCCCTTTGTGCAGATACGCAGCATCTCTAACTATATAGGTGAACGCAATAAGGAGAAATGGAATATGAAGGAATCTATTGCGAACCTGAACAAAGAGCTGCTGAACTTGTTAAAAAAAGTCAGGGAATAACTATTAAAATTATTTTGTTTTGAAATTCACAATTGGCTTTTCGCCTTGTCCCAATGATACTTTTATTTTCGATGCATTGGTGAACCGTAAGATAGACACGGAAGGTATTGAAGTAAATGCCGTGCTGGAAGATGTACAAACATTGAATGAATGGGCGATTGCCGGCAAACTGGATATTACCAAACTGAGCTTTCCCGCTTTTTTTCAGTCCGTTACAGAATATGTACTATTGAATGCAGGCAGTGCACTGGGCAAAGGGGTTGGCCCCTTATTGATCACCAAAGCCAAAGATCAATTACGGGAGCAGGACGTAAATGAGGCTACTATTGCCTTACCAGGAATTAATACCACCGCTAATTTATTGTTCAGTTATGCTTATCCCGATGCATCAAAAAAAACATTCATCCTTTTTTCCGGAATTGAGGATGCCGTTTTATCCGATAAGACAAAACTGGGCGTGATTATTCATGAAAACCGTTTTACTTACCAACAAAAAGGATTGCATAAGGTTGTAGATCTCGGTGAATATTGGGAAGCCAGAATGAATGCGCCCATTCCCCTAGGAGGCATTGCCATCAAAAGGAATATTGACATCCACATTGCTCAAAAGATAAACAGACTGATCCGTAAAAGCCTGGACTATGCGTTTGCACACTATCCTTTTATTACAGACTACGTAAAGCAACATTCACAGGAAATGAGCGAAGATGTAATGCGCAGGCATATCGAGCTGTATGTAAACGATTATTCCCTTGATCTTGGTGAAAATGGTAAGAAGGCGATAGAAATATTATACAGTGTATTTAAAAACAATAACCAGGGCGTAAAGACAGTGGCGATAAACAGTTTATTTCTTTAAAGCAGCCGAATAGGCTTCGAGGCAGCGCTTGCGGGCCGATTCATGTTCTACGATGGGCTTTACATAAGTGAGCTCTTCAAATTCAGGCACCCATTTCCGGATATATTTTAAATGGGAATCAAATTTCTTCGTTTGCAGGTCGGGGTTAAATATCCTGAAATAAGGTGCGGCATCGCAACCACTGCCTGCCGCCCACTGCCAACCACCATTGTTTGCAGCCAGGTCATAATCCAATAATTTCTTTGCAAAATAAGCTTCGCCCCAACGCCAGTCGATTAATAAATGCTTGGTCAGAAAGCTTGCTACAACCATACGTACACGATTATGCATATAGCCGGTAGTATTCAATTGACGCATGCCTGCATCGACAATAGGGTAACCGGTTTGTCCTTCGCACCAGGCCTCAAATTCTTTTTCACGATTGCGCCATTTTATTTTATCATATTCCGGCTTAAAGGAACGGCTTTCCACATGTGGAAAATGCCAGAGGATCATCTGGTAAAAGTCGCGCCAGATGAGTTCATTTAAATAGGTTTCATTTAGTCCTCCGGCTTCCCTGGCCAGTTCACGGATACTGATAGTGCCAAAACGAAGGTGAACACTTAACCTGGAAGTACCTTCAATAAACGGAAAATTCCGCTGTTCATCATACTTTTTTATTGTTTCTTTTTCCCAGCTTTTTGAAGGGAAATATTCATCCGTTGTTTTAAAGTTCATGGAACGGAGAGAAGGGATTTCTTTTGCTGCCTGTTTATAAAAATTAGAATAGTATTTTTTATCCGGGTAAGAACGTAAATAAAAATCATTGAGTAACGATTTCCATCGCCTGGAGTAAGGCGTGAAAACTGTATATGGGTTCAAATCGTCTTTTACTATTTCGCCCTTTTCAAATATCACCTGGTCTTTGTAAGTATGAAAAGGGATATTTCTCAGCCGAAGTATTTCATTTACTTCTCTATCCCTTTTTTTCGCATAAGGTTCATAGTCATGATTGGTAAAAACCTTTTCAATTTTATATTCAGCGAAGAGTTCTTTATAAACTGCAGCCGGTGTCCCGTACCGGACATCCATCGTGGAACCGATCTTGACCAGTTGACGCTGCATTTCTTCAATGGCTTTATAAATGAATTCCACCCGGCGATCGGTCCGGTCTTCCAATTCATCCAGTATGTTCCTGTCGAAAATAAAAAGGGGGACAACCGGATTGTTGTCTTTTAATGCATGATAGAGGCCTGCATTATCGCTGAGCCGCAGGTCGCGGCGAAACCAGAATATGTTAACAGAAGGTTTCAGTAAACAAGATTATAGCTTGCAATAAACTAAATAAACAATATCAGGAGAAAATTGTTTTTATAAAATCATTATAAATTTTACCGGCGTGTGAAGATTTATATTCCCGGGTTGTATACTTTTCTACCCAGCGAATACCCCTGATCGCATTGGTTAAAAAAACTTCATCTGCTTCCAGCAGATCCTCTTCCTGAAGTTCCGCTTCAACACAAGCATATCCTTTTTTTTCAAAGCTATCCAACAGGTATCTTCTCATTACGCCATTGACACAGCCCTGGCTCAGTGCAGGGGTGTATATATTGTTCCCTTTAATTAAAAAAATGTTGGCCATCGTGGTATCAGCGATCGCCCCTTTTGCATTTAAGAGAAGGCAATCATCCAGTTTATTTTCTTCTGCATACATAGCAGCCATTATATAAGGCAGGAAGTTTGCTGATTTAACAGCAGAAAGCGGGTCACATGTTTTATGTGCTTCTTTATAAAGACCGATGGAAAGACCATGTTCATTTAGTTCATTCACCGATGCATCCAAGTCGGCACATTCTATCAAATAATTCAGCAATTCGCCGGTAGGATAAAGATTGCCATTGCCCCGAAAAACCGTGAGTCGTATCCGGCACAAGGAACTGCATTCATTTTTTTCTGCAAGTTCTTTTATTTTACTTTCCAATACCGGTTCTATAAACAAAGAGGGTATTTTATATTTTAAAAGCTGCAGGCTGCCGAATAAACGTTCAAAATGAAATTTTTTAAGAATGATCCGGCCATTGATCATCTTCATGGTTTCAAATAAACCATCGCCGTAGCGAAAGGAGCGATTACTAACGAATAGTAATGCCTCTTCAGCGCTTCGTATATTTCCATCCACGCAAACAAATTTCATCGGTAGTTTTTTTATAAAAATAGAACACGAATTGAAAGAACAAATATTGATCTTTTTAAAGTCCGATGGAAGTTTGCAGGAATACCCTGAAGTAAATGCTTCATTTCGAAAGTGGATTTCCCTTTTTACAACTTTGACATGGGATATGAATGACAAACAGGCGAGACGAACAGGAACAGATTGTAAAATCTATATTAAT
>JAFDYH010000008.1:34731-48079 GCA_018267535.1 Bacteroidota bacterium
CCATTCAGCACCCCGGGTTGCCAGGGTGCGAAATGACTTAAAATCATTTATTGGAACGATTACTGAACTACGATTCCCGCTTTTACAGCGTACATTACCAGGCCGGCCATGGATTTGGTACCGGTTTTGGTTTTGAGCTTATCACGGATGGCTTCCACTGTACGCGGGCTCAGGTCTACAATATCTGCAATTTCCTTTGTGCTTTTTTCTTCGCACATCAGGCGCAGGATTGTAATTTCCTTTTCATTCAACTGTACATCCAGGGGCATTGAGGACTCACTGGTACGTTTAGTACGCAAACCGCTGAGTAATGCTTTGTTGGTAAGATCGTTGAAGAAAAAATCCTGCTCATACACGGCCTTAACCGCCTCGTAGATCATTTCGGAGCCGGACTCTTTTGTTAAATAAGAGTTGGCGCCTATTTCCATCATTTTAGAAATCATGGAATGATCATTATGCATGGATAGCATGATCACTTTGATGCCGGGGTATAATTTCTTTATTTCCGGCAAAGTTGCCAATCCATCCATAATGGGCATAGTGATGTCGAGCAAAACGACGTCAGGCTGTACATGCTTAAGGAGATTGAGCAATTGCATACCGTTTTCGGCTTCAGCCACCATCTGGATATCCTTGCGGCTGGAAAGAGAAGTTTTCACTCCGGTGCGGAAAAGGGCATGGTCGTCAGCAATAGCTACTTTGATGACTGTGTTCGATTCGTAGTTTTTCATTTAGACATTGAATTAGAATAGTGAATCTATACGGTACAAAATTGTTAAAAAATTCAGTGCAAGATGTACAATTCCTTGAATATATACCATAGTAGAACTACTTGATTTCTGATGTGCATTTTCTACAGTAATTCTACCCGGAATTTATTCGTAAAGTACGACGCAAAGATACGCGATAAAAACTAAAAGATTTACGATAGCGGCGGTAAATACCACAAAAGCAAAAACAAGCATTACTGCTCTTGTTCACATATGAGTGTGGATATATTTTTGTTCGCGAAAGTTGGTTGACAAGGATGCGTTCACCGATACTTCTCATGTCCATCCAATGTCCTGATACCGTCCAGAAAGTTCTTTATTCATTATCTTATGAAAAACCAGGTGACTTCAATTCCTGCAGCCAACTTTCTTCTTTTTATAAAAATCATCCGACCAGTCCCGTTTTTAGATCCGGTATCCACTCAAATCCACCCTCTTTTCCGGTTTTGACCATTACCTTTTCCTATGTGAATTCAAGCCCCTTCTCTTTTGTTGATACCAGATTCTTTGAAACTGCTTTTTGATGCGGGACTATGACCGGTATGTCACCTGCATCTTTAACCATATAAAATCATTTACTACTATTATAATCAGTAAACTCCAATCTATAATTTCCGCATAGTCAATAAAATTAGAGTTTAATGGCTTATACAAGGCCAATGCTCAGCTACAAGCTTAACACAAAACTCCTTATGCTTTATTTAATACTGGATGAAAAAGTCTGTATCTTAAAATACTGCAATACTACCGACAACAGGCGAATGTAGTTTTAGGCCTTAATTAAAATATACCTGTATGTATAAGATACATTAAACCTTTCGAAATATTTTCACATTCTTTATTTTGTGTCGCAAAGGAGTTTCAACAAACTTATAACTTAATGCCGACAAAAAGATAAGCGCAATACAAGAGATATAAAATTTTAAAATGTCGTTTTCAATATGCAGAAAATGTAAAAGACTATACATCCACCGAAAAACAGGTATCTGTAAAATATAAAGTCCATAGCTTATCTCTCCCAGGAAAACAAATAGCTTCCTGTTAAAGATTTTTGTCAGCCTACCTGTATTTGATGAAAGTAAAACGATAAACGGAACGAAAAATAAAGCCAAAAGGCCATTATGAACATTTAGGCTCATCGGCAGTATCCGCAAGAACAAAATAATACAGATTACTACACCGGCTATGGCCAAATCATACCTTCCCGTTAACCTGTCATAATTTCTGATAAAAAATAAACCAGCTAAATTTCCAACAAGGAACTCATTCAAATGCATGAATGGGAAATAATAAAAAAAATTGTGCTTCTGTAGAGAATCTGAGGTATGCAAATCAGGTGACTCAATAAAGTAAAAAGAAACCTGACATAGCATCCAAAAAAGGATAATAATTATAGCAATCGCTCTATATTTCTCTTTTTTACTGTAAATAAAGTTCAGCAAAAAAGGAAAAATCGCATAAAAGAAAAATTCTACAGCTAAAGACCATCCCGGATAATTAAACGATAAAGCCTGAGATGGAATCCATGACTGGATAACAAGCAGGTTGAAAATTAGCCCTGTAGTATCAACCGTCTCTTTTTTAAATAGCAGGTGGCCAAAAAGAAGACATATAGCCAAAAAATAAGCAGGATAAATCCGGGCAACCCTATTTTTAAAATATTCAATTGCATTGACCCCAGGCTTTTTGCTGTACGCAATTATCATCACGAAGCCTGACAAAATAAAAAAATAGCCTACTCCAACTCCTGCTTTTCTAAATATAAACGATATGCCTTCGTTGTTAAATGGAGAAACCTCTCTTCCGAAATGAAATATTACGATTGATATAGCAGCTATAAATCGTGAAAAAGTTATTTGTTCTACTCTCATTTAAGCATAATAATTCTGATAATAATCAATTTGCCACTGCTTTCCCAAGCCTCCGTTTTTTCAAAGCAGTGATGAAAATACAAACCTTTGTATACTATGTTTCTGGCGCAACTAAACATCAGCTTCGAAAAGCTGTCCCCTGCTGCTATAATACCGTAGCTTTCTTTTTACTTTGCAAAATAACTTAAATAAAAACAACATCCAGAAATCCGTATTTTTTTGTTTGTTTATACTCTATCGTCCTTCTATATAAATACTTCTCTGGTTTATCAACAAATCTTACTTCAACTGGATTGCTATGGACTTAACTACGAGTACAGGACTGCATAATTCTTTCATCTGAGTATTTTACTTCCAAAACCGCAACTACTATTCCGTCTATTTAGCTCTTCTGTATATTCCAGGCATCCATTCCCTTCTGCTTTCATACGCATTATCCAGAATGACCTTAATCATTTGTTTACTTGTAAATTTTTTGAAACCCCTAAGAACATGCTTAAATTATTTTCTTTTGCTGAAATAAGTAAAGACAGATGATTGTTCAGCTACAACAAACTTTATAAAATGAACCGCTGATCGATTTCGCATTTTGTAACTACCACCACTCATATTTTTTTAAAAGTAGAAAGTATAATGGCTTATACAAGGCCAACGCTCAGTCTGTGAATAGATAATCGTTTCGTTCCGGGTTTCCTTGGTCATACTAATAAATCAGGTTACAATATTTAAGATTCAACTTTAAAAATTCGGAGGAAGGTTCAACAAAAAATGGCTTATGACCTAAGAGGCTTATTGAGAAAATATCGTTTTTATTTAATACAAAAAGTAATTTTCATAGCTGCTGTAAGAAGCAAAGAGTAACTCTTTATTCTTTAAGTATAATGTTTTCCGCGAAAAATAAAACGAACCGGGTACAACCACACTAAACAGGAAAACAAGAAAACCAATTTTCCAGTTTTTAAAAATTTTATATAATTAATTATCGGCGCTTTTAATTGTAACTATACGGATCGTTGCTTTCCCCAATTGGGGTTAATGTTGAATGCAGTCCTGTATAGCTTCATTAACTTTTAGTGCTGTTTTACGCATTGTAAGTAAAGGGCCAAAAAAATAGTTTTTATTTATAGGATCCTGAACTACCCGCTACACTTTTTTGGCTACAATATAAGCCCGGGGTTCGCCAACAGTAAATTCCTTTTTGCCGGGAATGCTATATACTTTTTCTATTTTAAACCCGGCCTCATTAAGCATTTTTTGCATTTCCGAATAACTGAAAATATAGTCAATAGCCTGTTTAACTTCCGTATTACCTTTCTCATCAATCATT
The DNA here is from genome assembly GCA_018267535.1 of Bacteroidota bacterium. Taxonomy (GTDB): domain Bacteria; phylum Bacteroidota; class Bacteroidia; order Chitinophagales; family Chitinophagaceae; genus JAFDYH01. The sequence goes on from JAFDYH010000008.1 coordinate 38,700, forward strand.
ATAAATTCTGTTTCAATACGGGTGGGGTTAAAAAGATATACGCTATCATTTAATACTTTGTAGTTGCCCTCGTAGGACCAGGATTTCTCAGCGAAATTTTTTATCACAGTTTCTGCCAGTGACCATGTGTTGATTAGAAAATAACCGCTATTGTGTAAACTGTCCGCTACCATTTTCATCAGCTTCATACTCTCCCCTTCGTTAAAAAAATTCAGGCTGTTGCCCATGCAAAGAGCAAGGTCAAATCTTGAGGAGGCTTGAAACCCTAATACATCCGACTGTATTGTTTGCAGAGATAGATTCTCAGCTAATCCTACTTTTTTAATTTCTTCAATGTAGTCATTGAGGTTATCAATTGCCGTCACATTCATTCCTTTCCTCGCCAGACCGATGGAATGGCGACCATAACCACACATAATGTCCAGTATTTTACTACCCGGCTGAAGATTGAAATACGATGTAATAAAATCCAACTCCTTTCTTGTCAGTTCTTCAGGAATAAATAAGCGCCAGAGGTCTTTATATTGGCCCTCAAAGAAAGCGCTGTTTACATTAGGAGTATCTGAAGGCATGAGAAGTTATCTGAAATTTATTCAAGCAATTTGTTTCGCATGGCGTACATAACAAGGCCGGCAATTGTTTTAGCACCTACTTTCTGTTTCATATTCTGCCGGATGGTTTCTATTGTGCGGGGACTTAAAAATACTTCTTTAGAAATCTCCTCCGTAGTTTTATCTTCAGCTATCAGTTTCAGGATTTTTAATTCCTTTTCTGACAGCTTTATAGGATTGGGATAAAACTGGCGGACTGTTTTTTTATGCTGTAGTTTTAGTAATACTGCTTTATTTACCAGGTCGTTGAAATAAAAGTCATCATTCATGCAGGTAAGAATGGCCTGGTATATTTCTTCGGGGTCAGTGGTTTTGGTAAGGTAGGCATTGGCCCCCATTTCCATCATCTTGGTAATCATTTCCTGGTCATCATACATGGTAAGTACGATGATCTTTACATCTTCGTACTCCTTACGGATCAGGCCAATCGCATTGATGCCATCTATCTCCGGCATACGGATATCCATCAGCAGTACATCCGGCTGCTTAAGCGGCAGTTTGTGCATCAGATCTTTTCCATCTTCTGCTTCCCACAATATTTTCAGGTATTCCTTATCCTTCAGGGCCATTTTGATACCGTCCCTGAAGATTTTATGATCATCTGCAATCGCTACTTTAATCGGCTGCGAACTCATGGATAGTTGGTTTTACAATTAGTTTTATAGGTTTATGATGGTATCGCAAATCTACTCTTTTTTTATATCGCTGATTCACTTGTTTTAATTCACTATAAAATCCTGTTTCAGAACGGTTGTTTTGTCTCACTGATCATCCGTTTTTATTCTTATCCCGGCTATCCACAGTTTATCTACAGTTGGTTTACTATACACACAGTAAAAACCATAAATTGAAAACCACGCAGTGTTGCTCTTGACCCGGGCCTGCCCTCTACCTACTTTTATATAAAGTTGGTTGGCCGGATAGTAGCCCTGAATGATCCAATGTCCTGAACCGTCCAGAAAAAGATTCCAACAATCCTTTGAAAACTCGTTGCGAAATCCAATGTCAATCAACTTTCTTTTTCTTTGGCAAAAATGTAATAGTTTTCACCAGAAATCCGCGTCCGGAAGCCATCCAGATTATCCACAACTGTTGATATCTCTCTCCGATGGGAAAAATTCTGCGGAAAAATCCCTGTTTTTTAATTAGTAAAAATACTGATTAAATATAGTACATATACCCTTTATTTAATGGTTAATTTACTTAATGCATTGATGAAACAGGCCACCATGGCCACTTCCAGTCAACCTAAGTGTTTTAGCGTACCCGTTTACCTATTGAATAGATTTTGATTCCGACCCATATTTGAATAGTAAGAAATATTTCTGGACAAACCCTAAAACTTACGCTGTTATGAAAAGACTTACAAGTGCTGGTACAAAAGCCCCTATTTCTTGGGAAGAATAAGCTCATAATTAGAGGCTTTCTGATTTTAGATTAGTAAAAAGTTTTTCTATTTTTGGTTAAAATCCAAATAAATAGAAAAACTTTTTTGTTTAATCTTACCAACATACTAATTTATTCCTACCTTCTTCCTCTTGTTTTTTTCTTCTTCTTAAAAAAAGAAATCAGAACAAAAAAAGAAGTTTTAGTAGTTATTGTTTACAGCATAATTTTTTTCATCTTACTAAAAATTCAATCTGTTTTACTTCAACATGATCAGTTCTGGAACAAAGTGAAAGACCTTTTTTATGCTTTTTTCACTTTTACCGAACTTGTTTGCTTTACAGCTTTTTACTGGATAAACATAAAAACAAAAAGATTTAAAGTCTTATCAATAGGAGTAAGCTTATTGTTTGTCGTCTCGCAAATCATATACTATTTCAGCGTTAAAAGTGTACGAATAGACAGTATACCAGTTGGACTCGAAACGCTGATTTTATATAGCTATATATTCCTCTTTTTCTATGATCGCTTCAAAAATATAGATGATCAGTACATTTACAATAATTACTGTTTTTGGATTTCTATTGGAATAATGATTTACCTGGGGGGTTCTTTCTTTTTCTTTATTTTAGGCAATCATCTTTCTACTGAACAAAACGAAAAATACTGGGATTATTCATTCTTTGTTGATATTGGGAAGAATATTCTTATTGCTATTTCTTTATTGGTATTTGCGAAACATCCCGGTCACTTAATTTCTAAACCCAAAAACATACCCTATTTAGACTTTAATTAGCCACTAACCTATAACCCACTTACTACCCATTATGTACTTACTTCAGGCCACTAACTTCTCCAATGTCTCCATCGTACTCTTCCTCGGTACATTGGGCATGTTGGTGCTCACCATCAGCCTGATCCTCTTCATCATCTTTCATCAGCGCCGTGTGATCCGCTACCAGATGCGCCTGCAGGAAATGGAACAGGAGCAGCAAAAGCTATTAATTGTAGCTTCCATCAAGCTACAGGAGGAAGAACGTCAGCGCCTTGCAGCGGACCTGCATGATGATGCAGGCCCTCTACTGGCCACCGCACGGTTATACCTAAACGAAAACCTGGTGAACCAGGATAAGGTTACCCAGTTGCAGGCCATCTTCCAGGCCCGGCAAATCATTGATGACACCATTCAACTGGTCCGCAATATCAGTCATAGCCTGATGCCGCCGACCTTAAAAAACTTTGGTCTGGAATCGGCGGTAAATGATTTATTTCAAAAGATCAGTAATTCGGGAACATTGAATGCCAGCAGCCGTTTTCATGAATACCGCGAACGGTTGAAGCCAGAAAAAGAATTAACTATATTCCGCATCATCCAGGAATTGGTGAACAATATTCTCAAGCATAGCAACTCCAGTTTTATTCACCTGACGCAGAATGTACATGCTGATAAATTTTATCTGCGTATACACCACGATGGAAGAGGACTGGAACAGGCGGACTTTGATAAATTAACGAAAAGTGCTGCCGGCTTGGGATTAAAAAATATTACGAGCCGAATGGGCGTACTGGGAGGAACCATCAGTTTTGAAAAGGATATTTCGCAGACCTATTATAAAGTAACGCTTGAATTGCCGAGAGATGATCCCTATGGATCACAATAAACATTACCTTTATCCAACATCTGAAAACTATGGGAATAATCAAGGTTGCAATAGCCGATGATCACAAAATATTCAGAAAGGGGGTTATTCTTTCACTCAGGCCGTTTACGAATATCAAATTTGTACTGGAAGCAGAAAACGGGGAAGAATTACTGAAAGGGTTACCTGATGCGGCTCCTGATGTAGTACTGATGGACCTGCGTATGCCCCAGAAAGACGGGATTGAAACCACGAAAGCTGTCAGCAAGCAATATCCGAATATTTATGTGATTGTCCTGAGCATGTATGAAGATGAGCGTTTTGTTTATCACCTGATGGAGAATGGCGCCAATGGATACCTGTTAAAAAATGCAGAACCTCAGGAAATAAGAAGGGCCATTATGGAGGTATATGAAAAGGGGTATTACCTGAACAATTTTGTGAACAGGGTACTGCTGAAACGATCCCATGCCAGGCAAAAAGTAATTCCTTCTCTCAATAGCGAAATCACTTTGAGTGATAAAGAAAAAGATGTGCTCCGTTTTATTTGTATGGAATTTACGGCCCAGGAAATAGCCCAGAAAATGGAGATCAGTCCCAGGACCGTAGAAGCTATTAAAGACAGGCTAATGGAGCGTTTCGGAAGCAAGAATACGGCAGGCCTTGTATTTTTTGCAGTAAAGAATAACCTGATAGATTGATGTGGTGAATCAAGTGAGGCTATGAACTTTAAGTTGCTGGCTGATTAAAGTTTCATTTCAGGGATTTCTCCTTCGATAAGCAATCTTCCCTCAGTCTTTGATTTAATTTCTTCAACAGTTACTCCCGGCGCACGTTCGAGTAGTTTAAATCCTTCAGACGTTATATCCAGTACAGCCAGTTCAGTGACCACTTTCTTTACACAATGAATACCTGTTAACGGTAGCGTACATTCCGGTAATAGTTTCGGTTCACCTTTGGGATTTGTGTGCATCATAGCCACGATAATATTCCTGGCGCTGGCCACAAGATCCATAGCCCCTCCCATTCCTTTCACCATTTTACCGGGTATTTTCCAGTTTGCAATATCACCTTTATCACTTACTTCCATTGCACCCAATACAGTAAGGTCTACTTTACCGGCGCGGATCATACCAAAGCTTTCGGCACTATCGAAGAATACACTACCGGGTATTACTGTTACTGTTTCTTTACCGGCATTGATCAGGTCAGCATCCATTTCCTCTTCGGAAGGATAAGGCCCGATACCCAGTAAACCATTTTCACTCTGCAGCATGATACTGATACCTTGCGGAATAAAATTTGCTACCAATGTAGGGATACCAATACCGAGATTAACATACATGCCGTCCCGCAATTCCTGGGCTATGCGTTTTGCGATTCCGAATTTATCTAAGGCCATTATTTTATGTATGGATTTGTTATGATTAATTTAGCTAAAAGCTGTACCCTTATGCTTTAAGACTGGTTGTTTTTCGTTCTATTCTTTTCTCGTAATTTTTTCCCTGGAAAATCCTGTGCACATAAATTCCTGCTACGTGCACCTGGTCCGGATCCAGTTCACCAGGTTCAACCAGTTGTTCTACTTCTGCAATGGTTATATCCCCGGCCTTTGCCATTGATGTTGAAAAATTCCTTGTTGTTTTACGGAATAAGAGATTGCCATATTTATCCCCTTTCCATGCTTTTACAATCGCAAACTGTGCATGCAGCGCTTGTTCCATCAAATACATTTTACCATTGAACTCCCTCGTTTCTTTGCCGTAAGCTATTTCTGTACCATAACCGGCAGGGGTAAAAAAAGCGGGTATACCCATCGCTGCCATTTGTATCCTTGTCGCCAAGGTACCCTGCGGTACCAGGTCCACTTCCAGTTCCCCATTTAATAACTGCCTTTCAAACTCCGCGTTTTCGCCAACATAGGAGCTGATCATTTTTTTTATCTGTCTTGTTTTTAATAAAAGACCCAGTCCAAAATCATCCACACCGGCATTGTTGGAAATACAGGTGAGATTTTTAATTCCTTTCTTTTCAATGGCTGCTATTGAGTTTTCAGGAATGCCACATAAACCAAAACCGCCCAGCATAATGACGGCGTTATCAGGAATATCCTTGACTGCGGCATCGGCATCCCGCACAAGCTTGTTCATAAATGATGATTTACTATTAAAATTAAGACTATCTACCGGTTGAAAAACGGTATTATTTTTTTAGTGGCACCGGATGTCTTCCTTTTGTTCTGAACGAATCCGACAACAAAGACGGTTTATAGTATTCGTTGGAAATACCTGCTCTCCTTTTTTCCAATGAGTCAACTACTATTTTAAATAAATCGGGATGGAGATTATAAAAACTTACACTCTTTTCAAACTGAGATTTGTTAATTTTATGAATTTTGAAGATTTCCCCGTACAGGTAAGTGCTTTTATCCTTCATACTATGTGATGAATCTTTCCTGGTGAAGTTCGATACAAATTCATCTGCACGCAGCATATCCCACATTACTTCACTCATTTTATCCTGTGAAAGAATATCGGCAGGAATTTCTTTTTTACCCGAACAGGAGAAAATAAATACCAACCCCAAAAAAAGAATAAATCTCATTACATACTTTTATATACCGCGGTATTTGTGACGTCCAGTTTCAATAGCATATCTCTTGCCCTTCCTTTCAAATCGCCGTTTGCTTTGCTGAATACTTTTGATAATTCCGTGCTTTTCCCCTGGAAAAAAAACTGGATCAGCATAGAATTGGGATTTTCTGTATTCAGTGTATTTAAAAAATTAAGACAGTTCATAATTCCATTTCTCCCCTCGTCCTCATTTTCAGAAAAAATGTCCATACCGCTCCGGTAATAGGAATAAACAGCGTCATGTATTAGCCTGAACCGGTTATTATTCAGGTTTTCAGCGAGGTAGTAACGGTTCCTTATTCCATCAAAAGGCTTCCAGCCGGCAATATCCCTGGCTTCCGGGGCATTGGTTACTATATTCCAGGCTTTTTCAAAATAAACATCCCCACCGCTCCTGGAAAAAGAGTCGTAGTCGAAGCCCAGTATAGTGTAAACATAGTATGCAAGCACTGCTGTGAGGTTTGCCGCCATTGGATCTGTGCCCTGCACCCTGTTTTCATTAAACTCTACCGGTTGAAACTCCACGTATTTGAAAGTAAGATTATCATCCAGGAAATTAATTATCGGCGACTGATAGGACGTATTGTATACGGGCCGCGCTGCCTGCACCGCCAGCGTACCTTTAAACGTGTTATCGCCCAAATCTTTATTCAATGTTATCAGGAAACTGCACTGGATTTTCTCATTGGCCTGGAAATTATCACTTGTCCATTTCCGGTTGTTCAGGAAATTAATAAGTGTTTTTTGCAGAGTAAGAAATATTTTCTTATCTACCTGTGAACTGATCTGGCTGGTTACGATTGACACGCGGGCCTGCAATTCCTGTGCGTTGCCATCAGCGCAGGATGCAATAGCTATCCATGCAATAAAAAAAAGTTTACGCATAATGTAAACGGATTAATGTATCTACAATATCTTTTGCCACTTCTCTTTTTGATTTTATATCGAAAGAAAATTCCTGCCCTCCTTTTTCAAAGATTGTGATCTTGTTCGTATCATAACCAAATGCAGCCCCTTTATCCCTTAATGAATTCATCACAATCATATCTATATTCTTTCTTTTCAGTTTGCTTAAAGCATATTCTTTTTCATTGTTTGTTTCAAGGGCAAATCCGATCAGTACCTGCCCTTCCTTTTTTTCTTCGCCCAAAGCCTGCAGAATATCTTTTGTTTTTATAAGCTCAATGGTGAATTTGTCTTCCTTTTTTTTAATCTTCTGTTCTGCTTTTACCGCTGGGGTATAGTCCGCTACTGCTGCCGTCATCACTCCAATATCAGCATGTGTAAAAGAGCTTTTGCAGGCATTGTACATTTCCGCAGCTGTATTTACCTTCACCAACTTCATGCCATTTACCGGGAATTCAAGTTGCGTAGGCCCCATTATTAATGTTACTTCCGCCCCTTTCTCATATAACTGCCTGGCCACTTCAAAACCCATTTTCCCCGAGGAATGATTACCAATAAAACGAACAGGGTCAAGTGGTTCGTATGTAGGGCCGGCTGATACAATCGCTTTTTTACCTTCCAGGGTTAACGAAGAAAAAAAGTTGTCATTTATGTACCGAATTATCGTTTCAGGCTCCGCCATACGCCCATCTCCATAGAGGCCGCTTGCCAGTTCTCCTTTTTCTACCGGAATAATTCTTACCCCATGCAATTCAACTTTTGAAAGATTTTCTTTAATTGAACCATGATGCCACATGTCCTCATCCATTGCCGGCGCAATTACAACAGGGCAGGTGGCCGAAAGATAAGTTGCGAGTAAAAGGTTATCACAAAGTCCGCAAGCCATTTTTGCCAATGTGTTACAGCTTAATGGGGCCATAATCATTAGATGCGCCCAACGACCAAGCATTACATGATTAGCCCATGAATTTTCATCGAAAAGATCAATAAGTACCGGGTTTTTAGAAAGAGTTGAAAGTGTAAGCGGAGAAACAAAATCCCTGGCGGAAGGGGTCATAATGACTTTAACTTCAGCGCCAGCCTTTACGAGTAATCTTACAAGCAGTATTGATTTATACGCTGCAATACTGCCAGTTATTCCAAGAAGTATTTTTTTCCCTTTGAGCATGATCGTTGAGGTTATCAAAAGTAATATTAATCTCCAAACTAAGGTTTCATTATGGTATTGATGAGAAGGAAATCAGTCTTCCGGCTTTTTTGTTCAGGGTACAAACCAAAATAGCGATCCCTAATAGGGATCGCTATTTCTAAACAGTTTTCCGGAATATTAACTGAACAATTCGTCTTCTCCTTTACGGAAATATACTTTTCCCTCCATAAATTCCTGTGTAGCCAGCAAAGAAGGATTGGGCATTCTTTCGTAAGCACGGGAAATTTCAATCTGTTCCTTGTTTTCATGGATTTCTTCGAGGCTATCTGTATGACTGGCAAATTCATCGAGCTTATTATGCAGCTCTTCTTTTATAGAAATATTGATCTGGTTCGCTCTTTTTGCAATTACAGCAATAGACTCGTACAGGTTACCTGTTTTTTGTTTGATATCATCCAGGTTGCGGGTTTCAACAGTGTTGTTTGTACCCGAGCTAAGTTGACGTCTTAGTCTGCTCATTTGCTAGATTTTTAATATTAGTTTGAGATAAAGTCAAATAATGTTGTACTTCTTTAGCCAGTTTACTTTCAGGGTAGCGGTCTATAAAGTCGTTACATTCTGTAATGACTTGTTCATATCTTTCCGGTTTCTTTTCCTCAATACTCATTTCGGCGAACTTATAATATGATTTAATAATCATGAATTTATACTCATCTCCCTTCGTTGTTTCGGGGTAAGTACTCAATAAGCTCGTAAATGCAACTCCGGCAGCCCGGAATTGCCCGATATCAAAATATAATTGAGCGCTCAGGTAATCTTTTCTCTCCATTTTATCGCGGCAGATCTGAATTATATCAGCGGCTTCTTTGGTTCTTGCAGAGCCCGGATGAGTATTCATAAAGATCTGCATCATTCCCATCGCTTTAATCGTATTTGTCTGGTCGAGTTCGGCCTTCGGTGATTGCTTGTAGTAACAATAAGCCCTCATATAATCCATTTCTTCAGATTTTGTACTGTTGGGGAAAATTTCAAGAAATGTCTTAAAAAGGTTTTC
>JAFDYH010000008.1:48102-55056 GCA_018267535.1 Bacteroidota bacterium
ATATCCTCGAACTCTTTGCCTGTTTTGAAAAAAGGCATTATATCTTCAAAGAGCTGCTGGGCCATGTTATACTTCTTCTTTACATAGTACTGTTCGGCCATTCGCAGTTTATAATTCGGGTCCGGATTTTTTAAAACCTTATTTATCCCATGGCACCCGTTCAACAATATCAATAATGTGATACAATAAAATAATCGCATAAAAGCGTGCAAAGTTAACAGATTAGGGCAAAAATTCCGTAAAAAAGATAAAGCGCCAAAAATGGAGGCGTTAAGGTTTTGATAAAGACATATTTACAAAACAAAACCCTCCCGATCAAAGGAGGGTTTGTTTTCCTATCAGCAAAAAGTAAACTCTTATTTCTTTCTCAGGTTCGGGTGCGGGGCCGGTACTGTATTCGGTCCTTCTTCACCTTCGCCGGCAGCACGCAGATCAACTGTGTTGCAATCACCACCGTCCTGACCATACTGGAAGATAAATCTTTCAGCACTTAGTCCTTCTTTTTCAACAAGATAGTTGATAACTGCATTTACACGATCCCAGCTTAATTGCTGTTCTCTTTTATTAGAAGAACAATAACCAACAACTACAACTTTACATTCAGGACTGTTGCGTAAACGAGCGCCTACACTAGCCAACAATGCTTTTGCATCGTCACTGATCCTGATGGTTCCCTGTTTGAAGTTAACACTTGGTAATGCACCCAGTGTAACTGAACAATCAGGTTTGCCCCAGCCTTTAGGGAAGCAGGTAGAATCAGGGCATGGGCACTTACCAACGCCATCTGCATCAACCGGCTGACAATATGTTGGAGTAACCAATTCTTTGTCTTTACAATCAGGAACTCCGTCCCCATCAGTATCACGGCTTACACCATGTGTATCAACAGGGCAGCCCTGTGGAGTTTGCTCCTGGTCGAACTGGTCTGTAACACCATCACCGTCGCTATCAGGCAGCACTGGTTTGGGTAAGCGCATAAGACGGGGGTTACGGATTTCGCTATATGCATAATCCAGCGGGTTTAACCACCACAATGGTTCAACAGCTTTTCCGCCGAGGTTTATATTCAAACCGATACTTCCATAGTTATAGGAATCAAAATCACCTGTAAGTACGGCATCGCCTCTTGCATGTTCCTGCCATTGCTGGCCATCGAGTAAATCATCTTTTATAAAGGTCTGACGATCCTCAATTGCAAGATTTAAGCGCTTATTAAGTTTAATAGCTATACCTGCACCAATTGTCCCCGAGGGTTTGAATGTTTGTCCAAACAATTTTGGACGAGTATTTCCCTGGCTCTGGGCAGGTGTTTCATACGTTTTATCCATTGCACTGCGCAGGGCTTTGCGAATCTGGTGCCTGTTCTTATAAGTAGAAGCAGTAGAAGCAATGATATTATTAAATGCGTCAAAGTAAGGAATACCGTTAGGACCTAATGCGTTTACTTTTGTATTGTAAATTGTTCCGCCGATTCCACCAAACCCATAGAGTGTAAGCCCTGTTTTAGCTTTATGAAAACGGATGTTATTCAATGTAAAAACACCTTGTAAAGATAAATCCTGCACTTGTGTTCTGTAGTTATAAAAAACCTGTTGGAACGGTTCATTGGCTGGGTATCCATATTGTGTCTGGCTTGATACAAGACTGCCATTATCTATTCTTAATGGTGCAGAATATCCGTTTACTGTCCATGCAGAATTCTTTGCATAATTCTCAGCTGGTTTCCAGCTTAATCCTTTACCAATTCCATACATATATTCCAGACGCATGGAGAAAACATATCCAAATGCTTTTCTTACATGCACACCAAATCCTGGAGTTGGGAATACAGCAGGAACGTCTCCACTCACAGTGAAAGTTCCAACCTTAACACCTACTTCCCACTGATTGCGTGGTTTTGCAGGATAGTTATACGTTCCATTTAAAAATTCTGTGTGCTGAGGCATTCGTTTTGAAGGAATGACGGATGAATCTTTTACGTCGTAGCTCGAACCCATTTGGGAAAAGCCGTAGGACGCCAGCAGGCACATCAAACCTGCCAGTAATGAGTACTTTTTGCTTGCCATAATTGAGGATTAATTTTATGAAAACTTTGTCCTAATGAAACGCAAAAATATGATTTGATGTACAATTACCAAATTTTTATGCTGGTTTTGGGGTTTTTTCCCTTTATTTTTCAATTAGTTAATAAGATAATATCATCGCTGAATTTCATTTTAAATAAGTCTTGTACTCATAGTATATTGCTGGACTTTTCCCCATGAAATTATCCTCCACGGTTATAGAAAATGAACTGAGGGTTTTTGAAGGCAAATTCAAAAATGCTACTAAAAGTCATGTCCCCATGCTTGACCGTATTATGCGTTATGTAGTGAAGCGGAAGGGAAAACAACTCCGGCCGATGTTTGTTTTTTTATCTGCAAAGCTTTGTGGCGAAGTAAATGAAACAACATACAGGGCAGCTTCTCTTGTTGAAATTTTACATACAGCTACCCTGGTCCATGATGATGTAGTAGACGATTCGATGGAACGCCGGGGCTTTTTTTCAGTGTACGCACTTTGGAAAAACAAGATTTCGGTTTTGGTAGGAGATTATCTTCTTGCTAAAGGGTTGCTTTTATCATTAGATAATAAAGATTATGAAGTGCTGCATATTCTTTCTGACGCGGTACGAAAAATGAGCGAGGGAGAGTTGCTGCAATTGGAAAAGTCAAGATCGCTGAACCTTGATGAGGGAGTATATTTTGATATAATTAGAACCAAAACTGCTTCTTTACTTGCCTCCGCCTGTGCCGCAGGAACCTGGTCTACTTCCAATGACGAAACGTTAACAGAAAAAATGCGGTCATTCGGGGAAAAGGTTGGCATTGCATTCCAGATAAAAGACGATTTGTTTGATTATTTTTCTGATAATGTAGGAAAACCAACCGGAAATGACATTAAAGAAAAAAAATTAACACTTCCGCTTATTTATACACTGAATAAAGTGGACAAATCCACCCGGAGAGATTTAATTTATATTATAAAGAACCAAAATAAAAACAAAGAGAAAGTAAAAGCCGTCATTGAAAAAGTAATCGAAACCGGTGGAATCGCTTATGCTGTTGAAAAAATGAACCTGTATAAAAATGAAGCAATGGCTATATTAAATGAATTTCCCGAATCGGACATACAAAATGCAATGATTGATCTGGTAAGTTTTGTTACGGACCGCCGCTATTAGATGCGGATAAATCTCTTTGAAGCCGGTAAACAATAATTGATTTCAGGTATAGATACCCGTAATTTATTTTCTCCTTACCCACCCGATTACAGCAATACATATATGGAGAAGCGATGGAATATAACGATAACAAATGAGCGAAAATCAGCCACCCTGCAACAGGCCCTGAAAATACATCCTGCCATTTGCAAAATACTGGTACAACGGGGTATTGAAACATTTGAAGAAGCAAAGCATTTTTATCGTCCCGAGTTGGAAGGCCTCCATGATCCCTGGCTGATGAAAGGAATGAAAGAAGCTGTACAACGGATTGAAGAAGCTTTCACCAATACCGAAAAAATACTGGTATTTGGCGATTATGATGTGGATGGTACTACTTCTGTTGCCTGTATGTACCAGTTCCTCAAAACAGTTTATTCTGAGCTTGATTTTTATATTCCCCACCGCTACAGGGAAGGCTATGGTGTAAGTAAAGCGGGAATTGATTTCGCAAAAGAAACCGGGTTCTCTCTTATTATTTCTCTTGATTGTGGTATTAAATCTGTTGACCTGATCGCCTATGCCAAAACGTTAGATATTGATTTTATCGTTTGCGATCATCATTTACCGGACACAGAATTGCCCCCTGCAGTTGCCATTTTAAATCCGAAACAAAAAGATTGCCACTACCCGTATAAAGAATTATGTGGCTGTGGTGTCGGGTTTAAATTAATTACTGCTTTAGCACAGAGATTGGGATTACCGGAACAATCCGCATTTGAATACCTGGACCTGGTAGCAACAGCGATAGCGGCTGATATTGTTCCTATGACCGGCGAAAACCGTATACTGGCTTATTATGGTTTAAAAAAAGCGAATGTAAAGCCTAATAACGGAATCAAAGCACTGGCCCAATTAAGCGGATTAACGAAAGAATTGCATATAAATAATCTTGTGTTTATGATTGCGCCGCGTGTAAATGCTGCGGGAAGAATGGATGATGCAAGAAAAGCGGTTCAACTGTTTATCGCCGAATCCTACGAAGAGGCACTGCACTATGCAGAGAGGCTCCATAGCGACAACACCGATCGGAAAGAAGCTGATAGCAGTATTACAGAAGAAGCATTGGCGCTGATAGAGAGTAATCCTGATTTAATAAACCGCAAATCAACTGTTGTTTTTGCCCCCCATTGGCACAAAGGTGTTGTCGGCATCGTTGCCTCACGATTAATTGAAAGATATTATCGTCCTACCATAGTGCTGACGCAGTCCGGAGAGTATGCTGCCGGCAGTGCACGCAGTGTGCCCGGTTTCAATTTGTATGAAGCTATTCATGCCTGCAAAGAACATTTGTTGGGATATGGGGGCCATTTTGCTGCAGCGGGAATGACTTTGGAAGTCCATAAAGTGGAAGCACTAAGAAAAAAATTTGAAGAAATTGTTGCAGCAACAATACCCGAAGAACTATTGATCCCTGAAATTGTAATTGATGCTGAAATAAACTTTCGCGATATAAAAGAATCCTTTTACAATATCATTTGCCAGATGGAACCTTTCGGGCCTGAAAACCTTAGGCCTGTCTTTATTGCAAAAAATGTATGGGATACAGGTTTTTCGAAAATCGTAAAAGAAGAACATATCCGCTTTGTATTAAAACAGGAAAATATAACGCTGACGGGCATAGGTTTTGGCATGGCTGAAAAATTTCACCTGCTGCAATTAAAGAAGCCGGTGGATATTGTTTTTAAGATCGATGAAAATGAATGGAACGGCCAGAAAAGTTTGCAACTGAGAATGATTGATTTCAGGCTCTCACAACCCTGAAACAGGAATTCACATTCACAATTCCCGAATTCACATTTTACCTGATCTCCATAAGGCGGGAACTGGAGATTTGTGTAAAATATTAGTTATGAAAAAAAGCATTTCGTTTTTTGCATTAATCATCTTACTTAATCTTGTTACACACGCCCAGGTGCAATGGAGCAGAGATTCCACATTACCATCTAAAGATGCATGGAGTAGTTATTCTACGAGTTATGTGGGAGACATTAACGACTCTATTCCTTTTATTGTTACAGCTGTCCCATCTCAAACGATTGGAGATAACGCCCCGCTGGATCTCGATTTCGACGGTTCACTTTTCCGCTTTAAATCCAACCTATTTGAAAAGACAATGAGAATTTATACATATGATTCGGCAAATGTATACTTTCTTACTCAAGGTATTTATCCCTACAATAAAGACCGATATGAATTCAGGGTAACGCTCAATGCAAAAACGATTATAAAAGATTGGTCTGTTATAGATGCATTTTCCAATATTCAACTAAATACATTTAAGCAAGGATTCGGTTTTGCCGGAGGCTATAAAACAACATGGGGTAGTTTTATTATTGCAGAATTAAGGAGAAAAGGTTCTGACAGCATTTTGTCTAACGCGATTATTTGCTGGAAAGAAATAAAACCTGTAATCGCTTCTGTATACACAACCAAAAACCTGAACGATTTCTTAAAGTCATTATCCAGGCCATGGGATAAAACAATTAAATCAAAGGATATTTCAAAGGGCCTTATCTTAAATCCGGATGAAAACAGTGTCATCTTTACAATTACAGGAGAAATCTATAAGAAACAGGAACTTGAATTTACATTAGTAAAAGATGGACAAACAATAGTACCCTGGCAATCGAACGAATTCGACAATAATTTTATCTGGCTTCAGGGATTGTCATACGGGAATTATGATTTAAAAATAAGATTTGCAAAACAAAGGCATAATGTAACAGAATATAATTTTCGTGTTAGGCCGGCATGGCATCAAACAACCGCTTTTAAAATAATTGCGATACTAATCATTTTGATATCTCTTTTATCAGTTTTCTTGACATTCAGAGTTGTAAAACAACGCAGAAAAATAAAAGCAGAACAATCGCAACGTCAAAATAAAGAAGCTGAATTAAAAGTACTTCGTGCACAACTGAACCCACATTTTATATTTAACTCCCTTAGTTCGATACAGGGTCTAATCAATAATCAACAAATTGAAAACGCAAATACATACCTGGCCGATTTCGCTGCTTTGATGCGATCGACTTTAATCGCAAGCGATAAACCTTTGCACAGCATAGCCGAAGAATTTTCTGCATTGGAAAAATATCTCCGACTCGAACAAATGCGCTTTCACTTTAGTTATTCAATCCAATCTTCCTCTGAAATAAATGCAACTACAACGGAAATACCACCGCTTTTGCTGCAGCCTATTGTTGAAAATGCAGTAAAACATGGTGTATCCGCATTGGGTGAGAAAGGAGTTGTAGCTTTGAAAATTGAAAAAAGATTGGATGATCTTGTCATTTTTATTACCGACAATGGTAAAGGATTTGCTGCTACCAATGAAAACAATGGATATGGTCTTAAACTCACCCGTGAACGAATTGCATTGTTAAACCAGGTTTCTAAATTGAAGCAGGTACTATTTCAAATCTCTCCGTCTGCCGGAACAACTATAGTTTTAACATTCAAAAACTGGCTTTAATATGATTCGTGCGATTATTGTTGATGACGAGCAAAACAATACTGACAATTTAAAAAAATTGCTCCAAAAATATTGTCCTGAGGTAACAGTTGTATCAATGGCAACAAATACTATCGATGGGAAAAGAATTATCACAGAACAAAAACCTGATTTAATTTTCCTTGATATACAAATGCCAGGACAAAATGGTTTTGACTGGTCTCAGTTCGTTAGT
>JAFDYH010000090.1:0-4965 GCA_018267535.1 Bacteroidota bacterium
GGGGCGATCTGTTCCGCTTCATTATCGATCTTTTTAGTAAAACTTACTTCCAGCTTCTGTGTGTACCTTATTTTTTCAAGATTGATAAAATCGTCGAGCATCTTTACTTCATCCCCTATTTTAATCGATGGCTTCCCGGACTCATAGAGCATAAAACGAAGCAAGGTGGAAAGTTTCATTACTACTTCTGCTGTATCATCCGATTTTCTTCTTGCCAGGCCATAAATATTATTTAATGTATTGAAAAGAAAATGAGGATTGGTTTGATTGCGCAGGTACTTTAATTCCGTTTCCAATTTTTCTTTCAGTAAAACTTTTTCTCTTTCCTTATCCGCAAACTGCAGGCGGATCTGGTGTATGGCCACGGCAAAGACTGACACATAGCCAAGGTCGATAAACGAAAATAAAAAGCTAAACGGATGAAAATAAGGACGTGTATTGGAGGCCAGGTGATAAATGAAGGGATAAATAAAAAATACTTCAATGGCTCTTATAGTCAGCAAGGTTGCTGCTACTGTTATTACCAGGATAGAAACATAGAGACTTTTTTTACCTGGCTTCAGTATTTTGTCAAGAAATACATACAACAGCAGATAGGTAAACAGGATTTTGGGAGGCAGTAAAGCTATGCATAGCTGAAAAGCCATGATCATTCTTTCCGCAACAGGCAGGGCATGTAACCTTGACCCCTCCCAGAGAAAGGCCAGCATGGTATCCTGTATAAGATAGGCTACCCAGAAACAGATATGCCATAAAACCCTGTTCATGCGCTGTTAAAATTCGGGAAAATGCTGCTGTTAAAAAGAAAGCACCTAACAAACTGCCATTACCAACGGACAAACTACTCTTTATGTACTATTCCTGTTTCTCACTATTTCCCCGGATTTACAAAAAGCCTTTAAATTGGCGGCTTGTTTAAATCATAAAGCATGATAAAGGATATCAATAAAAAACTGGCACAGGAAGTCCGGAACACCCTTGATGGCGATACCTGGTATGCTTCCAATTTTTTAGCTGTCATTCGTGATGTAACTGCCCGTACTGCTGTACAAAAGTTAATTGGGTTTCCCAACTCTATTGCAGAGATCGTTTATCATATGACACAATGGAAAAAATTCTGCATTAAAAAAACAGAAGGTGATGCTTCTTTTGATATTGTCCTTCATTCTGAAGAAGACTGGAAACGTTTTGATTCGTTGGAAGACAAGGAGTGGGAAAAAATTAAATCAGATTATGCAAAAGCCACGATTGACCTATCTCATTCGATTCGCTTGTTGCCGGATGAAAGGCTGGAGGATAAGGTTCCGGGAAGAGGATATTCCTATTTTCATTTGCTCATTGGCGTTATTGAACATGAAACCGCCCATACCACGCAGATCAGCTATCTGAAAAAATTACAGAATAACTCCTGAAAATGAAATTGTTTTCACGTTAAGGGCCTTGTCTTATCGTAACAATACTAAAGGGTTGTGCCATTCTATAACCCAGGAGATAAACTTGCAAAATCTTATTGCTATTAGACAGAATTTTTTTATTATTGCAGTTGTCCTTAGGCTATGCCTTTGTAAACACCTGATACTAAATCTACGCGAATTGTCTTTTCAATGCTTGCCTGGAAAACCATTGAGCCAGCCAGCAATCCACCAAGTTTAAAGGGAATAACCCTATTTCCTGAGACCATATTTAATTAAAAGAATTACTATGAAGCGAGCTTATGCGATTATCCGCCTGATTTTTTGTCTTTATGTTTTTCCCGTTACCCTTTTTGCACAAAATCTACCTGCAGGATTTTCTATTTCTGATATAGGATCTGACTGGAATCAGGCCATTGGTGCCGCTTTTACGAAGGATGGAAAAAAGATTTTTGTATGGGAAAAAGCAGGAAAAGTGTATGTCTGCAATTGGGATGCTACCTCGCAGACGTATATTAAGCAGGCAACGCCTGTACTGAATATATCTCCAGAGGTTGGCGATTGGCGTGACCATGGCCTGCTTGGGTTTACACTGGATCCAAACTTTGACAACAATGGCCTCATTTATCTTCTGTATGTTGTGGACAGGCATTACCTGATGAACTATGGAACGGCAGCCTACAGTGATGCTACGGATGATTACTATAAAGCTACTATCGGCCGTGTGACCCGGTATAAAACAATGACTGATGCATCCGGCCTGATCACAGCAGATCTTTCGACGCGCAACATACTGATTGGTGAAACCAAAACAAGCGGTATTCCGATTTTGTATGAATCTCATGGTATGGGCTCACTGGTCTTTGCTTCTGATGGTACCCTATTAGTATCTGCCGGTGATGCCGCCTCTTACGACGGAGATGATACTGGATCATTAGCAGTTACCTATTACCAGCAGGCTTTGGCAGATGGGATTATACGCCCGGAAGAAAATGTCGGCGCATTCCGGGCGCAAATGATTAATTGTTTAAATGGAAAAATATTAAGAATAGATCCTGTAACAGGAAATGGAATACCAAGTAATCCTTTTTACCTGCCTGCCCAGCCAAGAGCGGCCCGCTCTAGGGTATGGACGATAGGTTTACGCAATCCCTATCGTATCACAGTAAAACCCAATTCGGGCTCTACCAATCCTGCGACAGGTGACCTTGGGGAAATTTATGTAGGTGATGTAGGCTTTGGAACATTTGAGGAAATAAATATTATCAATAAGGCTGGCCAGAACTGTGGCTGGCCCGTATATGAAGGATTAACTACAACCAGGGCAACCTGGGGTAGCTACAGCAACTATCCAGCCAGTGCAAAAAAACTATGGAACAGGGATGAGCCCAACCCGCTTTATGGAACCAGTAGTTGTACCCAACCCTATTTTTATTTCGGCGACCTTTTAAAGGAGGCAACGGCGGATGGAAATACAACTGTATATAACCCCTGCAACCCTGCCACCGCGATTACATCTTCCAACAGTAACCGGTTTGTGCATCACCGACCTGCAATCGACTGGATCCATAGTTCCCTGGGGCCGGACAGTGCCAGGATCGGAATTTTCAATGGCAATACAGCCGCTGTTGCCCAGCTTGGCTCCCCGGAATCGGGAGTAGAAGGCAATCCTTTTACGGGTTTTTGTACGGTAGGCGGAGTATGGTATACGGGAACAACCTTTCCGGCCCAATACCAGAATACATTTTTCTTCGCTGATTATGCCAACCATTGGATCAATGTGCTGACCATGAAGAATTCAGTAGAATTACAAAAGGTAGAAAAGTTTGCAGACAACTTCAATGCGCTGGTATTCCTGACACAAAACCCTATGGATGGGTCTTTGGTCGTTATAGACTATTACTCCAGCCTGGGTACGAGATTTTATAAAATAAGTTATGGTGGCAACCAGGTACCGGTTGTTAAAATGGCGGCTGATAAAATTTATGGCCCATCTGCCCTGGCTGTAAATTTTACAGGCAGTAATTCATTTGACCCCGAAGGTGCGGCAATCAGTTATGCATGGGATTTTGGTGATGGCAGCACCAGCACCACTGCCAACCCATCGCATAGTTTTACGGCACCAGCGAATACGCCTACAAAATTTGTTGTAAAACTAACGGTGAAGGACAACCTGAATCTTACGTCTACTGACAGTATCATCATTTCTGTTAATAATACACCTCCTGTTGTATCGATTACCAGCCCTGTAAAAAACTCGAAGTACAGGGCCGGTGCAGGCGATACCACCTATACCTTAAGGGCAACGGTAACCGATGCAGAACAAACGGACGGGCAATTGCATTACGAATGGCAGGCCATATTGCATCACAATACGCATCAGCATGAGGAGCCGGCAGACACGAACCGGGTGACATCCGCGGTGATCTCCCGTATCGGCTGTAACGGGGACAGTTATTATTTCATGATTGTTCTTACGGTAACTGATGCTGCCGGCTTATCAACTTCTGATTCGGCCAGGCTTTTCCCGGCCTGTGCTGGCGATCCTATTGCACTTGATTCATTTATTGTGGAAAAACAGGGCACCATCAATGCCGCGCGGTGGACAACTGAAAACGAAGCCAACAGCAAGTATTATATACTGGAAAGAAAGACCGGGGGAGGAGAATTTCAGGCGATCAACCAGCAGAACGGGCGCAATGTGCCCGGCCGGCAGAGTTATGCATATAACGATGCTGAGTATTCGAAAGCCGTTAATTTTTACCGGCTGAAGTTAGTAGCGGATGATGACAGTTATTTCTATTCAGATACCATCCAGATTGATAATCGTATCAGCAGTGGCCTAAGCATTTTGCCCAATCCCGTACATAAGGAGCTGATACTGTCTGCCAATTTCCCGGAAACCGGGCCATTAATGATACGTATCATTGATATGGAGGGAAGGGTAATGCAACAGATCAGTAAGAATGTAAACAGCGGGCCCAATACCCTGACTCTTACTCAACTGCAACTACTAAGGGCGGGCACTTATGTTCTTGAAGTAAGACAGAAAAACTACCAGGAAATCGAAAAGTTTGTAAAGATGGATTAGCGTATTATGCAATACCGGTACACTCATTGCGCAGCGGATTCGTTGGTTGATGAAAAGATGTTGCTATGCCGGTAAATAAAGGGTAAAAACGGCGCCACCATCTTCTGCATTAGCAGCACGGATATCACCGCCATGGGCTTTAATGATATCATAACTTAAGGAAAGGCCAAGGCCCGTACCGACCCCCGTCGGTTTGGTAGTAAAGAAAGGTTGAAAGATTTTATCAATAACATTTTGCGGAATGCCATTGCCATTATCTTTTACTTTTATCTCCACCTTATTGCCTATTTTCTTTGTATTTACAATAACTACAGGTTCATACCCTTCTGCAGACAATTTCTTTTTTTCATTGACCGCATAAAAGGCATTGTTATATAAATTGAGCAAAACACGGCCAATATCCTGCGGTACTATATTTATTTTACCGATGCTTTTGTCAAAATCTGTATTGATTATCGCATT
>JAFDYH010000090.1:5052-19231 GCA_018267535.1 Bacteroidota bacterium
GGTTCTTTATGCCCTGCATCTGTACGGGAATGCTGCAGCATCCCTTTTACAATTGCATCGGCCCTTCTTCCATGCTGGTTTATTTTCCGGCTATTCACTACCAGGTCAGCGGCTAAACTTTTTACTTCATTGAAATTTCCTTTCTCTATTTCTTCCGTTAGTTCTTTCAACAACTCGCTGTTTACTTCTGAAAAATTATTAACGAAGTTTAACGGGTTTTGTATTTCGTGGGCAATGCCTGCCGTAAGCTCACCTAATGACGCCATTTTTTCCGATTGCACCAATTGCGTTTGTGTTTGTTTCAGTTCCGCCAGGGCTAACCTTTTTTGCCGGTTATTGCGCATCAACGCAATGGATCCGATAATGATTAATAATAGTACAGCTCCAATGCTGATGAGGAAATTTTGCTGAAGTTTTTTTTGTTGGTTCAAGGAGTTAATCTCAGCCTGTTTTTTTTCCAGGTCATAGTTATAGGCCAGCACCGTGCTCTTATTACTTACTTCTGCGTTAATCATACTATCCCGGTAGCTGATGTATAGGTTGCGGTAATTATAAGCATTGCGAAAATCATTACTGAAGGCGTATGCATTCGAGAGAGCTTCCGCATTATCCCGCATAAACTCAATAGTGCCGGTTTGCCTGGCAAGGTTCAGCCCGTAATTACCATAATAAATAGCACTATCTACCATTTTGTTTTTCAGGTAGGCGCGGGATAAAATACCATCAATCCAGGTTTCCCCTTCTTTGTCGTCTATCTCTTTTGCTATTTTCAACGAACTAAGTGCATACTGAAAAGCTTCCGGTAGGCTATCTGTGCGCACGTATACGTCGGCAAGATTACTCTCGGTAAGGCCTATGCGATAAGGATCTTTTAACCCCAACAGGCTTTCTTTATATGCTTTAATGGCTTCAGGATATCTTCCTGTAAGGCGATAACGTTCACCGATATTATTCAGCAGGTTGTAGGCGAGGCGTGTATTACCCAACTGCTTATTGGCTTCAAAGGCTTTTTGGTAATACAATAAGGCCTTTTCCTGGTCGCCGATAACATTGTAAATAGCCGCCAGCGAAGACCATGAACTCGCCAGGCATTCCAAGCAATTGGCTTCTTCACCCGGGGCAATTGATTTTATCAGGTACTCCATCGCCCTTGAATAATCGCTCAATGAATTCTGATAGATACTGCCAATAGTGCGTTGTGCCCTTGCTAATAATAATTTATTTCCATTGCTTTTCGCCAGTTCTTCCGCCTGTAGCGCATATTTTACAGCTTCGCTGGCATTCCCCGAAGTTCTTGTTCCTGCTAATCCCAGTAAGCCAATTATCTGCAGATTAATATCACTGGTAGTTTTTGCAATTGAGTCTGCCTGCTTAATCAGAATAACCCCTTCCTGAACATTTCCTTTTGTTATCAGGGAACCTCCCAGGTTCATCATCGAGTAGGACTTTCCTACGGTGTAATTTATTTTTTCAGAAAGGGCCAATGCTTCACGGGCAAGCTGTTCTCTTTCATCCAGCGATACCCCATCAGCGGCTGACAAACGGTTCATACGGTTTACCCGGATTGTATCTTCCTGTGGGTGTTCTTTCAGTTGCTGGCGCAAAAGCTCTGTTTGTTTGTTTTGGGCTATTGAATAAAGTACTGGTAAAAACAAGATTACAGATAATACAATTTTTCTCATGTGGTGGTCTATAAATAATGAATCAACCCGAAAAAGCCTTTGGATACAGTGCGATATGGTTTAATGAAAAAAAATCAGGGGGACGTATTTCACAAGCAGCTAATCACACAACCATGAATATCCGACTTATTTTCAATATTTCATTGCATGGATTATCAAACGTCATCAGATAGTCGCATTTATACATAAAAATGAATAAAGCAATAAACAGTTTTTACAAATACGGAGGCCAGTTTTCAATTCATGGATATAGGAGTGGCAATCGAATAGTAAATATAGTCTCTGCATTACCGGTAGTTTCTGCCTTTATTTCTCCCCCATGCGCTTTCACAATATCATAGGCCAGCGATAACCCCAATCCCGTTCCCTGCCCCGTCGGCTTTGTCGTAAAGAATGGCTGAAAAATCTTATCACTAATTTCCGGAGGAATACCTGTTCCGTTATCCGTTACTTTTATTTCAACCACACTGCCTACTTTTTTTGTACTGACTGTTATAGTCGGCAGGTACCCCGCATCCATCTTTTTTTGTTTATCCCGGATGGCATAAAAAGCATTATTATATAAATTCAGCAATACCCTTCCTATATCCTGCGCCACAATATTTATTCTGCCAATAGTTTCATCAAATAAAGTATTCATTAAGGGGTTAAAGTCCTTTTCTTTTGCCCTCATCCCATGATATGCCAGCTTTAAATATTCATCTGCCAGTGCATTGAGATCTGTCGCTTGTTTTTCTCCGGTACTTTTCTGTGAGTGCAGCAGCATACCCTTGACAATTGCATCCGCCCGTTTACCATGGAGCATTATCTTTTCGTTATTGTTATAAATAGCAGTCAGTATTTCCTCGTCCATAGGCAACCTTGCCTCACGATGTACATCTGACATTTCATGTTTCAGTTCCTCAATCAATTCATTATTCACTTCGCTGAAATTATTTACAAAGTTCAATGGGTTCTGTATTTCATGGGCAATGCCCGCCGTTAGCTGTCCCAGCGAAGCCATCTTTTCGGATTGAATGAGCTGTGATTGTGTCGCTTTTAGGTTTTCCAATGTTGTTTTCAGGTCTGCTGTTCGCTCTTCTACTGTTTTTTCCAGTACAATTTTTTGCTGTTGTGCCAATTCTTTTAATTCAATCTCTCTTTTCTTTTCTAAACGTTCCTTATCGATGGCCTGTTGAATAGTTTGTTTTTGCAGGTCAAGAAAACGCCTGAACAAAATCCATGAAAAAACGATTGCCAGCCAGCTCATGAGGGCATTATTTATTAGTACATCGTGATCTGTCAACCATTGAATGAAATGAGGAGGTGGAATACCCCTGTGCTCCTGCAGCCAATTCGCGATTATTTCAAGTGTCCAAAACAGTGTTTCAAAAATTACTACCGGCAAACCAGACAGCAAAAGCAGGGAAATGGATTTAATTTTACTGTTACGATAAAGAAGAAGGGTAATCAGTATCATGTATAGACCAATCTCGTTTACAATATCATAATAGATATGGCTACTTACGTCATAAGCATTATAACTAAGTACCGGGTGCAGAAAAAAAGTACCAACACTAAACGAAGCGAGTAAGATACAGATTCCATTCAAAGCTCTATCCCATATAGGCCTGGTAACAGCTGTTTTCAGAAAATAGCGGAGATATTGTATGTAAGTGATGATTCCAAGTGGCCCTATCAGCTTATTAAGATATTTGAATGCCGCCAGGTGATTGGCAAAAACATAGACTGGCCAGATTGGACTTGAAAAAAAAAGATAAAGCAGGAATATAGTAAGAAACAGGTAAACCTTTTCGCGGGTGATAATGAAAAAAAGAAAATTCAGGATAAGTCCGAAAAGATAAATTCCGTCGGCTAAATGATACAACAAATTAATACGGTCATTATCTGTTGTATTGTTAAATGCATTGACCAATAGTTTTTCGGTAACTCCCACCGCCATGGTGAAAGCTTTGGGCTTAGTAACAAAATAATCAAAATTCAGCCTGCAATAAATAGTCATAGTTACTCCCGGTGGTAAAACAACCGGTATGGCATTCATCGCTTTTATACCGTCCCGCTTCTTATAGGGATAGAGATACCCGGTAATATAGTGGGTTACTTCATCGCTTGTCTTTCTTACATAGATATCGAAACGGGCAGCAGTATTGGTATTCATTAATAAAATACTGAGTTCCTTCCCCAAGCTGTTTTTCAGAGTATATCTTACCCAGAATGTGTGAACAGAATAGTCAATCCCTTTTATATTGCTACTGTCGCTGTGAAAATTTTTGCTTTGAGCGGCGGAAGTAATAGAAACAAATGTTTCCTTGCTATTTTTATCTTCTGCTATCTGCCAGTAGGTTTTAGGCAGGTTGATGAGCGCAGCTGTATCCGATGTTATTTCGTAAACGGGAAAGCTTGTTGTTTGTGCCCTGGCAACAAACACAAGATGAATGAAAATTATAGATAAGCTTACAGGCCTAATCATTATTTACAATTGATTTTGACTAACGGCCGGAAATAGTGTTGAGACGGAATATAATTTAGTTAATCAAGGGGAAAGGACAGCGCCTGCAGAAATAATACTTTCTATGAATATCGGAAAAATTTTCGGGTTATTTTCATTTTATATATAATACTACTGTTTATTATAAATCTATTTAACATACACACAATAGTTTTTATTTTTAAACCAAAACAGCAGAAACAAGAAAAATACTGGAACATGCATTGTCTATCCCAGAAAATCGAACAATGACAACTGAAATACTCTACAGCTTAATAGGCCGGTTTCCTGATAAACTGCGGACTGGATTGTTAGAATGTAAGAATAAGCAGTAGCTGGTTCTTCTGAGGTACTTCATTGTAAGAGGAAGCCCCTATCCTTAAATACCTTAACAATATTTCATTCAAATAGGGCATTTACCACGTTGCAAAAGATTCGTAAGTTTTTTATTTTGCAAACTAAACCGCGAACTGTTGAACCAAAATCCTGAACAAATTGCAAGAGACACTATCGATGCAGCATTAATAAGCTGTGGCTGGGTTATTCAACACAAATCAAAAATCAATTTAGCAGCATCGTTAGGAGTAGCCGTACAGGAATACCAAACCGGTATAGGCCCTGCAGACTATGTTTTATTTGTAGATAAAAAACCTGTTGGCATTATTGAAGCCAAACGTGCAGAAGAAGGCGTTCATCTTACCATGCATGAAGACCAAAGCGAAGGCTATGCAAAAGCAAAACTCAAATACCTTAACAATGAACCATTGCCCTTTGTGTATGAAAGCACAGGCGATATTACAAGGTTTACAGATTACAGGGATACAAAACCAAGGAGCAGGCCGGTATTTACTTTTCACAGGCCCGAAACATTTCAGCAGTGGTTAAAAGCAGATAAATCCCTGCGAACAAGATTACAAGACATTCCTGCACTGCCAACAGAAGGCCTAAGGGATTGCCAGGTAAACGCCATTACCAATTTAGAAGCATCCTTTAAAGAAGCCAGGCCAAAAGCATTGATACAAATGGCAACCGGCAGCGGCAAAACTTTTACTGCCATCACATTTATTTATCGTTTGCTCAAGTATGCCAAGGCTGGGCGCATTTTGTTTTTGGTAGATACCAAAAACCTGGGTGAACAGGCAGAGCAGGAATTTATGAGTTACCTGCCCAATGATGATAACCGCAAGTTTACCGAGCTCTATCCTGTTACAAGACTAAAAAGCAGTTTTATCCCTGCCGATAATAAAGTGTACATCTCCACCATTCAGCGCATGTATTCTATTTTAAAAGGCACAGACATGGATGAAAGTGCTGAAGAAGAAAACCCCAATGAGCGGTTTGCACCAAAAGAACCCATGCCGGTGGTGTACAATTCAACAATACCCATTGAGTTTTTTGATTTTATCGTAATAGATGAATGCCACCGCAGCATTTATAATTTATGGAAACAGGTGCTGGATTATTTTGATGCTTTTCAAATTGGTTTAACAGCCACGCCTGATAACCGCACCTTTGGTTACTTCAACCAAAACCTGGTAAGCGATTATGGTTATGAAAAAGCAGTGATTGATGGTGTGCTGGTGCCTTACAATGTGTTCACCATTGAAACAAAAATTACAAAGAACGGCGCTGCCATTGCCATGGGCGAAATGGTGGACAAAAGGGAACGCCTTACCCGCCGCAAGTTTTGGGAAGCCGTGGATGAAGACATTGAATACAGCGGTAAACAACTGGATAAAGACATTGTAAACAAAAGCCAGATACGCACAATCATTAAGGCAGTAAAAGAAAACCTGCCCAATATGTTTCCCGATAGATTTTATCAAACAGATAAAAATAAACCGTTACAAACAGTAAAAGAAGAATCTGATTTGCAGGGTGCGGCTCCCTCTCCTTTGGAGAGGGCGGGGGGTGAGGCTTGGGCTTTTGAAGTACCCAAAACACTCATCTTCGCCAAAACAGACAGCCATGCAGAAGATATTATTGATATAGTACGGGAAGAGTTTGGCGAAGAAAACAAGTTCTGCAAAAAGATAACCTACCAGAGCAAGGAAGACCCCAAAACAGTGCTCAGCCAGTTTCGCAACGATTATTACCCACGCATTGCCGTAACGGTGGATATGATTGCCACAGGCACCGATATACGCCCTTTGGAAGTGCTGCTGTTTATGAGGGACGTAAAAAGCAAAAGCTATTACGAGCAAATGAAAGGGCGTGGCACCCGTACCTGCAGCCTGGAGCAGTTAAGGGCTACCGGCACACCCAGCGCCAAATACATCAAAGACCATTTTGTAATTATTGATGCCATTGGCGTGGAGCAAAGCCAGAAGACCGACAGCCGCCCATTGGAGAAAAACCCCGGCATGAGTTTAAAAGATGTATTGCAGCATGTGGCAATGGGCAATACATCCGAAGATATATTAAGCACACTGGCAAACAGGCTGATAAGGCTTGACAAACAGGTAAACGAAAAAGAAAAACAACAGTTTGCCGCTTACAGCGATGGCAAAAACATCAGCCAGGTGGTAAAGCAGTTGTTGAATGCATACGACCCCGACACCATTGAAAGCTTAAAGCGAAAAGCGGAAAGCGAAATGCCTGGTGCTGCACCAGCAGACATCCATTCACAATTCACTATTCACCATTCACAAATCATTGAGCAGGCTGTAGCTGTTTTCAACAACCCTCAATTGCGTGAGTACATAGTTGATGTACGCAAAAAATACAACCAGGTAATTGACCATATTAATTTAGATGAGATTACCAATATTGGCTGGGTAAAAGACCAGCAGGCAGCAGCCGAAGGCACCATCAGTAATTTTAAAGCATGGATAGAATCACATAAAGATGAAATAACTGCCCTGCAGATTTTTTACAACCAGCCCTACCGCCGCCGTGAGTTAACGTACAGCATGATAAAAGACCTGTGTGAAAAAATAAAAACAGAACAACCCCTGCTGGCGCCTGCGCAGGTATGGAAAGCGTATGAACAACTGAAACAGGCAGAAGGCTCAGCAAAGAATGAATTGATTGCACTGGTAAGCATTATCCGCAACATAAGCGGTATTGATGCCACACTAACGGCTTATGATAAAACAGTTGACAAAAATTTCCAGGACTGGGTATTTAAAAAACAGGCAGGTGCAGCAACAAAATTTACCGAAGAGCAGATGCAATGGCTGCGGATGATAAAGGATTATATTGCCGGCAGCTTTCATGTGGAGAAAGATGATTTTGAACTGGACCCGTTTAATAAGCAAGGAGGACTTGGAAGATTTTACCAGTTGTTTAAAGAAGACTATGAAAAGATATTGGATGAATTAAATGAAGTGCTGGTGGCGTAGAATTGTCTGAATCAGGATTTGTAAGATTAGAAGATGAAAAGAGTATATTACACATACATAAAACTAAATTTATAAAGAGGCTAATCCTGCAATCATTAAATTCTGAAAATGATAATTCAGACAAATGAAATACGAAGAAATAACCCATAAAATAATCGGTTGTGCTATGAAGGTTCATTCCGCATTGGGTAATGGCTTCCAGGAAGTAATTTATCAACGGGCAATGGCCATTGAAATGGAAAAACAGGAGTTGCCATTCGAACGGGAAATGGAAATGGCTATTTATTATGAAGGAATAAATATCGGCACCAGGAGGGTTGACTTTTTTGTGAACGCGTCTATAATGGTGGAACTAAAAGCGCTGATAAAACTGGAAGAAGTTCACCTTGCCCAGGCCATGAATTATTGCCAGGCATACAACCTGCCGGTTGGTTTGCTGATAAACTTTGGCGCCAAAAGCCTTGAGTTTAAAAGAGTGTATAATGTGAACCACCCCGAAAACAAGGAATACAAAAAAACAAATACTAAATCCTGAAATCAATTAATGTCAGAATTTGGATTTATTTGATTAAAGGATGACAGGATATAAAGAGATGCGTCAAAAAATCCTACAATCAACTAATCCTAAAAATCCTAATTCAGACAACTACCCACAAATGAACGAAGAACAAAATATCAATCAGTTACCAAAGGATTGGAAGTGGGTGAAGCTTGGCGAATATGTTGAACCTGTGAAAGGCAAAAAACCTAAACGGGTATCAACTGTCAAAACTCAAGAATGCCCAGTTCCTTATATAAACATCAAAGCTTTTGAAAAAAATATTATTGATGAATATACTGATGGAGTCGGCTGTACTATGTGTGAGGATGGAGATTTTTTAATGGTCTGGGATGGCTCCCGTTCAGGTTTTGTTGGCAAAGCAATAAAAGGTGCGTTGGGAAGTACTTTAGTAAAATTGAATTTTCCTGACATTGAGAATAACTATGCCTATTATTTCCTGCAATCCAAATTTCTAGATATAAATACAAGAGCAAAAGGTGTAGGTATACCACACGTTGACCCAGCTATACTTTGGAATTATGATTTGCTAATTCCACCCAAACCTACCCAACAAGCCATTGTTTCCAAAATAGAAGAACTCTTTAGTGAGTTAGACAAAGGCATAGAACAATTAAAAACCGCACAGCAGCAACTAAAAACCTACCGGCAGGCTGTATTAAAATGGGCATTTGAGGGAAAGCTTACCAATGAGAATGTAAAAGATGGGGAATTGCCGGAGGGGTGGAAATGGAGTACAATTGGTGATGTTTCAAAGAGTGTTGAATATGGTTCAGCATCAAAATCAAAAGAGCAAGGCAAAATTCCTGTGCTTAGAATGGGAAATATCCAAAATGGAAGATTTGAATGGGATGATTTAGTTTATACTGATGATGATGATGAAATAAACAAATATCTATTAAAGAAAAATGATGTTTTGTTCAATAGAACAAACAGCGCAGAATTGGTTGGTAAAACAGCAATATACAAAGGTGAGCAACCTGCAATTTTTGCAGGCTATTTGATTCGTATAAACATAATCGAAAAATTAATTAATGCTGACTATCTTAACTATTACCTAAATACAAAGGCTGCAAAACAATATGGGAATTCTGTAAGAAGCTTTGGAGTAAATCAATCAAACATTAACGGAACAAAGCTTAAAACTTATCCGCTTCCTCTTCCTCCATTAGAAGAACAAAACCAAATCGTTCAAGAAATTGAAAGCCGCCTTAGTGTAACCGATAAAATGGAAGAAAACATAACCCAAAGCCTGCAACAGGCAGCCGCATTAAGGCAAAGTATTTTAAAAAAGGCGTTTGAGGGGCGGCTAATATAATTGTATGTCATCCCCCAATGCCCACTGGTACAGTCACCTCGTAGCGCAAAGCCGCACCGACCATATTTACACACTTATTCATGAGTACATTCCTTTCGACTGGCAACCTTTGCACGATTACGATTTTGTAATCGTGCGGCTAAGCAACCTGCCGCCTGGTTTACAACCGCCATCCGCAATACATATTTCTAAAAAATTGCCGCAGCCGGATTATTGCTTTGCGCATACTGATTACATTGTATTGCACAATTACCATCTTACCGAATATCTTGAAGCGGCAAAAGCGGCCGTAATTGTGGAAGATGCAAAGAAGCGCAGCTTTATAGAGTTGCTTTTTAAAAATGAAAATAGGCAAAGTAAGCCGCTGCCTGTTGCAGGAGATTTGAAGGAAGAAGAAATGAACCTGCTGCTCGCATACGAACTGTTGCAGAAAGGTTTTAATAAAGAACTTGCCCTTGAATATGCGCAAAAAGGGGAACGGTTTTTAGATAATAATCGTATTGAAACAGGCGATAGCAGCGAAGAAACTTTACAAAAAATAAAGCGGCAGATGACGGGCTATAACATTGTAGCCATGGTATATTCCTGGAACAATCAAATGGCGAATGCTGCCGCCGCAGATGCCATTTATATTCATCACCCTGAGTTTTGGGATATCCTGGAACAATATATAAAGCC
The DNA here is from genome assembly GCA_018267535.1 of Bacteroidota bacterium. GTDB lineage: Bacteria > Bacteroidota > Bacteroidia > Chitinophagales > Chitinophagaceae > JAFDYH01. The sequence continues at coordinate 15,122 of JAFDYH010000090.1, forward strand.
TTATCTTGAATTGCTGATGATAAAGCGGGAACTGGGTTATGTAAAATATTTATTCAGCGATAAAGCTTTTCGCAAACATTTCCTGGCGCATTATGAAGCATTTGTTTCTTTGTTTATAGATGACACATTTCCACTTACCAGGCCGGGGGAAGTTGTAGGCATTATCAATAGGGTAAATAATGCTTCTTAATGATATTGTAATCTGTTCCGGAAGCTTACCAGGAATATTTTAAAAAGGGCATTTGAAGGGAGAGGCTGGTCTGAACGGTTATTTATTTGATTAAAAGATTGCTATGAATGCCGAAATACAAAACAGCAGACTATAAACAATCTGAAACCAGAGAGTTATATCAGTTTGAAAAATAGTGTACATCTTCCTTCCGAATGTTCACTAAGTCTTATTTTAGTGTACATTTGGTGGCTCAATGTTCACTAAAATTCAGATTTTATGCCGATAGGAAAATTAGTAAAACAGCCAAATGGCTACCGGGCATTTATACCTGATGCTTTTCCGGATGCAAAATTACTGGTATTTCCGCCAGACCTGGTAGCCAAGGCTGCTAATGCTGAGCGGCTTATCGGCAAACTGGATGGAATAACCCATGTATTGCCGGATGCCGATTTCTTTTTAAGCATGTACATCATAAAGGATGCTACCAATTCGGCACAAATAGAAGGCACGAGAGCTACCATGATGGATGCCCTGGAAATGAGTGCAGGAGTGAACACAAAAGAAACTGACGCTGACGACATTTTGTTTTATATAAAGGCGCTGGGGTATGGAACTAAAAGGCTGAAAGAATTTCCTTTCACCCTGCGTTTTATAAGAGAGCTGCATAAGGAATTAATGACAGGTGCGCGGTCATCACACTTTGCAGACCCGGGAGAATACAGACGGTCGCAAAACTGGATAGGAGGTGCTACCATACAAAGCGCATCTTTTGTGCCTCCACCGGTGGAGGAAATGAAAATAGCGCTGGGTGATTTTGAAAAATTTATTCATGACAGAACACTGATGCCGGTTTTACAAGCCGGCATCCTGCATGCACAATTTGAAACTATTCACCCCTTCTTAGATGGTAATGGAAGAACCGGAAGATTGTTAATTACCCTGTTTTTATTTGAACGGGCTGTACTGGAAAAACCGGTACTTTTCTTAAGCAGCTTTTTTAAAAAAAACCAGCAATTGTATTATGATAAACTAAATGCTTATCACAACAATAAAACACAGGATTGGCTACACTTCTATCTTGATGGCGTAATAGAAACAGCCCATCAAAGTATAGAAGCTTCCAAAAAAATAACTGCATTGCGTGAAGAGGATATGCGAAAAATACAAGCGTTGGGAAAAAGGGAAGCAACCAGCGGCGTTAAGTTTTTGCAGGAGTTATTTAAAAATCCACTCACCAGCAATGCCATGGTAGTAAAGACAATGGCATTTGGCCGCTCGGGGGCAATGAAACTTATCGACAGGTTTGTTGACCTGGGAATATTAAAACTACAGGACGAAACTGTAAAGTATGGGAAAACCTATACGTACAAAAAATACATTGATATCTTCAACGAATAAAAAAACAGGATAAACGTGAGCAATAATTCTTCTGGTATTGTTTCCAAAGTATGGGCTTTCTGCAACACCCTTCGTGATGATGGTGTAGGCTACGGCGATTATTTAGAGCAACTAACTTACCTGCTGTTTTTAAAAATGACAGATGAATACAGCAAGCCTCCGCATAACCGAAAAATGCCCATACCCAAACAATACAATTGGGAAAGCTTAACAGGCAAAAGCGGCGATGAACTGGAAACACATTACAGCAAACTGCTGAGGGAACTCGGCAACGAAAAAGGCATGCTTGGGCAGATATTCACCAAGAGCCAGAATAAGATACAAGACCCTGCCAAGCTGTATAAACTCATTGCACTCATTAATGCAGAGCAATGGGTATTGATGGGTGTAAAAGACAAGGGTGATATTTATGAAGGCTTGCTGGAGAAAAATGCAGAAGATACCAAGAGCGGCGCAGGTCAATATTTTACGCCAAGGGCATTGATAAAAACAATGGTGGAGTGCATACGCCCCGAGCCCAACAAAACCATTGCCGACCCTGCCTGCGGCACCGGCGGTTTCTTTTTAGCTGCCTACGACTGGTTGACTGACAATGCAGAACTGGATAAAGCACAAAAACAATTCCTCAAGTTTAAAACCTTTGCCGGCAATGAAATTGTGCCCGGCACACGCAGGCTGGCATTAATGAATTTGTTCCTGCACAATATCGGCGATATAGACAGTGATACCTTAATATCTCCCAACGATTCGCTGATAGCACAACCGGAAACAAGGTATGATTATGTGTTGGCCAATCCACCCTTTGGTAAAAAAAGCAGCATGACCTTTACCAATGAAGAAGGCGAGCAGGAAAAAGAAGACCTCACTTACAACCGCCAGGATTTTTGGGTAACCACCAGCAACAAGCAACTCAACTTTGTGCAGCATATAAAAAGCATGCTAAAAACAACAGGGCAGGCTGCCGTGGTATTGCCGGATAATGTATTGTTTGAAGGCGGTGCAGGCGAAACCGTTAGAAAGAAACTGTTGGAAACTGCAGACCTGCATACGATACTTCGTTTGCCCACCGGCATTTTTTATGCCAATGGCGTAAAAGCAAATGTATTGTTCTGGGATGGCAAGCCCGCCAGCAAAGACCCATGGACAAAAGAAGTATGGGTGTATGACTACCGCACCAACATTCACCATACCCTAAAGAAAAATCCGCTAAAGCCGGATGATTTAAAAGATTTTATCAAATGCTATAATCCAACTAACAGGCATAAACGAAAAGAAACATTCAGCGAAACCAATACCGATGGCCGCTGGAGAAAGTTTACCTACGATGAAATTATTGCGAGGGACAAAACATCATTGGACATTACATGGATAAAAGACAAGTCGCTGGCAGATTTGGATAATTTACCAGACCCGGATGAACTGGCAGAAGAGATAGTTGAGAACCTGGAAGCGGGGCTGGAGAGTTTTAAAGCCATTATTGCATCACTGAACAATAAAAAATAGAAAAAGCAAGAGATTTAATGATCGGGTTACGAAAGATGAGGCCACGTATAATTTCAAATTTGCGACGCTTTCTTCAATTATTAATCCACCTCTTTTGTATCCATTATACCAACCTCATGTTGTAAATTAGAAAGTCTTGCAAAATAGACCCATACATACCTCTCCCGCTCCATACCGTCGGCAGCCAATAACGTTTGTGCAGCCGGAATAAAGAGAATTTTTAGCTGGTATCTTAATCGGTCTGACAACTTAATTTATTTTCGTCACCAGCGATACGTTAGTTTTTAGTTTAAAGAATTCTAAGCTGAATTTTTACTTCTACTAACGCTGTGGCCGCAAAAGCCCTTTACTTCCACAGCTTTGCTTATTTTGCATTACCATCCGTTTTGCGATATAAAACAATTCTATGAATACATTGCCGCAACAGGGAACCTTTTCTGCTTTCGCCATGATTGTGGACATTAATGGCTTCGCCAAATTAGCGTTGAGCGACTTTCAGGATATAGCGCAGTTTACCAGCGAGGTACTGATCGGCGGTGTGTACAGCGTAGAAAAAAACGGCGGCCAGGTGGTGGGTTTTATGGGCGATGCTTTCTTCGCTATTCTGCATACACCGGAAAATGTGTTTCAATGCTGTTCAGAAATTGCCAAAGATATGGCTGGCCAATACGAATATTTTTCTTCATCCAATGAACTGATCCCGATGTCGCCGGATAATATCGGTTTAAAAATCGGGGTAGAATATGGCCAACTGGATACCGCATGGATATACAGTAAATTCCTGGGCGTCCAACAGGTATTTACCGGCAAAGCGGTTACCTATGCTTCCCGAATTTTAACAGCGGGTGCGGGTAACCGTTGTATAATTGGCCCCAATGCCTACGAACAGGGATTGAAGCAGTGGATACCCGGAAGCTCTTTGAATGTAAAAGGCAAAAAAGGAGAAGGTGAATACAAATTCTATGTACTGGACCTTGGCGATGTATGGACGAATTAGTAAAAAATGAAACCCTGGTAAAGCAGGGGGCCGGTAAAAC
>JAFDYH010000090.1:19297-28586 GCA_018267535.1 Bacteroidota bacterium
TATATTTAATCAGCCTGCTCTTACAATGGCCATTCGTGCCTTATTTATTTTCACCGTAGCCTACCTTTTTGTTTTTAAACCGGCAAGCAATGAATTTTTTGGATCATATCTGGCATCGATTGGAAACGGCAATGGCCCCTTTTCATAAAATTAATCTTGTTATTACCTGCTGTCTCTGCGGGTTGCAGGCTACCTTTGCAAATTTTTTCGAACCCTTGGAAAGGGTGGGATACAGTCTCCTGCTCACTTTTCCGTTAACTGCCGGTCTTATCATTGTATTGCTGATACTGTATAATACCGACTGGAAAAAAATTACCTTCATCCACTTCCTGCTAACCCCTTTACCAGCCGCATTTTTATTCAGCAGCCTGCTGGGCCTGTCCAAAGAGTATGGTCTGGAAGCAAAAGGGATGAAATTCTGGGATGAAATAAACAAGAAAGAACAACAGGTGGAAAAGAGGCATCCTGAAAAAACAATGGTGCTGAAAGCCGATACGGCATACTCCCCGGCATCCCCGGTGGTTGCAGGGTATTCGTCGTGGAAACAGGTAAAGATAGACCCGGACCTGAAAGCGCCTGCGCCCGAGGCAGAGCAGCCCTGGTATTTAAAAATAGTCTATATCAGGAGCTTCCTGACGGGTATTGCCTGGCTGAAGGAGAGCTTTTTATTTATGTTTGCCCGCTACGGGCCGGTGCGTTTTATCAGTGGGGTGCTCCTGGCGTTTATACTTTCCCGTTACCTTCAGCGCGGTTTCAGGAAAAAGCCAAAAGCGGGGAAGCTATAACTGTGTTCCTGGTCTTTCCTGTATTCTACTGATAATTGACAACTTTAACATGCGCCTTAAGCCATTGGCATGACTGCAACACAACTTTTGCTCATCATCCTCGCTTATTTTTTCCTGTTGCTGGTCGTTTCTTATCTAACGTCAAGGAATAACCGCGATACAACTTATTTTGATGGCAACCGGGAGTCGCCCTGGATGCTGGTGGCTTTTGGTATGATCGGCTCGGGTATCTCTGCTGTTTCGCTGGTTTCCATTCCCGGCGATGTAGGCAATAACAATCTCTATTTTTTCCAATTCATACTCGGTACCCTCGCGGGTAACCTGTTTATTGCTTTTATACTCGTTCCGGTTTATTTCCGGTTGCGGGTGGTATCCGTTTATGAGTTTCTTAAAGTCCGCTTTGGTAATACCACTTATAAAACAGGTTCTCTCTTTTTCCTGGTATCACAGAGTTTCGGTGCAGCGCTCCGGCTGTTGCTCTCCATTCATATCCTGCAATATGCATTTTTTGATGCGCTACATATTCCCCACTGGCTCACGATTATTATCGTGCTTATCCTGATCTGGCTTTATACGCATAAGTCGGGTATTAAAACCATTGTATGGACCGATGCCCTGCAATCCTTTTTCCTTATAACTGTCATTATCATTTCAATTCTTACAATCCGGCAGTCGCTGGGGTTTTCTTTTGTGGAAATGCTGCGCACGATTATCCACCAACCCCGGTTCCGGGTATTTGACTGGGATGGCCGGTCCGGGACAAATTTTTTCAAGCAATTTATTTCCGGCCTGCTGATCACGGTGGCCCTGGTGGGGCTCGACCAGAGCATGATGCAAAAAACGCTTACAGTTTCCCGTGAGAAAGATGCGAAAAAGAATGTGCTCAGCTTTGGCTTCTTTATTGCCTTTGCCCAAACTCTTTTTCTCGGCCTGGGCGTATTAATGTATCTCTATGCAGAACGAAACGGTATTCCATTGGCAACAGCAAACGGAAAATTTACACATACGGACGATGTATATCCCTTCCTCACACTTCATTATTTTGGCACTGTAGGAACAATCGCCTTCCTTATTGCTGTTATTGCTTCCACCTTTGCCAGTATTGATGCCTGCATCACGGCACTTACTACTTCGTTCAGTTATGATTTCCTGGCTATGGAAAAGATGCCCGCTGAAAAAAAGAAACAGGTAAAAAGCCGGGTATTGCTGGCTGTAAATATCGTGATGCTTTGCATTGTGCTTTTTTTCTGGAATAGCCAGGGCGCTATTATCACTACCATTTTTAAAATCGCCGGTTATACCTATGGCCCCTTGCTGGGCATGTACCTGCTGGGTCTTTTTACACACACTGCTTTAAAAGGCCAATGGGTACCCGTGGCCTGTGTAGCTGCAGCGGTTATTACGTATGTGCTGAACGAATACCTGGAAAAGCGTTTTCAGTTTGATGTCGGATTTATGAATATATTTATTAATGCCGCTCTTACGATGTTGTTCCTTCTATGTATAAAAAAGAAACCGGTTCATGCAACAAGCTGAAGGTTATACAATCCAACAAACAAAAGATCCTGCTCACTTTCGCGAGGGAGCCCGGATGATGGCGGCTACGGATCCCTGGATTACATTGGGAATGGATTATGAAAATTGTTTACCTGCTTTTGAAGGCATTTGCAAAGAAGTATATATACTGGAAAAGAGGAAAGAAATGACAGGCTTTATAGTACTGCAGGTCTGTGGTAGCTTTAATGGGTATATACAGACACTTTGTATAAAGGAGGCATACCGGGGAAATGGATTGGGAAAGCAACTGCTGCAGTTTGCCGAAGAAAGAATCTTTCAGTCATCGCCCAATGTTTTTATTTGTGTATCTGTCTTTAATGAGCCAGCAAAGAAATTGTATTATAAATCAGGGTTTCAGGAAGTAGGTGTATTAAAAGATTTTATTAAAAATGGGGTTGATGAATTGTTGCTTCGCAAAACGATTGGTCAGCGGTTGGGTTATAAGGCAGTTGAGAATAAACACCCGGAATGAAAAAATAGGTTTGTGATTTCATTTCACACAAAGTGCGCAAATGTCATTTTCCTGTTTTTCCCTGATAAAAAGTCGCTGGAATACCCATCTGTTTGAAAAACTAACAGGCCGTGCGTCATTGGCATAAAACTATGGGAGTAGCCAGAGTAGTTGTGGAATTGTTTAGTCTTAGTTTTGAAAAGCTTAACGAGTAGGGCCCCGGATAGGACGCCCCTAAATCAATATCAGGGCTATGAAGAAATCTTTTTCCTGTCTGCTGTTGTTTTGTTTACTCTGTGTTACAGTAAATGCACAGCACCACAATACCAGCAACGTAAAGGCGCATCTAACTGAAGCTATTGATAGTATTCTTAATGGTGCTGTTGACCGCGAAGAAATCCCCGGTGCTGTAATCGGTATTGAACAGGATGGCAAAATTATTTATAAGCAGGCTTATGGTTTTTCGCAGAAATATGATTTCGGGCATAAGCTGTTGGCCCATCCGCCGATGATGAATACGGAAACAATGTTTGACATGGCATCACTTACCAAAGTGATCGGAACCACTACGGCTATCATGCTGCTTGTGGACAGGGGATTGATCCATCCGGATGACCCGGTTGGAAAATATATCAAAGGTTTTGATACATTACCAAAGAGTACTATCACCATCCGTCACCTGCTGACACATACAGCCGGTTTGTATGAATGGTACCCTTTGTTTTACCGTTCCGCAAAAAGACAAACAACTTATGATCTTATTCATTCGCTTCCGTTGAAATATCCCGTAGGTAAACAACGTAGTTACAGCGACCTGGGTTTTGTACTGCTGGGTGAGATTATTGAAAAAGTATCCGGCCTTTCACTGAACAGGTTTGAAGATGAAAATATTTTCAATCCTCTCGGGATGACGCATACACTCTATAATCCCCTGGAGCAGGGAAGAGTGGATAATATTGCGGCTACATCGTTGGGTAATCCTTACGAAAAGAGAATGGTATATGATTCCAGTCTCGGCTTTAGCCTGAAAGAAATAGATCCTGCATCCTGGAACGGATGGAGGGATTATGTATTGAAAGGGGAAGTAAATGATGGTAACACCTGGTATGCGAATGAGGGTATTTCAGGTGCCGCAGGTTTATTCTCTACAGTAGATGACCTGCAAAAACTGGCAAATATGTTGATGGACAAGGGCCATATAAGGGGGCAAAAATTCATTTCGGAATCCACGATTGATTCTTTTCTAAAAGAAGACCGGTTTCACAATGGGTTAGGATGGATGATGGATAGCACTAATTCATTTATGAAGGAGGGTCCGACCGGAACATTTGGCCACACCGGCTTTACCGGAACCAGCATTGTTATAGTACCACAATATCATTTATCTGTGATTCTGCTGATCAACCGGCAAAATATGGGTTTGCTGCCGAGCGGACAGTATTACAACCCCAATATGCTGCGACAAAAAATTTTCAGGGCAGTGATGAATTATGCAAAAGGAAAAAAGTAAAAGCAATCGGACATTCCCCGAATTTTTTTGGCTGTTCGCAGGTAGGTTTCATTTCACAGAAGTAAAAAGCCAACATGTAACTACGGATTATTTTTTGACCAGAAAGTATAAAAAACTGCTCCTCAATAAACACAGAGCGTCCGGCAGTCTCTGCCAGGCAAACTGTTTATGAATTGCAGAAAGCGGGTTGGAGAGTATGCTTTTTTATCTGCCCGGACTTATCGCATTAAGCATAAGAAAACTTTCCCGAAATTAGAGTAATGATCTCTATTATTTTTCTTCAATAAAACAATACAGTTATGACTTTAACGGGTTTACTTGTACTACTGATTATCGCTGCTATTTGTGGGGGCCTGGGTCAGTCATTGGCGGGCTACAGCCTGGGTGGTTGCCTTGTATCCATTGTGGTTGGTTTTATCGGTGCATATATCGGTTTGTGGTTGGCTGGAAAAATGGGGTTACCTAAATTATTTGAAATTACAATTGACGGTAAAGTATTTCCTGTGCTCTGGGCTATTATCGGCTCGGCTATATTTAGTTTACTAATGGCGCTTCTTCGAAAGACATTCACCGGAAGGAATTAAAATACAGAACTGTCTTCAGTAGCAGGTTCTGAATAATCGCAATAAATTAAATATGCGGTAATTCAATTTTTTGTTTGCGGGAGATAATACGTATTAATACAACAAACGCCACACAAACAGCGAGACAAATATTGTTGCCTATATGAAGGTGCTTTAAGATAAGATATACAACTCCACCGGCTGCAGATGCTGTAGCATATAATTCCCCTTTCTGCAAAAGGGATGGCTGACGACCGGATAATAGATCGGCGATGAGGCCGCCAAAGGTAGCAGACATAACTCCCAATACGATTGAATAAGGCTCTGATATCCCATGTGCGAGGCTTCTTTCAATACCTCCTGCTGTAAATAAACCTAAACCAACCGCATCTGTGAAGAATATTGTTTTCTCAAACGCGTGTATATTGTTTTTGAACAGAAAGACAACTATTACCGCAGTTATTACCAGCAAAAGCGGGATATTATCATTCATCCATCCTACCCGGATGCCTATTAATAAATCACGTACCGTACCTCCTCCGTAAGCTGTTGCAAATGCTAATACGCTGCCACCCAAAATATCCATTTTATGCGCCCGGGCCTTTAATGCCCCGGTAATGGCAAAAACAAAGGTACCAGCATAGAGAAGGAGGTCTGTAAATGTCATCCTTATTAAAAGTATATTTTATGCAAAGTTGAGGAAATGACATTTAAGAATAGATGCAACGGCCCTGATAGCTGGCCGTGTTTTTTGCTTTTAGCGCTGATTCCCGGCAAGAAAATGATCCTCCATTTCAAATCCAGCCAGGAAAGCGGCTTGTATAGGCTCTATTTTCTCCTATCGCCGTAAGTGTTTTATATAAAATAGCCCATACGTCGTAAAAAAATTTGTCAGGGAAAAGGAACAGGTGAGAAAAAACTCATTTCTCTATTAAAACTAATACAGTAGTTTGTAAAATCTACTGAAGGGTATACCTAAGCTTGTTGCTCTTTTCAGCTTCGGCAACATTTATTTTATTGCCTTCAATAATCAGTTCATTTAATTCTTCAATCGCCTTACGGGCTGCTTTTACGTCCTGCATAATAACATAACCAAAGCCTCTGGCTTTACCTGTCAGCTTATCAATAATCACCCGGGCCGAACTTACTTTTCCATAAGGCATAAAAAAATCACGCAGGTCTTCATCCTGCATGTTAAAACCAAAATTGCTGATCAGAATTTTCATGATTAAAACTAACGGTGCAATGTGAAAACTATTTTAACCGGGGAATAAATTATTATTACCAATTCGTATAACTACTGCGCAATTATCCGCATTAATAACTTTTCGTTATGCTTTTCAATAAATCAATCTTTCAAGATGTTCGGATGGAAGAGGAGCGGGTCAATTACCAGGGGCAGGGAGCATATTCCGGATTGAACGGATTTTCCATTGTTTCTTAATTTTTATGACAATAAATGTGCTCCACATTTTGCGCACCGATCCACTGGCATTTTGTATTTCATAACGGCAATCCACAATGGCAGAAGACGGATTTAAAAACTGTATTTTAGATACGCTGAGTGTACGGGTACCGGGGCTATTGGCCGAGCTTCGCTGCATGCCCTCAACGGCTGCCTGTAAACCCTCACGCCATTCGCCGGTTGATACGAGTTGATCTATATCCGGTGTAAGAATGGATTTTAATAAGACCGTATCCCTTTTTTCCCTGGCCAAAGAATATCGGTCAATTAATGCAATAATGGATTTATGCTGCTCTTCTTTCAATCCTGAATAGATTTGCCCCTTTCCTGCCATTGAGCTGACCAGGAGAAGTATTGCCGGTAAGAAATTTTTCATCGTCGTTTTTTTTATGACTCATTAATAGCCCTTAAAGTATATCTCAGTTGGACGCCTGATTTTAATCAGCCTGTTTTATTCAGTTTTGCCGCACCTTTGATATCAAATGAACAATAATTAAAATTACAGTATATGAGTTTTACGGCAGCAAGCCCGCAAAGCGGACAAGAACATATCCAGTGGATAAAGGATCTTGACTTCTACAAAGACGATCTGAAAATATTATCGCACCGGTTAGAGGAAATTGTGAAAAAGAACAATAGCCATGAAGTGATGGCGGAGGTAGAACATTTCCAAAACCAGTTTATTATTCAGCGGAATAATATTGACGAGTTGAAACATACTATCGGTCTTCATACAACCGAAGTAGCGCAGGAAATGAAAGAACATGCCGGCAGAATTAAAAACAGCTCGGCTGTTGAACATCATGAAATTAAAGACCAGGTAATCAGTGTGGAAAAATCTATACAGGATCTGAGGAGGGAATTCAACCTCTTTCTTTCCAAATGGATGTAAGCGGGTTTTATTATACTTTTTTCCTTGTAATGGTAAAGGAATGCATATTGTTACCCGCTTCATAAATAATAGCAAGATTATTTGTGTCTGCAATCTTTTTTACAATTGCCAGGCCAAGGCCATTGGATTTGACAGCAAGTTCCGATGAATTGCCAAACCGTTTGTATAGTTTATCAGGGGGGATCGCTTTCTGGCGACTGGTATTACCTACCTCATAACTATGCGCTGTGGTGGCAATGGTTATTTTCCCCCCTTCATAATTATACTTAATAGCGTTGCCGAGCAGGTTTGAAATCATTGAATCTGCCAGAAAGGAGTGCAGTGGTATTTTAAAATCATTTGTGAATTCTGTTTCTACCTGCAATTGCTTTTGATGAATCAGCTCGCTGAATTGTGATAAATATTTACTGGTAATAGCTGCAAAACTTACTTCTCCTTCTGCCTGAAACTGGTTGTTCTCAATTTTTGCCAATAATAATAATCCCTGGTTCAACCGGGATAGCCGGTTCAATGCATCCTCCGCCTGCAGTAAAGACTGCACCTGCTCGTCATGGAGATTGCCATCCTGCAGCAATAACTCCAGTTTACTTTGCACCACCGCAATGGGTGTTTGCATTTCATGCGCTGCGTTTTCAGTAAATTCTTTCATGGATATATAATCGCTATAGATTTTCCGGCTCATCGCATCCAGCGATTCGTTCAATTGGTTGAACTCATATGTACCGGTTTTATCAAAACGCATATCCTTCATTTGCTGCAGATCAGCAGCTTTTATTTTTTGCAAAGATTGATGGAATGGCCGCCATAACCGACGGCTCATAATCCAGTTGAACAACAAGGTAGCAAGACAAAGACCGGCAAAAACAAACAACACCACCTTTGTAAAATTCTTCATCAGTGCTACTTTCTGTTCCTGCGAGTTTTTAATAACCAACTGGTAATTGATTCCGTTTACAGGTACCACATGCGTCAACTGCCTATAGGGAATTTTTGTACCGGAAATAATTGTATAATCTTCTGCATCCGATATCACAGGATAAGGCTGGGGCGGGGCATCAGTAGGGAAAACGGATAATTCTTTCGACCGCATAATAAAGGTAGTTCCGATATCGGCCTGTGATTGCAGGTAATTGATCCATTGCGATTCTGCCGTGAGCAATTCTGCATCGCTGCGGTTTTTTATTTCACGGCTAAACTGTCGATACAGGTAAAAACCGGTAACAGCAAGCAAAGCGATCATGGCGCTGAGAAAATAAACTGTTGTTTTTGCCAGTAATTTCATATGCCCTGTTCCGTTATGTTTTCAATTTTTTATAAATCAGTAAACCGGTACCCCGAACCATATACAGTTTTAAGATAGTCGCCGCTGCCGGCGTCGAGTAATTTCTTTCGAAGGTTTTTTATATGCGTATAAATAAAATCATACTCGCCGGCCTGGGCGTATTCGTCGCCCCAGTTATGTTCAGCGATGGCCGGTTTTGTCAATACCCTTCCTTTATTGGAAATAAAATACTCCAGGAGGTTATACTCTTTATCCGTTAAATCAATGCTTTTCTCATTTACTGTTGCCTTGCGCTGATCAGGATAGAGTTTTATTTCATGAAACCCGATTGTCTTATTACCATCAAAACTTCTCCTCCGCAAGATAGCCTGTATCCTGGCATTAAGTTCAGACAAATGGAAAGGTTTGGTAAGATAGTCATCGGAGCCCAGTTCTAGCCCCTTCAATTTATCATCCAACGTATTGCGGGCCGAGATAATAATAATACCTGCTTTTGATTCCAGGTATTTCACTTCACTTACAATATCCAGTCCGCTACCGCCGGGTAAACCAATATCAACGATTACACAGTCATAATTAAATAAAGATAATTTGTCGCGGGCCGATAGAAAGTCTGCGGCTGTTTCGCATACATATCCCTGGTAGCTCAGGTATTTTACCATGGATTCCCTCAATGCCTGTTCATCTTCTATAATCAGTAATTTCATAGTTCAAAATTAAACAGAAGAGATTTCATACAAAGCGATCAATGAGACAAAGAGTACAAAGTTTATTGTCTGCTTTT
>JAFDYH010000090.1:28657-43254 GCA_018267535.1 Bacteroidota bacterium
TATTTATAAACAGTACGTGGGTTGTTGGGGTAAACGCCGCTGATTACAGCGCTATTACCGGCCTGTTTCAATGCATCTTTTAATTCATCTACCGTTGCAACCTTTTGATTATTTACATGGGTAATAATAAACCCTTCTTTAATCCTTGTCTGGTCGCTGATAATACCTTCACCCAATTTTTTCACTACTACCCCCGATTCAATATTCAACTGGTGGGCCGTGTTTTTATCCAAAGGTTCAAAAGAAGCACCAAGCTGCTGAATTACCTGTTCTTTTATACTGGCATATTCACCAGAGGACCCTTTCAATGTAACTGTTGCGGTCTTTGAATCATTTTCGTGTGTATAGGTAATATTGATTTTATCACCGGGGCGCAGTGAAGAAATTTTTTCTACCATCTCCGTTCCGGTATTTACTATATTTCCATTAATCCTGGTAATGAAGTCACCTTTCTTTATACCTGCTTCTTCTGCTGCACTTCCTTTAGCAACATCCATTACAAAAACACCCTCCCCATCTTTTACATTATTTTTCTTACGGTCTTCATCACTCATCTGGTCATTCGGATACATTACTCCCAGATAAGCCCTTTTATTGCTTCCGTATTTTACAATGTCTGCAGCTACTTTCTGAACAAGATTAGAGGGGATCGCATAAGAATAACCGGCATAAGAACCAGTCGGCGATGCAATCGCACTATTGATACCGATGATATTTCCATCGAGGTTCACTAAAGCGCCACCACTATTACCCGGATTTACGGCAGCATCTGTTTGTATAAAGGATTCTATCGGCGCATTGCTGTTGCGAGCATTGATACCAATACTTCTTGATTTGGCACTTATAATCCCCGATGTTACAGTAGTTCCCAGGTTTAATGGGTAACCAATTGCCAGCACCCATTGACCAAGATGTACATCGTCAGAGTTTGCAAATGTCAGGTAAGGGAAATTGTGACCATCGATTTTTATAACTGCAAGATCAGAGCTGGGGTCAGTGCCGATTACTTTGGCTTTATAGCTTGCTTTATCGTTCAGGGTTACATTCACTTCAGTAGCGCCATCCACTACGTGGTTATTGGTAACGATATAACCGTCTGCACTGATCAAAACACCGGAACCCGAAGCCCGTTCAGAAGGCATTGTACCGGGTTTCATTCTTTGCCCAAAGCCTGGACCAAAAAAATCTTTGAATGGATTGTTGTCATCATCGAAGCCGGGCATGTCGGCAACTTGTTTTGCCTTCATCACCGTTTTAATATGAACGACTGCAGGCGCTGCTTTTTCAGCTGCCTTTTCAAAATCTACAACCGGTGAGGGATCACCCTTTTCCGTATAGTTTACATTTTTATATACAGAAGACGAGGTAGGAGGTTTTGTAAAAGGCTCATTATTTTTCTGGTACCTGGAATATCCCATAGCGCCGGCGGTAATAATGCCTGTACCCAACGCCAGAGTGACCAGTGATTGTCTGATTGTCATGGATTCTATGTTTTAATTTGAATCCAAACTTATCCCTGGGTTCTGTAGCGATTCTGAAGAAAAATGTAAAGCGGGTGTTAAAGGATGTTTTTATTTTTTCCTGGATCTATGAAGCAGGTTCTCTCATCCCATGGAAAGATCTATACATAGAAAAGGATAAAGCAGCTGCTTTATCCTTTTCTATTATTACAAGTTGTGGATTAATACCTTTTTACAATCCGGAATAAAAACCGCACTGGTTCACCAACTACACCACTTGCTTCCCTTCTTTTCTTCAGCGCATCTGATTTATAGTAAGCAAAAGCCTTTGCTGTATCTGTAACCGCAGTTACCAATGCTACTTTTTTGTTATAATCAACATCATGCCCTATTACCCTATCCAGAATTCCGTTATCTATTCTTTCCTGCCGCCCTTCTTCAAAGGCCGTTTTCCATGCATCCCAATCTTTTACAGAAAACATTGTCCGGGAACGAAGCCTGGTATCGATGGTAGCCGTATCCTGCCATGTTTCTGTAACAATAAAAACAGTGGGTGCACCGATCACACCTGCTTTTTTCATTGCATTTTTCAGGTCAGCACTGTTGCCAAATGCTTTTGCTTTAGCTACATCATCTACCTTCATAGCAATCATTACCACATTGCTATCCTGCAAACCACGGCCCAGCACATAATTATGTATACCACTGGCCAGCCGGGCAGAATCATGAGCTTCGTAGCCAATTTTCCATTTTTCGAAATTGGCTACTTTGTGGGTTACTACCAGCAGGTTTTCAGGAGTAGTAACAATAGTATTTCTTTTCGGCTCTACTGCGACTGTTTTGGCAGCAGTATCCGTTTGCGCTGTGGAGTCAGCAGTCGTTGCTTTTTCACTGCCATTTCCTCCACAAGAGGATAAATAAATTACCAGCATTGCACAAAACAACAAGCCGGCAAATCGGGATTGCTTCATGGTTTTGATTTTAGTTATTAAATAAATTTAAATAGCGGGGGGCCGGTAGGGGTTGTCGAAATGGGTAAGAGGACAATATAAATTTATAAAGATTAAACTGTGTGCCGCTTTTTTTTATTTATTTCGGTGTTGCAAATCTCTTTATAACCCGTAAAGGATATATACCTGAAAGAGAAAATCTTTAATCGTAGTTTTATAATGGAATTGAAGCTTATACACTGTTTTTGAAACCCTGCCTGATGTAGCTTTAAAAATATTTCTATGTTTGAAAAACCAATTCGGTTATTTTATTCAACAGGTGCTTTTGAAGCCGGGATTACAGCGGACACACTGAAAAAAGAAGCTGAATTATTTCGGCAGATACAGGAAAAATTTGCTGCCCAGTTTGAAAAAGCTTTCCCCGATAAGCTGGCTCCCAAGGCTGTAATCATCATTCCATCGCTGACCCTTGACCAGGAAATACTTTCAAAAGTAAAAGGGGTGGTACATTATGAAGAACGGCTTTTATGTATGCTGATGCTTCTCCGTATGCCACAAACCCATGTGGTATATGTTACCAGCACTACTATAGATCCTGTAATTATAGATTACTACCTGCATCTTCTTCCGGGTATTACCGGTTATCACGCCCAGCAGCGGCTTAGTTTACTGAGCTGTTATGATGCTTCTCCGAAATCGCTCACCGAAAAGATACTGGCCCGGCCCCGGTTAATTGAGCGTATCCGGCAAAGTATACCCGACGGGCATTCTGCGCATATGGCCTGCTTCAATGTAACGAACTATGAACGCAGGCTCGCTGTCCAATTAGGCGTTCCCATATTCGGTTGTGATCCTGACCTGTTGGCGCTTGGCAACAAAAGCAATAGCCGCAAAATTTTCCGTGAATGCGGAATTCCATTTCCTGCCGGGTTTGAAGACCTGCATACCCGGGAAGATATTGTAAATGCCCTGCTGCAACTGAAATCAGAGCAGCCGGCGCTCCGTAAAGCGGTTATTAAAATGAATGATGGTTTTTCCGGTGAAGGGAATGCCCTTTTTTCTTTTGCAGGAAGCGAAAAGCAGGCCGACTTACGTAAATGGATAAGCGAAGAACTGGGTCAGCGTTTAAGAATTGTTGCCGATGGGTTGAGTAGTGAAACATTTTTAACCAAGTTCAATGAAATGGGAGGTGTAGTGGAAGCTTTTTTAGAAGGAGAAATCAAAGAATCCCCTTCGGTGCAATGCCGTATTGACCCCGACGGTGTTTGCAGGGTAGCTTCTACCCATGATCAATTGCTGGGTGGTGAAAGTGGCCAGGTATTTCTGGGCGCTTATTTTCCTGCTAACCCCGCTTATGCTGTGCCTATTGGCCGCATGGGAAAAAAAGTTGCGGAAGCCCTGCAGCAAAGAGGAGTTTTGGGGCGATTCTCAGTTGATTTCATTTCTGTAAAAGAAAAAGATGAATGGCATCACTATGCCATTGAGATTAACCTACGCAAAGGAGGCACTACACATCCATTGCTGATGCTGCAGTTCCTGACAAACGGAGATTATAATATGGAGGAAGGGCTGTACTATACAGCAGGCGGGCAGGCACGTTATTACTTTTGCTCAGATAACCTGAAGAGTGAAAAATATGAAGGCCTTACTCCTCATGATCTCATCCATATCGCAATGATGAACGATCTCCATTATGATGGCACTCACCAGGAAGGGGTTATCTTTCATTTAATCGGCGCCCTGTCGCAGTTTGGCAAACTTGGGGTTATTTGCATTGGCAGTTCTGCTGAGCGGGCAAAACAATATTATGAACGGATTGCAGAAATACTGGATAAAGAAGGAAAGCGAAATAATTGAATTATTCTTGTAACGATTAATTAAAATCTGGTGAATGCTCAACTGAACTATATTCAACCGTTGCTCCTCTTTACTGTATTTATTACCATCGCAGGTTGTTCTCAATCAAAACAAGCTCCTGTAAACACAAACGATGAAACAGTAACCGGTGTCTTACAATCTGATCAGCTCGATGAGTTATCGGGAGTAGCTGCATCAAAACAATACCCGGGTATCTTATATGTACATAATGATAGCGGGGATAGTAGCCGCTTTTTTGCTATTCATCCAGACGGAATGCTTTTATGTACTTATGAATTTAAAGGCATTGGTGATAAAGACCTGGGCGTAAAAGATTGTGAAGATATTGCTATAGGCACCGGGCCTCAGCAGGGGCAGGTATATATTTATCTGGCAGATATTGGTGATAATAGTGAGAATCGTTCTTCCGTGCAGATTTACCGTATTCCAGAACCGGCTATTCACCAGGGAAGAGTTATTACCGATGCAGATGCGCTTACATTGGAATACCCGGATGGCCCTAAAGATGCGGAAACCCTGTTAATGGATCCTTTGGAAAAAACGCTTTATGTCATTTCAAAAAGGCAGGATAGTGCAGCTGTTTACAGTTGTTCTTCAGATTTTCAGGATACGGATAAAAGACAATTAAAACTCTGCGGTAAATTGTTTCTTGAAGGAAACGGAATAGACAAATGGGTTGTATCCGGCAGTATTACTACAGATGGAAGTAGCATTTTACTTAAAACAGTCTCTTCTGTTTATTACTGGAAACGACAGAACAATGAACCTGTTTATATTACTTTACAACGTGCGCCCGTTAAACAATCTGCTTATAAAAGCAACGGGCAGGAAGAAGCTATTTCATTTTCACCGGATGGGAAAGGCTATTACGTTTTGGCTGAAGGAAAAGGAAGCAGGATTTATTATTATAAACTGGCAAACTAAGAGCCCGATTAAGTTGCTTATTTTACAAAATAACTATTGGTGTAAGTGCGTAGAAGAAGAATTTCTGCTCATTTGCTGATAGGGAATAAGCGGGGAACTTCTCTCAACGCCAATACTTCCCGATATGGAAAACGTTTTTGCGTCATTCACATACATCAGCCCCAGTTCCGCTCTTGAATAAGCGCCAAAGGAATTCGATTTAAAAAAAGCCCCATTTGGATTTGCCTTATTAATATCGGATGAAATAAAAGCATGATTGAAGTTCATATATGCAGGCGCCGCTGATACGCCTGCAAAAGCGTAAAGATTGTTACTGATCCTGCGGTTTATCTGCAAACCAACCGGTGCGGCTGCAAATATTGAATTGCTTCCATTATAAAAACCATAACCTGTTGTAATGCCGGCATAAGATGTAAGCGACCATTTTTTATCCGGCCCGCCCGCTATATAATGAGGATAAATAGTAAAAACTGACGGATGCATGTAACTCATAAAACCACCGGGCACCAGTGTCTGCGTTTTTGCTGCTATAGATGAAACCAGGATTGCAGACAAAATCAGTACTCTCATAATTATAACTTGTGTGCTAAAGTTACGTTTTGTTGAGTTAATGAAAAACAAATACATGCATCGAAACTGCAATGAAATATTTTGTTTATATTTTACGGACATGTAAATTGATTATTATAGTTTTATAAAAAACTTTTTACGGGGCTTACGTTTCTTTTATGCCTATAAAATAAAAATATGAACGACCTTACTAATAAAGTAGCGTATATAACGGGCGGCAGTAAAGGAATCGGGTTCGGTATTGCACAAACATTAATTCGGTTAGGCATGCGGGTAGCGATTACCAGCAGGAAAGCCGATGCCGTAGAGAAGGCGGCAGCATTGTTAAGCACCGGTTCATCAAAAGTATTAGGCATTGTTTCGGATTCATCCTTGCTGGCTGATGAAACAAATGCAATCCAGGAGGTGATTCGTCATTTCGGACAAGTAGATGTTGTAATTGCGAATGCCGGTGTTGGTATTTTTTCACCCATTGACAGTTTAAGCGCAGAGCAATGGAAACAGACAATTGATACGAATCTTACCGGTGTTTTTAATACTGTAAAAGCAAGTATTGATTCTTTGAAAAAAACCAAAGGATATATCATTACTATTGCGAGCCTGGCCGGTACTAATTTTTTTGAAAAAGGTGCCGCGTATAATGCCAGCAAGTTTGGGCTTGTCGGATTCACACAGGCTATTATGCTTGATCTGCGTAAATATGGAATTAAGGTCACAACGATTATGCCCGGCTCTGTTGCTACCTATTTCAACGATCACACGCCCAATGATACTGCTGACGCCTGGAAAATTCAACCTGAAGATATAGGACAGATTGTAGCAGACTTGCTAAATATGCATCCGAGAACATTGCCCAGTAAGATTGAAGTACGGCCTTCAATTCCTTCCAAATAATAGTAGTTGTGTACTACTATCAGGGCAACATCATAAACGTGGATCCTTCACCGTTATATTCAGCTCTCTGCCGATTTGTAATAATTTTATAGCTATGAAATACTTTCTATCATGTGTTTGCCTTTATTTTTTATCACTAAACTTTTCAATTGCCCAGCAAACTGATAAGCTTCTTAATAAAGACGATTTATTATTTCTTGAAAATCTGACAAAGGCAGTCCTGGATAGTTCTCGTATAAAACCAGGTGCATTCATTTCATCAAACTTTGGCCCAAACAATACGGGAGGGATGCTGATACGACCAGGAGGCAAAGAAGATTATCCTGCATTCTGGATAAGAGATTATGCAATGGCACTTGAAACAGGGATGATCGGCTCAAAAGAACAAAAACATATGCTTGTGTTAACCGCCTCTACCCAATGCGATCAGACATGGATCACAAAAAACGGCAGTATGGTACCTTATGGGTCGATTGCTGATCATATTCGAATTGATAATAGTTTGCCGATTTATTTTCCCGGTACATATGACTACAAAGAGCAAGGCAATAAATACTTTGGAATGGTACCTCCTTACTGCGACCAGTTTTATTTTATTCAAATGGCCTGGTATTATGTAAAAATGAGCGGCGACATCTATATCCTGAACAGGGAAATAAACGGAACAAAACTGATTGACCGGCTTGAAATTGCTTTCAAAATGCCCCCCGCTGACTTATCTAACCAGGTTGTTTACACTGACAGTTCTTTTCGAGGTGTCGATTTTGGATTCAGGGACGGAATAGAAATTACGGGGCATTTATGTTTACCTTCTATATTAAAATATCGTGCTGCCCAACAATTGGAGGAATTGTTCAGTAAACTAAAGAATAAAAGCAAAGCCAATCACTATACAAATATTGCAAGACAGATCCGGCAAGCCTTGCCGGAAGTTTTTCTTGATAACAAAGGAATGTTACGTGCATCAACCGGCAAAAGTAACCAGCCTGATGTTTGGGCTACTGCATTGGCTATTTATTATAATATACTGGAGAAGGATGTATTAAAAAAAGCATGTACAGTTTTAGCTGAAGCATATGAAAACGGATCATTAGCCTTTAAAGGAAATATCAGGCATGTATTGACAACAGACGACTACAATAATAATACAGCATGGGAAATGGGTAGAATGGAGAAAAACAGGTATCAGAATGGCGCTTACTGGGGTACGGCAACAGGATGGGTTTGTTATGCAATTGCCAAAGTAAATACGGGCAAGGCAAAAATATTAGCTAAAGAATATATCGATGATTTAAAAGAAAATGATTTCAGAAAAGGGAATGGCTTGGGTGCACCTTATGAATGTTTCTATCCGCCTGACTACAAACAAAACCCATTATATCTTGCTACAGTAGCCTGTCCTTATAGTGTGTTTAAAAATATTTTTATAAGTGAAAGCCGGGAATAAATTTTATATCCCGGCTTTGCGTTTTATTTTAGTATTATCCTTCAGGAGCCTGTTATGTTTTTAAAAATTGTTCCTTTAGCATACATAAATTCTTCCATTTTCTCTTTTCTTATTTCAGCTACTAATACCCTGCCCAGTGAAGGAATCGTCAATTTTACTGTTGCTACGTTTGCTTCTACAAAATTTCCCTTTCGACGAACCTGTAATTCGTTATCAATTTTAAATTGCTCGTTCGGGGAAACAGGAGCTTTTTCCAGCCGGGTGCAGGAATATTCGTTAAGGAATAATTTTAACGCATTGATTTCACTGTTTTGAATTGTTGCGGGATTAGCTTTCCAGTAAACAAAATTTATAATATCGCCCGAAAGTTGTAAAACATTTTCCTCTTTATCCATTGCGATAAACACATAACCGGGAAATACCGGTTTCTCCACTACTTTCTTTCTTCCTTCAATAATACATTCTGTATCATACACAGGTATGTACGCCGCTATTTTCTTTTTTATCAAAAGGCTGGCTACTTTTTTCTCTTTGTTTGGCTTTGTATAAACAGCATGCCATTTTCTGTCAATCATAATTGATCGCTTTAGAGTACGCTAAATGTGTAAGGTTTCCTTCAGGAGGTTTTCAATCAATTACTGGACGGAAATCAGGGAAGATATTGAGGTTAAAAAGCTGTTTGCATTCAGAACGAAACAGCAGTGGTTAATTCCGGTAACCAGGAAAGAAGGTCTTTATTGACTGGTACCGGAAACTTAGCGCAAGATATAATTCGCTTTTTAAAAATGCAATGCCCTACGTAGTTTTCCCATATCATATAAGCATGTCTGAAATAAATGATTACTGGTTCAAATGCCAGGTAAGTAAATGTTTTGTTCATGTAACCTGAAAAATATTTACCTTACTATGTTACCAAATATCTTTCATGCTGAACAGACGTGATTTATTAAAATTATCCGGTGCTGCCCTCCTGGGCACTTCCTTACCGGGCATTGTAAGCGCCGCTGCTTCACCTGCAAATAGTAGTTTTCGTTTCTGCTTGAATACAAGTACAATCAGCGGACAAAAGCCCGGACTTGTTCAATCGATTGAGATAGCAGCCAAAGCTGGTTATGATGGTCTTGAGCTTTGGATAAACGATATCCGGGAATACCTGAAACAAGGTAACTCCCTGGAGGCACTCAGAAAACTGATAAAAGATAAGCGGCTTGTGGTGGAGGACGCCATTAGCTTTACAGAATGGATGGTAGATAATGACACCCGTCGAAAGGCTGCTCTTGCTGAACTGGAAGAAGAAATGAAAATAATGGCTGTACTTGACTGCCACAGGATTGCTGCACCCCCGGCCGGAATAAGGAAAGACGAGCCGGTTGATTTTCAAAAAGCGGGTATTCGGTATCGTGAGATACTGGCACTGGGCAGACGGTATAATGTAATGCCATTAATGGAATTTTGGGGTGCCTCCGGCACAGTATATAATCTCAGCCAGGCTGTTGCTATTGCCACCGCTGCCAATGACCGGGATGCACGTATTTTGCCCGATGTTTATCATTTATTCCGCGGAGGTTCAGGATTTGATGGATTACGATTATTAAACGGAAATGCGATTGAAGTCATTCATTTTAATGATTACCCGGCTTCTATCCCCGTAAACGAGCAAACCGACAGCGACAGGGTCTATCCCGGCGACGGAGCAGCACCTTTGAAACAAATATTAAGGGATCTCAAAGCAATGGGCGGAACGAAAGTTCTTTCCCTTGAATTATTCAATAAAACTTACTGGGCCCAGGATGCTTTATTGGTGGCTAAGACGGGTTTGGAGAAAATGAAAAAGCTGGTACGGGAAATAAATGGATAGGCTTGTTTCTTTAAATCAGGCTTAAAACATAGGCACAGTATTTTCTATTTCAGCATCACCTTCTTTCCTGTCCTTACGGCTTCATATACGGCATCGATTATTTTTAAATCCCGTAATCCTTCCTCCCCATCAACAGGAACAATTGGTTTTTTACCTTGCAAAATAATGGCAGACATCTCCTCCATCTGCACTGTTTGGTGTGTAACATGCGGGTAGTTTAATTCGCCCTTGTTGGTGCGGCCCATAATAGGGCCATAATTTGTCGAAGGCCACATCTCTGCCCATCCGTTTTCTGCATCTAAAAAAAAGCGGTCAAGATTATTCATATTGTAAGTAGAAAGACAGGAGGCAACAGCACCGGAAGGAAAGCCAAACTGGAATTGAATTGTTTCATCCACGCCTTCTTTAAATTTAACCGGGTCGGTTTTTGTTTCCTGCGCCGTTACCCAGGATGGTTCTTCCCCAATCATATAACGGGCACCATTGATCGAATAAATACCAATATCCATCATTGCGCCACCACCGGCCAGTTTAGCATTCAGCCTCCATTGGGTTGGATCGCCAATAACAAACCCGGATAAACCCTGGAAGAACAATGTTTTTCCCAACTCTCCTTCTTTGCGCATCCGGATTATCTCCAATGTTTTTGGCTCAAAATGCATACGATAACCAACCAGCAGTTTTACGTTCGCCTTTTTACACGCATCTACCATTTCCTGGCCTTCTTTTGCATTAATGGCCATTGGTTTTTCACATATTACATGTTTACCCGCTTTTGCTACTCGTATTACCTGCTCTTTATGTAAACTGTTAGGGGTAATAACATAGATAGCATCTATATCGGGGTTATTCTTTACCGCATCAAAGTTTTCATAGTTATAACAATTCTTTTCAGGAATATTATACTTTGCCTGCCAGTTTTTTATTTTGGATGGAGTACCGCTAATTACGCCAGTCAGTTTTGCCGATTTACAATTTTTCATCGCTTCAGCTACAATGGTACCATAACCCCCGAGTCCCATAATTGCGACTCTCAATACAGGGCCATCGTATTTAGGGTTATTGCTACTCTGTTCTTTCATCTGCTCGCTTTCTGTTAAGAAAGGAATAGTGATTGCAGATAGACCTATTTTCTGTAAAAAATCACGACGGGTTGACATACTGAAACGTTTAGATAGATTTTATTTACTGATCTGTATAAAGATAAAACTGTTTTACATTCCTGTGTTTCCCGGTAATATGTTTTCATGATTAATTGCACCATTTCAGGTGTATCGGCATAATTTCACCCCAGCTTTATAAACAACTTGCGAATGGAACCACCTTTCATTAATGAAGAAAGAATAAAAGAGTTATTGCCAATGAACGAGTGCATACTGGTAATGGAAGAGATGTTTCGTTCAATTGCAGAAGGATCGGTGCAACAACCTTTACGGTCAATTATGTGGCTTCCCAATAAAAAAGGATTGCTGGGTATGATGCCGGGATATGCGGCCGGTACGGGCATGATGGGGATTAAAGTGATTACTATATTTCACGAAAACAGCAACCTGGGCTATCCATCTCACCAGGGTGTCGTTTTATTGTTTGATGCAAAACATGGGGAACCGGTTATGATTTTTGATGCCGGTGAAATTACAGCTATCCGTACCGCAGCAGCCAGCGCAGTGGCTACACAGTTACTGGCCAATGAAAAAGCGGAAACCCTTGCCATTATTGGCAGTGGGGTACAAGCCGAAAAACATGTCGAAGCCATAATCTGTGTGCGAAAAATAAAACAAATAAATATCTGGAGCCGGCGCCAACAGAATGCAGAAAATCTTGCTGTTAAAATAAGGAAGCAGTACGAACTTGATGTAATTGTAAAGTCAAATGTGCAGACCGCAGTTGAGAATGCAGATATTATTTGCACTGTTACATCTTCTGCTCAGCCTGTTTTGATAGGGGAATGGATATCAAAGGGTGCACACATAAATGCAGTTGGCTCAAGTACACCTGCTGCAAGGGAGCTGGATACAAAGGCAATTCTTCAATGCAGCTTTTTTACAGATAAATATGAATCGGTGTTTAATGAAGCAGGTGATTTTCTGATACCCGAAAAAGAAGGTGCAATAACAAAGGAATATGTAAAAGCCGAATTAAGTGAAGTAATAACAGGAAAGAAAAAAGGTAGAACAGATAGCGATGAAATCACTTTATTCAAATCATTGGGTATTTCAGCAGAAGATATTTTTTCAGCATGGCATATTTATAAGAAGTTACAACCGTCGTCATTTAACAGGTAAAAGATCTTCACGCAAAAGTGGGGAAGTTTTTCTACTGAATTTTGCTGAACACGGGTATAGAAGGGAGTATTTTACCGTGATCATCTTATTTGCCTTTTGGCATAATCGGGTTAGGATTAATCACCAAAAATTCGGGTGGTATCGAAAACTGCCTGATCAGGTCATTATATTTTTCTTTAAGGCTCCTTTTAAAACTGCCGACATAACCAGGCTTTGGAATATTTGAATCATCCAATTGTACTGCTTCTATCAGGTCATTTCCAAGATACATCATCAATTGCATAGAATCTGGATTTTATTACTACAAAACAAATCCAATTTTGCTTTCTCTGCAATACCAACAAGTACTCAATTTTAAACGGGGAATTTACCTTATTAAACTTTAAAAAGTAGCGTGAAGTCACGCGACATGCCATAGAAGAACTTTGCAGATTACCCCCTTTATTTAAGAGATAAAACAGCAAACCTCTTTATCTTTAGTGTATCTCTTCATCATTTTCAATGATTTACTATGGGTAACCTTCATCGCCGCCAGTTTATAAAAGGTACTTCTGCGGCACTTGCTTTATCCGCCATAAGGGCAAATGCAATGGATATTTTTTCTGCGGCTTCCCCACGCAGGGTGGCATTGATTGGTACGGGCTGGTATGGGAAAAGTGATTTGTTCCGGCTAATACAGGTAGCTCCGGTTGAAGTAGTAGGTCTTTGTGATGTAGATAAACATCAATTGGATAAAGCCGCCGAAATGGTAAGTCAGCGGCAGCAAAGCCATAAGAAACCGGCACTATATGGCGATTACAGAAAATTATTGGCAGAACAGAAGCCGGAAATCGTATTAATTGGTACACCGGATCACTGGCATGCTTTGACAGCAATTGAAGCCATCAAATCCGGCGCCCATGTATATGTGCAAAAACCAATAAGCGTAGACGTTATAGAAGGAGAAGCTATGGTAGCCGCTGCCAGAAAATACAACCGGGTGGTGCAGGTAGGCACGCAACGAAAGAGTACGCCGCACCTGATTGAGGCCAAGAAGAATATAGTAGATGCCGGTTTATTGGGAAAAATATCGCATGTGGAAATGTGCTGTTATTACCATATGCGCAATAATGGCAACCCGCCGGTGCAGGCAGTCCCTGATTTTTTTGACTATGAAATGTGGACCGGCCCAGCACCGATGCGGCCCTATGATGGATTGCCTCATGTAAGATGGTGGCGCACCTTTATGGAATATGGTAATGGCATTATGGGTGATATGTGTATTCATATGTTCGATACTGTTAGATGGATGCTTGGTCTCGGATGGCCAAAGAGCATCGTATCAACTGGTGGTATATATGTGGATAAAACCGGTAAGAGCAATATTGCAGATACCCAATCGGCCATATTTGAATACGACGGATTGAATTGCGTATGGCAGCATCGTAGTTGGGGCACTCCTGCCGATCCTGAATATCCCTGGTCATTTAAATTGTATGGAGAAAAAGGAACTTTATGCGGCAGTACCATGCAATATGATTTTATACCGGAAGGGAAAGGTGACAAAATACATAAAGATGTAGTGTATGAAAAGGAGAAATACCCGGAAGATTTAACAGAACCGGATATAGAATTGAATGCTGCACCTGCTACGCGTTTGCACATGCTGAATTTCCTGGAAGCAATTGATAAAGGCGGCAGACCAGTTGCGGATATTGAACAAGGACATATTTCAACTGCAAGTTGCATTCTTGCAAACCTGTCTATGCAACTGGGAGGAAGGCCTCTGAAATATGATCCTTCAAAAAGAATAGTAGTTGGGGATGCGGAGGCAACTAAATTATTGCAGCGTGCTTATCGCGGACCCTGGGTACACCCGGATCCGGTTACTGTTTAGTAATCTTGATTATTTATTTTCTGATAATTAAATTTCCTTACGGAAATTTGCGGCTCTTCATTTAATAAAAGTATATGTATAATAAATCAAATCCTCTTCGTGTGCTGGTAGTTGGTTGCGGTAATATGGGAGCATCACATGCTACGGCGTTTCATACTATTGATGGTTTTAAAATATGCGGCATAGTAAGCACAGGTAAAAGCAAAGAAGTATTAAACGAAAAGTTGGGCGGTGGATATGAATTATTCAGTGATTATGAAAAAGCACTGAATGCGACAAAACCTGATGCGGTATGTATTTCTACATACCCGGATACGCATGAATCATTTGCTATAAAAGCATTTGAAAAAGGATGCCATGTATTTATTGAAAAGCCGGTAGCTGATACAGTAGCAGGAGCGGAGAGGGTAGTCGCTGCTGCAAAAAAAGCTGGAAAGAAATTAGTTGTTGGTTAT
>JAFDYH010000091.1:0-1292 GCA_018267535.1 Bacteroidota bacterium
CTCTTCACCGGGTTTGCCAGCGCCGCCTTAATAGCACGGAAACTAACTGTGCATAATGCAATGAATAACGCTGACAGGCCTGCGAAAACAAATACGGTCCAACTGATATTAATACGGTATGCAAAATCCTGGAGCCATTTATGCATTGCCCAATACGATAATGGAAATGCGATCACACAAGCAATCAAAACCAGTTTTACAAATTCTTTGGATAACATTGTTGTTACCTGCGATACACTGGCACCTAATACTTTCCGTATGCCTATTTCTTTTGAGCGTTGCTCCGCTGTATAAGTTGCTAATCCAAATAAACCTAAACAAGCAACTAAGATTGTTAATACAGCAAAGATGTTCAGAATGGTACCTGTCTTCTGTTCCGCTTCGTATGTTTTATTATACAGATCGTCCAGGAATGCATAGTCGATCGGGTCTTCAGGCCCAAAGTCCTGCCATCTTTTTTTAATAGTGGCCAGTAACCCGGCAACATCTTTTGTCTTTGTTTTTATCAGTAAACCTGATCCCGGGTTTAAAACCATTAATAGTGGCGTGATTGCTTCATGCAGCGATTTAAAATTAAAATCCTTTACTACACCGACTATAGTATAAGGTACATTAGTGCCCCGGTCACTGTTCTGACGTATAATGCGTTTGCCAATTGCATCATTATTATCTTTAAAACCAAAAGCTTTTACCGCGGATTCGTTCATAATCATTGCCACTGAATCCGTAGAAAATTGCGGCGAGAAATTTCTTCCTGCTGCCATTTTAATACCTAAAGTCGGGATATACCGTTCATCGATTTTATATTCCAGGCTTGTTGTTAACCGGTTTTCCTGCCCTTCCGGGTAGCTTATCGAATTATTATTAGCACTCCACCCTGCCGGTTTGTAGCTGGATATAGTAACATTGGCTACACGTGCATCTCTCAATAATTCATCTCTTACTATTTTTTCGTTTTTCCCTAATTGCCATGAATTACCAATGACAAGCAATTGATCTTTATCATAGCCTAATTTCTTTTCACGAATAAATTTCATCTGCTGGAAAACGATAATCGTTCCCGTTATCAAACTAACGGAGATGAAGAACTGAAAAACAACGAGGCTGCTGCGTAGACCATAGCTTTTTGTAGCAGTACTTAGCCTTCCTTTTAATGTGGCAATCGGTTTAAATGAAGAAAGAAAGAATGCAGGATATAATCCGGCGAGAAAGCTGACCAATAAGCCTAATGATAAAATGCCGGCAATACGGCCAAGGCTGAAGCCGGGTACCAGGTTTTTACCGGATAATGT
>JAFDYH010000091.1:1411-2106 GCA_018267535.1 Bacteroidota bacterium
AGGTTGATAAAATTGATACAGGCAATTAATAACATAAACACAGCAACTGCGCCGAAAATATAAACATACCGGATGTCGCCGGGTGGTTCCATTTCGTAATTGCTAGAAAAGCCACCCATATGAATCTTTGTCAATGGTAATAATATAAATCCAAGGTCATTCCCTTTCGTGCGAAACTGCGATAAGCTTAAACCCATTGCCTGTTGTATCTGCGGCCCCATATACTTCTCCACCATGCCGGGAAATTTTGCTTCCAGTTTTTTATAATCATATCCCTGCTTCAACACTAGGTAAGTAAACATACCGGAAGACATCCAGCTTGGATCTTTTGAATAAGGAAGGCTGGACAGGGAAACAAAAATATCAAAGTGAAAATGTGAATTGCGTGGCACTTTATTAATAATACCCGTCACTTTGCAAGGTGTGCTATCATTGCCGCCCCCAATTTTGACCAGTTTACCCATCGGGTCTTCGGAACCGAATAGTTTATTGGCAAATTCTTTTGTCAACACTACCGAATGGGGTTCGAGCATCGCTGTATTTTTATCTCCTTCAATCAGCGGTATAGTAAATACATTAAAGAAATTGGAATCAACCAGCGCAACCAAACCATCTTTAAATGTTTTATTACTATATGTAATTTTAGGTTTTCCCCCTTCATTAATTCTTGTTACTTCTTCCACTTCGGGGTAATC
>JAFDYH010000091.1:2236-10181 GCA_018267535.1 Bacteroidota bacterium
CTCAACTCATCCTGCACAAATAACATGATGATAAAACAAACAGAAATACCAATGGACAAACCCATGATATTGATGAAGGAAAATGCTTTGTTCTTTAGCAGGTTTCTCCAAGCAATTTTGAAATAATTTCGGATCATAAAGCCCTCACTTTTGAAGTGTTTTTTAATTCCGGTAATATTTTTACTGGCTTTGTGTGGTTGAAAGGATCCGTCGCGGCCTCATCCTCCACCTCCTTCTCCTTTAGGAGAAGGAGAGGTGCTTTTCTACAATTCCAAACTATATAACTTCCAATTCGTCTTCAATTTTTTATTTATCACTTTCGGAAAGAACTAATGTCATCAACATTTTCCAATTTTCTCATAAGTCCCATTCGTCTCAAAAATCCTAGTTCTGACCTACTCTGTTCTCAGACTCTTCACCGGGCTGGCTACCGCTGCCTTCACCGCCTGGAAACTTACCGTCAATACTGCAATCAATATTGCCATTGTTCCTGCGCCTGCAAATATCCACCAGCCGATATTGGTGCGGTAAGCGAAGTTTGATAGCCATTTATTCAATGCCCACCACGCTACCGGTGAGGCAATGCAAATCGCTATGAAGACCAGCTTCACAAAATCTTTTGACAAGAGTGTCGCGATATTGGTTACGCTGGCGCCCAATACTTTCCGGATGCCGATTTCTTTGGTTCTTTGTTGTGCTGTGAATGCAGCCAATCCAAACAATCCCATGCAGGCAATAATGACGGCGATAACAGCGGATGCTATAAATACATTGCCCAATTGCTGCTCTTCCACATATTGCTTATTGAATTTTTCATCGGCGAAAAAATATTCAAATGGATTGCCGGGAAAATATTGTTTATACAAGGCATTCAGCGAGCTTATTTTCTGTTGCAGGTTATTGACATCTGTCTGAATTGTAAAATAAACAAAGGAAACAGAAGGCAGGAAGATAACCGGGTCAATCGGTCTTTGTAAGGAAAGATGATGATAGTCTTTTACAACACCGGCAATTTCATATTGTGTGTTTGCCCAGTTTATTTTTTGTCCAACGATATTTTCGGTTTTTGAAAAACCTAATTCCGCCGCTGCTTTCTCATTCACCAGTACTTTTTTGCAATTCATCCACGCATGCATCGCATCATCTGATGTAAAGGCCTTTCCCTGTACGAATTTTATGTCATAAGTATCAAAAAATTTTTCATCAGAGATCAGCATGGCATAACTTTTCTTTTCATCATCTTTCTGCGGCGACAGCCTGGTGATATGATCAGCAAAAAAATTATAGCCACCACCGGGTACATTATTAGATCCCGAGTATTTTTTTACAAAAGCTAATTGCCCCAACGCGTTTTTAAAAGCGACATTCTTTTCTGCCTGGTCTTCGCTGGATACAGTAGGGCCTTTTATAACCAGCAATTGATCCAGTGATACGCCGAGGTTAGTTGTTTTCATGTATTGCAACTGGCGGTACAAAACCATCGTGGCAATAATAAACAAGATGGAAATCGTGAACTGGAAAACCACTAATCCTTTGCGCAGCGAAATGCCTTTTGATTTTGTTTCCCCTTTTCCGCGTATAGCCGTTACCGGTTTAAATGAACTTAATACGAACGCAACGTATCCACCCGATAACAATGAACCGATAAAAACAAAAGCAATAGCGGCGGCCCAGAACCAGCCATGGTTCAGCACTTCCAGGGACAGGGATTTGCCGGTAAAACGGTTAAAGCCATTTTGCAGCAATTGCACCAGTATCAGGGATAAGCCCACGCTTAATAAAGTCAGTAAAAATGTTTCTGCCAGGTATTGAAACGTTAACTGGCTGCGGCTTGCCCCCAGCACTTTTCGTACGCCGGTTTCTTTCGCCCGCTTCATCGCCTGCACGGTAGAAAGGTTGATATAGTTTACCCAGCCTATCAGTAAAATCAATAATGCTACACCCAATAATAAGGCTACTAATTTTAAACTACCGAAAGTCTGGTAAGTATAACTGAAGCGGGGCGCCAGGTGTAATTCACTGAAAGGTTGTAATACTGATATGATACCGTTTGAGGAAGGCTGCGCCGCATGCATCAGTTGTGTGATCGCTTTGGATACCGCAGTTGCATTCGCTTCTTTCTTCAATACCAGGTAATAATTACTGAATCCATTTTCAAACGTAGCCGGATCAGCCCAGTCGTTTTCATTGCGGTTGGCAGCACTGCTCAGCGTATTGAGCGATAAAAGTATTTCGGGTTGCAGGTCCGACCCTGTTGTTGGGTTTTTAAATACTGCAGTAATGGTATACGGCGTATTACCAAACTGGTTGCTGACTGTAAGCGTTTGCCCGGAAATGTTAGTAGTGCCAAAAAATTTATTTGCCATGGTTTCACTCAGGGCCATTGTTTTGGGCTCCTGCAGGGAAGGGCGGCCACTGGCCAACGGAAAAGAAAATTGTTCCAGGAAATTACCGTCTACATAAGTGATATTTTCTTCGCGGAACGATTTCAGTTCGCCGCTTTTTGTATCGTTGTAACTGATCACGCCGCTACCGAGCCCATCTACCCATCTTACCACCGCTTGCACACCGGGTACATTCTGTGCGATGGCCGGTGCATAGCCGGGAGCCAGGTGACTATCGTGATTGCCGTTTTTATCTATGGTGCCAAGCCGGTACAGGCTATCGAAATTTTTATGAAAACGGTTGGTATTCCATTCAGCCGCTACAAACTCGAAGATGAGGACAAACACGGCCAGGCCAGCCGCCAGGCCGGCTATATTGATAGCGGTAAAGGTTTTATTCCGAAGCAGGTTGCGTACAGCAACTACGAGGTAATTTTTGAGCATGGTGCCGGCTTTTGGTGTGAACGCCCAAATGATTCAATCGCTGTGCCACTATTCAAGTGATTGTTTTACAATATTTACAAATGCAAGCTTAGCTAAAGATGTCCGAAAGCGGACAGTCGGATGTTCGTGCGCGGACGGTTGGAGAGAGAATTTATGTAGCCAGCCGGGAAATTTCTATTGGGTTTTTGTTGCGTCGCACACTTGTGCGGTTGGCATCTATTCAGCTTTTACAAAAAAACAAAGGGAGTGAATGACAAATTATAAAAGAGAATCTAAAATTGCATTTGCTTTATTATCAGTTCTCATTTCAAATTCAAAGTCTTGGCCTTTTAAAATGCTTTTTGTTATTATCCCATCTTTTAGAAAGTACAGAAAGTCGCAAGATTCTTGTATGGCGGGAAGAATATGAGAGGATATAAGTACTATTTTATTTGCTTTTTTTAATCTGGAGAGGATGTCTTTAATAAGCAAACTACTCGAAATATCAACACCATTGAATGGTTCATCCAGAATGAATATTTCATTTTTCTGAAGAAGTATACCGGTAATTGCTAACTGTTTTTGCATGCCCGTTGAATATGTTTCCGCATATCTAGAAAGAGGCAATGAAAAAAGGTTGAAAGAATCCAGATCTTTGACTTTTCTGCCCCTTGCATTACAAAGGAGTTGCAGATATTCATAGCCAGACATGTTTGGAAAAAAGTAAGGCTCTGTAGGTAGATATCCGGTTTCGTTTTTTATAATACCACCGTCATATTCTATCTCACCGGTAAAAGATTCTAACCCACAGATACATTTGAATAAGGTTGTCTTGCCTGCTCCGTTAGCCCCAAGTATTGCGTGTATATCTCCTCTTTTTAAAGACAGGCTTACATCACGAAGTACCTGATGCGAACCATACTTTTTTGATAATGATTTAATTTTTAGCATAGCAAATAATCTTTTAACCTTCTAACAGCCTGAGAATAAAAATTCGGAATAATAAGTATCGTTAACGGAGGAAATAGGAGTCCCGCTATATATTGCAGATTTTGAGATTGTGTCGTTTTAACAGGAAAATTTACATATACATATACCACGCTTAGTACGATGTATAAAATGCCTGTAGTTAAAATCAGGAAAATTGTTGGAAGATTATTTGGATAAAATATAACAAAAAGAACAATAACCGGAAGGCTGAGAAGTAAACTATAAATAATAGCTGTAGTTATTTTCTTTCCCAAAAAGACTTTGGCTGATTGGGCATGTATCCATACATAAAATATTGGGTCCAGATGTGAGTAAAACGTTACACAAATAATAAAAACACCCAGTAAGCTAGCCATGCTGAGAATAAGGTCATGTTGAGTTATCGAGTAAATAGCTAAACAATAAGTAATAATAATCAACCAGTAGGTTCTTCTGAAACCAGTTGTGAACTCATATGGTCTCTTCGAAAAAGGGGATGGTATAGCAGAATAAGATTTCAGACCGGGAATATTGTAAAAAGAAAGCAATAAACACAGGATAAGGTTGATCAGCGAAAGCCAGTAGAGTTTTTTGTAAACTAAGGATAGGATAAACGGAAGTGCAACCAGGATATTTTCAATTATTCTTAAAACAATATATTTTTTCTTAAGAAAAATTGAGGATAAAAATTGGTTTCTTTTTTTGCTGCTCAACGAAAGAATAACTCCCGTTTCAAGTAGCAGATAAAAGTAAGGGGCATTAGGAACGTTATTCAAAAAAGCAGCAGAGCTTACAATGAAGGCGACAAATAAAATTATAATTAGAAACCATGGGTTTTCGTAATTATTTTTAAGTGCCCTGATAGAAAGCTTAAGTTGCAGCTTAAAATAATATCTCAAAATAGCTTATTTAAAATCTCTCCTTAAAATTAACTCATTTCCTCTTCAGCCTTGTGTCTTGCAATAATACAATCTCAAAATTTAAGAATCTCGCTGAGCAGACTCCGTAGCCAACAGAAGAAACCTTAAAGCCCTTTGAACAGAATTCCGTAATTTATATCTATGAAACCAGCCACTACTTCTAGCATTAGGCCATTAATAACTTACCTGGTTCTCACTTTTGCGTTTAGTTCCGTTTTTCATTCATTGATTATTTCTGCCGGTAGGATAGGAGGAGGGTATGGCCTTTATGTCACCGGGCTGATGTGGTGCCCCGGGCTTGCGGCTATAGTAACAACCTTATTATCCGGCCGCAAACTTTCATCGCTGGGCTGGAAATGGGGACCGAAGAAATACCTGTGGCAGAGTTATTTTATTCCTTTAATATACGCTGCTATTGCCTATATCATTATATGGATTGTGGGCTGGGGGCATTTTTATAATAAAGAATATGTGGCCAACCTGGCTAAATCTTTCGGATGGGCAGGTGTGCCAGATACAGTGATAATGATTTTTTATATTCTTTTTATGGGTGTGTTTGGTATGGCCGGTAGTATGGCCACCGCATTAGGGGAAGAAATAGGCTGGCGCGGTTTCCTCGTACCGGAATTGTATAACAGGATCGGCTACACGAAAACATCATTGCTAAGCGGTATCATCTGGTCCGTGTGGCATTATCCTATTCTTTTGTTTGCCGATTACAACAGCGGCACAGCGGCCTGGTATGGCCTCAGTTGTTTTACGGTAATGGTGATCAGTATGAGTTTTGTGCTTACCTGGTTGCGCCTGCGTTCGGGTAGCTTGTGGACAGGGGTATTATTACATGCCAGCCACAATTTATTTATCCAAAGCATATTCACTCCGCTTACCGGCGAAACAAAAAATACCAATTATTATATTGATGAGTTTGGTATTGTGTTACCGGTAGTATGTATTTTCTTTGCCGTGTTGTATTGGAGAAAACGAAAAGAACTTACGGGCCTCGTAGCTGTTTAAAGCAAGACAGAATCCACAGAAATATTTCCGGGTAAAATCAAATAAGAGATGAGGATTAAAAATAGAAAACTTTTAGCGTTGATTGTAGCAGCGCTTATTATAATAACTAAGCTCCAGGCCCAGCCAATACCCGATTCAATTATAAAAAAAATTGATAACCTCTTTCTTAAGTGGAATACAACAGGAAGCCCCTGCGATTAAATTTATATTCAGTATAAAAACAAAAGATACAATAGCGGACGTGCTTACACCCGGGCAGGAATTCCATTTAAAGAAATACAAAAAAGATACCATGCAAACTGATAATAAATTAAAATCCTATACAGGCACTTACTATTGCCCTGAACTGGATTGTAAATATGGCATCGTGTTAAAAGATCACCATTTACTACTCACCAATGCTAAATACAATGATGTAAAGCTGGTATGGGTAACAGATGATCACCTGACTAATGATAACTGGTGGATGAATCATTTGGAAATGCTGAGAGATGCTAAAAACAGGATTACCGGTTTTGAAGTAAACTCCGGCCGTATTATGCATTTGAAGTTTTATAAGATAGAATAAACCTTCTTCAGCGGTTCATTTAATTGTAGTTCACAGAAGCCTTCGGATGAACTGGCAGATCGCTTCTGTCTATTTCAATTGTATATATAACAACTGAAACACGCAAGCCGGCTATTTTAGAATAGTAAAAGAATAAGATTTTTGCAAGGGAACTACTTATTTTTAACAGATCGCTTTATCTATGCGTAATCTCTTCTACCCGTTTCTTTCTTTTAAAGTTGTAAAGACGAAAAGGACAGGTATGTATACTTTTATTGGTTGTTATTTTTTGTTGCTGTCTCTATTGTTTGTACAGGCACGGGCACAGAAAATAAACGATGTATCCGGTGCTTATTATGACTGGAGAAAAACGATGAAGCCCGAGCGGCCCTGGCTCAGGGATTATTCCCAAACGCTGGTGATGAAGATGTTCCTTTGTTCAAGGGATAGTACCGGCAATGTAAAGCAGGTGTACCTGCGATTTGAAGATGCACTCGAAGAGATAAAAAAGCTGGACAGGATTACATTGGGAATTCCGAAAATAATTTACCTCGTTGGCTGGCAGTTTACCGGTCATGATTCTGGATACCCTTCATGGTCCGAAGTAAATGCCTCATTAAAAAGAAACCAGGACAGATCTGCTGTTGAGAGTTTGCATTGGCTGATCAGGGAGGCAAAGCAATATCATACCATAGTGAGCCTGCATATCAATATGATTGATGCGTTTAAAAACTCTCCTTTATGGAATGTGTATGATGCCAATGATATTATTATTAAGGATAAAAGCGGTCAGCCGATACCGGGAGAAGTTTTTGATGGAATGCAATCTTACCAGATCAGCTATGCGCAGGAGTGGAAAAAAGGGTATGCACAGAAAAGAATTGATTCACTTCTGCGATTATTGCCTGAATTAAAAGAAGGAGCTACTATCCATATTGATGCATTTCATTCAATACAACCAGTTAGAAAGGATGACCCAATATCCAGCCCTTATCTTGGTTATTCAATTAATGATGAAATAGCGGCACAGCGAAAGATATTTCGTTACTGGCGGCTGAAAGGATTGGATGTAACGTCTGAAGGTAGTATATACTGGTTGCGGAAGGATCCTTTTATTGGTTTGCAGCCAATGGCCTGGCATTTTGATAATGAAAGTTTTCTATCCAGTAACTGGATAGGCAAGACTGCTGATTTTAAAGAATTGCCACCACAACTCTATTGCGGTACGCCCATGCACGGAGAACAGGAAATAAAAGAAGACCCCAAAAATTTAACTGGTCTTATTGGGCAGTTCTGTACCAAAGTTGTGCCCTGGTATTATCATAATAACCTCACAAAAAAGAAATATGATGCATACAGGCAGGTAGCAGGAGATATTTTCCTGCCTGTTTTGTGGTTAAAGAATACGTTGGTTGCTTTTTCTGAAAAAGGCTATGATTCAAAAAAATGGAAACTGCCTCCCGGATGGCATACAAGTAAAGTAATAGTTTCAATAATCTCCGTTGAACCTAACACAAGCAGTTGGGTATTGCCTGTTGAGCAAGGAGAAGTAACTCTTTCCTTAAACCCCGGCGAAGCAGTATCCATTAAAGCTATCAGGTAGTTATCGGAAGAAGCGTTTCAGTTTCAATGCGCGGCTTATTGTTCTTCCTGGTAAATCATATCAGGAGAACTATTATCCAATAATC
>JAFDYH010000092.1 GCA_018267535.1 Bacteroidota bacterium
GGGCGCATGAAATGGTTCTTTGCAAAGTAAGGATCGACATTTGGTTCCCAATCGATCACTTCCATTAAGTACTCATAGTTGCCAATTTTATCCGGCGGTGTATTTTTCCAAAGCAATTCCTCGGGTATAATAACATTATTTACCAATGATTGATACATCGCAAAAACATCCGACGCTTTTTGCGGTTCGTATGTACACAAACTTCCCGGTGCATGCAATATACCAGGAGGAACATCCCAGCCGGTACCCGGTTCCAAACGATGTGCATGTGAAATATTCGTGATTTTATTATCCCCTTTACTGAAATTTTTAAGGCACTCTAATACTTCTTCTTTTGTTGTTCCCGGGTTGAACCCAAAAAAAGTATACGGAAAATCGCCGCCATGATTATTTAATTGGGGCGGAAAATAATAAGCCTCTGGCTTTCCCAGTTGCCCCGTCAATTTCGCATGTTCATCCCTGTGATGTACATGGTGTGGCAATGGGCCAAGGTTATCAAAAAACTTGGAATACATTGGCCATGCTTTGTATTGATTCCACAACCGCAATCCGATGATAGCGCTTCCCAGTTCACTGATTGCATCACGCAGTACAATTTGTGTTACTGTATTTCCATCTTCAAAAACAATATGACTTAAGCCCTCGTTTTTACTGGTTAAAGGTCCATTATCTGCCGGCGTAGTGGAAGATAGCCAACGTTCATCTATGCCACCCCGTATGCCACCTAATGCATAGTAATCATCCTGGTGAAGCTTAATACGACGACCGGGAATGCAAAATGATCTCGGCACCCAGGTTGGTGATAAACGTAATATACCTTTTCCCTGGTCAAGGGCTTTTTGCGCTAAACTTGCTTTTTCCATCTGGTTTCAATTAAAGAGTTTTTATAATCAGGCTTTCGTTGTTTCTTTTATCAAGTGCTGAATCGCCGTATCTGTATTCAATACTTCGATTCTAAGGTCATACGTTCTTGTTTCGCCGGGTTCCAGCAAAATCAATTCTTTCTTTTCTCTTGCTTTCGTTTGCCCATCCAATGTATTGGTGGATGGTTCCAGGCCGGTCACATATTCTCCCTTGCCCCAGTGCTGCCAGTTAATCAGCCATGGTAATTGCTTTTTTGAAAACCGCAGAGCAACTGCTAATGAAAGGGGTTGATTTACTAAACCACATACACATTGCCCGGAGGGATCAGTGTCAATATCTATCAATGCGACTTCTTCACCTGTACCGCTATGGCTATCTAACGGTACAGGGCATTTGCGAAAATTATTTCCTTCAACAAATATTTTATGCCGGCCATCATTGAAGCGGGGATGCCATTTTCCACTCCAGAGAATATCGGTTCCTTCATCTATCAACGGCCATCCAAAATTGCAATGATATAAAAGCATATGCGGGGCAGGCACATTTCCTTTATTGGTTACTTCATCATGAATATGAATAAAAGATTCACCAATTTTTCCGGATATGGTTCTTTTTAATTCCAGGTTACTTAACAATACCTGTGCTTGTTTCATTTTACCGGTAATACTCATTTCCAGTTTACCAGTTGCCGGATCGGGTTGAAGGATGGATTCAATTTCTGCCGGGGTATTACTTATGTCCCCATGCAATCCCCGTTCGCCATACTCATCCGTTTCTGGTCCACCAATATGAGAAAGCCCGCAGGTCGTCAAAAGACCACCACCAAATGTTTTTAACCATTCAATGCCACGGTTAGAAAACGGCTGCGGGTAAGTAACGCCGACATGGCTTAACCAGGAAAGACTATGCTGGTTAAAGAACGCATCCATAATATCCATCGCACGGTCTAATACAATTTTGTATCGTAATCCGGTTCCGGTATTTATCCAGGCAATACGGGTGCCTTTGGCAGCGCCGTTATCAAGCACCGATGTTTCAATGCCGCCAATCTGTGCGGGGTTAGAGATTTTATTTATCCATGGTTGAGCCGGCAAAGCAATATCTATTGTTTAAATAAGCGGTGTTATCTAAAATTAAAAAGTAAACAATCAAAATTCAAAAACTTCCCTCTGGGAAAAGCCCCATCAAAATCTTTTAATTTTCTTATCCAATGAAAGCGGGAGTTTTTTACTTATGCCTTCTATTTGTTTTCCTTCTTTGGTAAAAAAATACTGTCCTGCCTGTTTCCACCGGATTTAAGATAAGCCAGCAAATCTCTCAA
Organism: Bacteroidota bacterium; assembly: GCA_018267535.1. Lineage (GTDB taxonomy): Bacteria > Bacteroidota > Bacteroidia > Chitinophagales > Chitinophagaceae > JAFDYH01. Next base: position 2,186 of record JAFDYH010000092.1, read on the forward strand.
CTCGTCCGGGTTCAGGCGATTAATCAGGCCCGGTAACATCGGCGATATATCAGAAACCCTTGTTCTTAATACGTCCTTTTTCAATATATCCCTTGTCATCCGTGGGGCAAATGGGTTCTGCGATATCACATACTTGTCGTTATCCTGGCTGATAATTCTTCCAATGACAGAGCCTCCTTCTTTTAAATAAAAAACAGTAGAACCAAACTGGTCGGATATTGTTTTGTTGGGATCAATAATTGATTCCAGCATATCTTTATACGAAAAGCGTGTGCCCAGTTGCGTTAGATCTGGCCCGGCTGTACCCCCTTCGCCCCGCATCGTATGACAGGATATGCAAAGTGAAGCGGCAAACATGGCTTTTCCTTTTTCGAAATCCCGGTTCACCATAAAACTGTCTGCTACTTTTACGGCGCTATCTACCTCCCAATCTCTTCCCGGTCCTTTTGGTTGTATTACGTTACCGACAACATATATTCCTGATTTTTCAACTAATGAATCTCCGGACATCTTGTTATAGGTTGCGAATAAATTTTTGGGAACATTCTTCAAAGCATCCTTTCTCGCCTGGTTGATAAAGCCGATAAAACTATGACCTCCTTTATAGGTAAAGGCATTATAAAACCATTTAAAGTATTTATCCTGTAATTCCGTATTCCACCCGTCTTTTGCCTGGGTTAATACCACAGCATACCAGGTTTGTTGCTGTGGCGGCACACTGGATAACATACTGGCAATATCCATTCCGTATTGCGGGTTGCGCATGATCAGGTCTGAAGATTCTGAAATTGTTTTTTGCGCGGGTGCATCATCTTTAGCAACGGCCATTAAATTCATTGTTTTTTCTACAGCCTGTGGCGCATCTATATAAACCAACAACTTGCTCAGCTCACGGTTAAGGTCATTTGTGGCTGCGGGATAATTTGGATTCATGTAATCAGTAACAGCGGTTTTTGTGGCGCCTTCCGGTTTCCCCATTCGTGCAAAAACCAATTCAAATGCTCTTAATAAATCTATTTGTTGTGATTCGGAAAGGGAACTATAGTTTACTTGTGTGAGTAACCCCAGTATTTTGTTTTTATTGCTTGCATTTCCTTTTCTTGCCAATGCTATTGACGCTTCTGTAATAGCTACCGGATCTTTTTCGCTGAATAATTTATCCTGCCATTCATTTACGGGTTGATTTTCTATCGCAATTCTTGCAGCAAAACGGATATACCTGTCTGCATGTTTTAAATAAGGCCATGCAAAATCTACTGCGCCTGCTTTTGCCTTACCATGAAACTCTTCCAGTTGCCTGCGTATTTTTTGTTCTTCATTTAAAACAGGAACAGTTAACGCTTGCGTGTTCTGTGTGTTGTCACCATAATAAACACGATAAAGATCTGATTCAAGACGACGGCCACCGGTTAAAAAGTATAAGGCGCCATCTGGCCCGATTGCCCCATCCGTTAATGGCAATGGCGAACCAGAAATAAATTCTTCGCCAGTTGCTTTGTAAGATGCCCCGTTTGCTTCGGGATGAATGGCATAAATAATTCCAAAACTCCAGTCGAAAGCAAATAAAGAGCGCCGGTATTTTTCAGGAAACCTTGCATTTGCTCCATAAATAAGATTGGTGGGTGATCCCTGTCCTACATTGATAATAGCAGGCAAATTGTCCGGATAAAGAGGAGACATTTTTTCTGTTCCCGGACGCCATCCGAATTCACCTCCGCTTGGCACATGACAAACGCGGGTAGGCCTGTACCACGGTGTGCCAAAATCCCACTCCATATCTGAATCGTAAGTGAAAAGATCACCGGCATCATTAAAAGCGATATCAAAAGGGTTACGAAAACCGGAACTGATCAACTCCCAATTTGAACCGGTTGAATCAACATGTGCAATCCATCCGCCTTCCCAATGTACATCATTATCATGGCCGTTAGGATCTTTTATAAAAGGAAGTATGTTGTCCAGTTTTCTTTCCGGTCTACTCCGGTAACTATTCATTTCCGGGATCTTTGTGAAATTTCCGGCTACCACATACAGCGATTTCTTATCAGGAGATAATATAACGCTATGCGGCCCGTGTTCACCTTCTCCTTCCAACGCTTTTAATAAAGTAATCTTATCATATTCATCATCGCCATTGGTATCCTGCAGGCGGTATAGCCCACTGCCTTTCGCAAAGGCGCTATCCTTTCCATGGTTGATCATTACATACAAGCTGTTGAATGCATATAATAAACCATGCGCATAGCCAATGCTTACATTTTTTCGTGATGTATCTACAATTCCTTTTTCGTTGGGGATATTCAGTTTCTCCACTTTTATTTTGGTTACCGTATCGCCGATAGCCGGAACCGTCATGCGGTAAAGGGCGCCATACTGATCCGAAGCAATCAGCCTTCCTTTGTTATCAAAAGTCATGGCTACCCAGGAGCCTTCTTCATTTTCAGAAGGGCCATACAAATGTTCTGCATTAAAGCCAGCTGGTAATTTCAGTTTTGCAACTTTAGGGTCTTTACTGATTTTAGAATCTGCAGCATCGGAACCTGTTTGTTTTTCGCCTTTGTTGTTACAACTAATCGCAGCTATTGTAATTGCAATGATGACAACGAGTGAAAATCTGGAATTGATCATGCCGGTGGAAATTTTTCTGTTATTATTTTTCTGTCTAAGTTCTGGAAATCAACAAGAATTATAGCAGTAATAGCTTTTTAAAGAGAGAATAACTCCCGGAATATACTCAGTGTTTCGCCCTGCTTTAATGACTGCTGGTTTAATCCTGTTAAAGCGATCAATATAAGGATTAAATTGACATGATACAGGAGGGTCTGTGCGGGTGGAAAAATAGAAAAATTTACAAAGAGTTACTACATGAAATAT
>JAFDYH010000093.1 GCA_018267535.1 Bacteroidota bacterium
TTTTCGATGCAACCCCTGCTGAAAGCATTGCAAAAACTTATACCCGAAGATTCATTTGAAAAACTTTCGCTCAAATTGTTTATAACAGCCACCGACTTTACAAGTAATATCTCCGTAGTTTTTTCAAAAGGCAAATTGTTCAATGCTGTTATTGCCTCTGCCTCTGTGCCGGTATTATTTGAACCGGTAAAAATGGATAGTAAGCTTTTTGTTGACGGGGGATTACTTAACAATTTTCCCGTTGAACCTCTACTGAAAGATTGTGATTTTATAATCGGGTCGCATGTTAATAAGATAGAAGAAACCGTCGCTTCGGCAGCCAGGTTATCCAAAATACGTATACTTGAAACCTGTTTTCATATGGCCATCGCGGAAACAGTTTATCCAAAAGCCGGCAAATGCAATATTTTTATTGAACCTCCTTTACATCAATTCAGCATGTTTGATACTGCATCGGCAGATAAAATATTCAAAACAGGTTATGAAAATGCTATAAAATACAAAGATCAATTATTAGCGTTTCTTCATTAGCCTCTTTTGTTTATCCTGTTTGTGATACAGCTTCTACTTCGTATACCGGGCTAAACAAATAAACCCTTCCTGTCGCCAGCTCCACGCACTGGTAGCGTTTACGCAACTTTTTTCCTTTGCGGAAAACGCGGCCATCATCAGTACGGAATAAGGAATAAGAAGGAAGTTCTTCCACTAAAGGCAGTCCTTTGCTTTTATCATAACGGCGAAGCACACGTAGTAAATCATCCTCGGCACAACTGGTTGCTGCCGGGTTTTTCAGGGATTGCAACAATTCATACTCTATATCCGCCGGAAATTTTTTATTCTTCAGGAATTGATCCAAAAGCTGGGCATAAATTAGTTTCCATTCCCTTCCATGCGATTGCACCCGGTTACCATGCTGTTCAAAGGTGAGGAGGTGGGCCAGTTCATGCAATAGTGTAATTAAAAAAGAATATACGTTCAGGTTGCCATTCACGCTTATACGATGATGATCATGATGTGTACGATGGCGATAATCACCTAAAATACTTTTCCGCTCACGGGCAATCGTTAAGTGAACCTTATGCTGATTGAGATATTGTAATACAGGCTCAAAAGTATCTGGGGGCAGGTAATGCTGTAAATGATTAACAGGGGCTTCTCTCTTAGGCATTTTTCTTACTCTTCAATAATTTAGTCAGTGCCGAAACTTCCATAAATGTATAAACAAGATATAACCCGAGGCAGGTAAACAGGGCGGATTTGTTTACTGCGGATTTTGCAGACTGGATATAAATAAAGGCGGCTATAGCAAATACGAAAAATTTAATCATTACACTTCCATAAACGGAGCGGACAAACGCATGGGGATTGGCTGCATTCAGGCCCTTGTATGAAATAGCAAAGGAAACCGCTGTAACCACGTATAACAGCAGGTTGCCCAGTATCAATACTGAAGAATCTACGCCCCATTTTTCAAGAAAATTCCTCCCAAGTAGAAAAGAGGTTGATATAATAAGAAACAATACAGAGACAGGAGCAAAAGGGCGCTTGACCATAATTGATGACTGTTGATAATAAAAAAAGCAAAGTTCTGCAAAAAATAGTTATTGCAAAATACCCGGAATTTTTAATGAAACCCCCGCTTTTACAGGATCGCCAAAATCAGGACTACCATCTGCTTTCCAGGTAAATCGCTGTGCGCGGGGAGACCGAAATTGCCCACATCCTTGGCCGGGTTTATCATTCGCATGATAAAGTATCCAGTCTTCTTTTCCATCAGCTGATTTGAAAAACGAATTATGCCCCGGCGCATACACAGCATTTCCGGGGCTTTGCCTGAATACGGGCTGCGATGATTTTGACCATGAAGCGGCATTCATAATATCCGCATCAGCAGATGCAGTCAACATACCCAGAGCATAGTTATCCGTCCAGCATCCACTGGCAGAATAAATAAGGAAAAGCTTATCTCCATGTTCTAAAACTTCCGGGCCTTCATTCACATTTACATGCGGCACATCATTTGGATTATTCAAATCACCAACCATTTCCCAATCCAGTTCCGGCGAAGATAGCTTCACCCTCTTTCCTTCCGTAGTCCATGGGTTTTTCATCTTTGCTATATAAATATTCTGTTGCCCGTTAGCATTTCCTTCCCAGCCTGACCATATCAAATAAAGCTGGCCTTTGTGTTCGAACAGAGAGCCATCAATACTCCATTTATCACCGGGTGTTACCAGTTTCCCTTTTAGCTGCCATTTGCCTTTTGTGGGATCGGCTGATTCATTTTCGAGTACCCATAACCGGTGATTAACATTATTGCCATCATCTGCCGCAAAATATACATACCACTTCCCGTAGATAAAATGTAGCTCCGGCGCCCATAGCTCTTTTGAATAAGGCTGGTTCGACGGAGGCGTATAAATAATTGTTACAGGAGCCGATTTCAAACCGGCTATATTCTTCGTTTTCCAAATACAGATATTTTTACCTGTTGAGTTGGTATAGTAATAATAACCATCCTTATAAATACACCAGGGATCGGCACCCGATGGCAAAAGAGGGTTACTGAATGTATCCGGCTTTTGTGCGATCGATACTATGTTTAGCAAGAATAAAAAAGTCAATAACCCGGTAAACAATATACTCTTCATTATTTACTGACTGTAAGAATAAAATTAATTCAATGCCTTCCTGAAAGCTTTTACTTCTTCTGCATTGATATAATTATTGGTATAGCTTTCTTCATCGTTTGCAAAGGAAGGCTGAATAAACGCCATCTCACTTTTCCGTTTGGAACGAAGGGAAGAATGAAATTCAGTGCATCCTGTTTTCTCTGCAATCATTTTTATGTTTTCCTTTCTCACACCGCTGCCCGGCATAATGATGATCCGGTCGTCAGCTTCACGGTTCAATTGGCCAATCATATCCACTGCGTCTGGCGCCGATGGTTTTTGTCCTGATGTCAATATACGTTCGCAACCAATTTGTATGAGTTGCTCCATTGCTTCAAAAGGGTTGCTGCAACGGTCAAATGCCCGGTGAAAAGTAACACCTAAAGGGTAGGCTGCATCAATTAACTGTGATGTCTTTTTTATATCAATGCTACCATCTTTATTTAACAGGCCAATTACTACGCCATCGCAGTTGAGTTGCTTGCAAAGTTTTAGATCCTGAAGCATAATCTCAAACTCCTCATCCGTAAATAAAAAATCCCCGCCTCTCGGGCGGATAATAGGGTATATAAATACAGAAAATGCTTCCCTGCACTGACGGATATGCCCATACGAAGGAGTGGTACCGCCTTCAGCAAGATTGGCACAGAGCTCTATCCTGTCAGCGCCACCTTCCACAGCCGCTTTTGTGGTAATAAAATCAGATGTGGCTATTTCAATAATATATTTCTTCTCTTCCATTGCCGGGAACGAATAATGAATAATAAGTAATAAATGTTGAAGGCACCTTAGAAATTAAAACTATTATTTAGTGATATGGCTCTTTTGACCAAAATGGCATTTGGGGGCGGTTTGCTAAAATCACTCTTGCTCATTTTTACTGAAACCAACTCTTCGAAGCAATCAGTTTTTCAACCGTATTTGATTTAATAGCATAACTAAATCCTTTATGTATTGCAAACGAACCTGTTTCTCCTTTTTTATTCAAGGCAAGAAAAGCCACCTGTATATCCTTTGCTTTTTCTTTTTTTATTTTAATGATCCGTTCCACTGCTTTTTTACAGGCTGCTTCAGGAGATAGACCCTGCCGCATCAATTCAACAACAGTATGCGAGCCGCTCATGCGGATAACATCTTCCCCTTGACCTGTTGCCGTACAAGCGCCTACTTCATTATCTACAAACAATCCTGCGCCGATAATTGGTGAGTCACCCACACGGCCGCGCATTTTAAACGCCATACCGCTTGTTGTGCAGCTTCCACTCAGGTTACCATTTGTATCCATCGCTACCATACCTATCGTATCATGATTATATTCCCCGCTCTGCAACTTTGCCGGGGCAAAAGATGTACTCTTTTTACTTTCTATATTAATAACCGGCTTGTACTCCGATTTTATCAGCCATTCTTTGTACGCCTTCTCGGCATCAGCGGAAAGCTTTTGTTCTTCCAGCGGGAAACCTTCTGCAACTGCAAATTGCTGCGCTCCGCTGCCTACCAGCATAACATGTGGTGTTTTCTCCATTACCCTTCTCGCAACAGATACAGGATGCTTTATCCTTTCGAGAAAAGCAACGCTGCCACAATTTGCAAATTCATCCATAATGCAGGCATCCAATGTTACAAAACCCTCACGATCAGGATTAGCACCAAGGCCAACACAACAGCTTTGCTCAGATTCCGTAACCATCACGCCTGCTTCTACTGCATCTAATGCACGGCCGCCTTTGCCTAATATTTCCCAGGCCCCTTTATTTGCATTCAGGCCCGCATCCCAGGTGGAAATGACAACAGGCTTACCTTTTACGGTTTCATATTCTTCTGAAGCCCAAGATCTTTTACTGAATAAACCTGCAATCGAAGTAAATGCTGATGCTGTAATGAACCTTCTCCGGTTAATCATTGTTATTCTGTTTAAGTTTCGAAATTAAAGGATTTTTGTACCCGAAACACAGGGAGAGAAAAGAATAAGCCTGTATCCATTAAGATACCGGAAGTAATAAATGAATTTAGTGTTTGGTCCATCTTTTTGAAATATCGGGTCTGATTTTATAAACTGATCAGCACAACACAAATGAAAATTGAAATTATATCAGGAAGCCCCCGGAAGAATAGCGTAACACGGCGAGCCGCCCTCCTGCTGCAAAAAACAATAAAGGCCAACACGAATCACGAAGTAAATATATTGGACCTGAGTCAATGGGATCTGCCGCTATTACAAAAAGTATTCGTATCGGTGGAGCAAACACCAGATGCATTCAAGCCACTTTCAGAGCGCATGTTTAATGCCGACGCCTTTATACTGGTAACACCGGAATACAATGGCAGTTACTCTCCTGCCCTGAAAAATGTTTTAGACCATTATCCGAAACAACATCATAAGCCTTTTGGTATTGTAACAGCATCAACAGGCATGTATGGTGGTATGCGTGCGACCCAGCAAATGCTCTTAATGGTACCTGCACTATTCGGTATCGCATCACCCTATATGCTAGTGGTTCCTTTTGTTGACAAAAAAATTTCAATTGATGGCGACTTGCTGGATGAAAGTTTCACCCATAATGTTCACAACTTTATCACTGAATTTTTATGGCTTGCCGAAAGTATTGTGAAAGAGAAAACAACCATTTAGGCTTTCGCACTGAATGAATATCCCGATTGAAAAAGGTAGTTTTTTCGCACTGGCGCCAAACTAACTGCAGCTATCTTTTGAAGATTACAGCAAATACCTTTTATCCCCTAAGAATTATTTCAGGTAGGGAAGTATTGCACTGCATACAGCGGCCGGGTCGCCATCATAATGATGGCCGCCGGGTAGTTTCTCGATTTTATAATTTTTGATATGCACATCCTTTACCGGGAAATCGTCCTCCTTATCTCCGAATAAAAGCAAAACCGGCTTGGTAATTTTATTGATCTCTGCTGGCACACTATCCCCATTGCTGCTGCCCACACCCAGCAATTCACTAATGTGTACTTCGAAATCAGTGTTTGGCGATGGCGACATCAGGATAATATACTTCAGATGATCTGTTATTCCCGGTTCGCCAAGGGTAACCACAAAGGGCATAACATCGGCTCCAAATGAATAGCCAATAAGAATGTACGATTTATTCTTTTTCTCCTTCATATGATCAGTGATAACCGAAGACATATCCTTTGCCGTTTGAGCCGCCTCTTTTTTATGCCAGAAATATTCTCTTGCATTCAAGCCAACAATTTCATATCCTTTGGCATTGAGATCCCGGACAAACGCTGTTGAAAATTTATTCCATCCACCATCTCCGCTTATATAAAACAGAACAGGTTTCGATGTATCGCTCCCTTTAAATACAGAGACCGGTAAGCCCGGATTATTGGTTTGAGAAAATGACGAAATAGAAATGACCGATACCAAAAAATATATTAATCTTTTTGCTTTCATGACAATATGGATTTTGAAACTGGTTGCATTACTTTATTCAAGGCAGCAGGTAATTGAAATAAATCAAAATCATTTTCATAAACAAGATATTTGTTAACCCAGGCAGAAGCATACTTTTCTTTGAACTCACGCAAGCCCTGGTAGTGACGGAACCTTCTTATTTTTTCAAACGCGTACTTAACTACCATTTCCGCTGTGTTATCGGGTTGCGAAATACCAGACATAGGAACAAGGCCTAAATTAAGAAAGGAAAGGTTTTTTGATTTTGCATAGTTTATCAGCTCAATAATCAAAGCATCCATACAGCCACCGGGGGCATCAGCCGTTTTGCGGATTAAATCATAGGTACATTCGCCAGGCGCAAAATCCGGAATAATATTCATAAAGGCAACCAGCTTATCCTGTTCATCTCGGATGGCTATAATATCCTGCTCCCTCAGCAATTTCTCATCAAACATGCCTTGTGCAAAAATCATTTCCTTTTTATTATAAGCACTGAGCCATTGATCTGAAACCTGCCTTAACTCAGCAATTATTTCTTTTGTTTGCGACTTAGGATAGAATATGGTTTTGAACCCCTTTTTCTGCAAACTATTTAATCCATTTCGCAACGACTTCTTATCTCTTCCTTCCAATGTAAATTTCGCTATATCCACTATAGCTTCCTGCCCGATCAGCAATCTTCGCTTTTTTAGTTCATCGAAATAAATCATACTGTTTTCATCCACGCGGTAAAATGCAGTCTTCAATCCCATCTTTTTACAATGCGCGTCGAATTCCCTTAAAACAGGCACTTTATCTTCATCACTGCAAACAGGCTCCTCAAGAACGACCGCAAAACTGTTGGCAATACGATAAGCTATAAATGCTTCATAGGAGTCAGAAAAATAAAGAAGCTTATCACTGTTAACTTTAAAAAAATCAACCGGGGAGTTTCCAAATTGCGATAACAATAACCTTGCCCGGTCATACGAATTTAAAGACGCGGTTTTTTTTGAAAAAGACAAATAAGGCCTTACCAAGGTAAAGACCAGGTAACACCAGGCAATAAAACCAAGCCCATTCATTAAACCAACAAACTCTCTTCCGAAACGGGTGATAGGCTGCAGCCCATCATCACTGATCAATAAAAAACTTTTAGATGCATGCAATAAAGATTGATCCCAGGTAAAATCAATTCCAAAATGTCTTACATCCACAAAATAAAAACCAATAAACCCAAATACCAGTATAGAAAAGAAAACAAGTCCTACCGTAATCAGGCTGAGTTGCACCGTGCGGGGATGGCCTTTTAATTTATATTGACTGGCACTCAATATCAAAACAATTACAGTAAACGCTGCCAATAGCGATTCTTCATAATCCAGGGCTTTTGCAATATGCCCAATAAATGAACCAAAGGCAAATACAAGTGCAATTATCCATGCATTTCTTAAACCGCGAATCAGGAAGGCTGCAGTTACAATTAATGTTAAACCGATCAGCAACACCATTAAATTAGAAGCATGAATGGATGAAGCGGGAATAAACTCACGCAATAAACGCAAGCGATTCAATAAAGGGGGCGTAACAACTGAAATAATATTTACTACACCCAATGCAAATACCAATATTGCCGGAAACAGACGGGAGAATATATGCCTTCCTTTCCAGGCAAAGGCAATTATACCTGCAGCCAGGGGAATCCAGAATTCAAATAAACGGTATAAAATTGTAACAGCCAATGCTTGCTCATTTGTATAGCCATATAAACTCAGCACATAAACCATGGAAAGTTCAACCGCTCCCAGCCCGCGCAAAAAAGGTGATGCAATCAT
>JAFDYH010000094.1:0-2297 GCA_018267535.1 Bacteroidota bacterium
GGGTTGTACCCGATTTACGTCCCAGGTCAACAATTTGTTTTACCGGTATTACGCCCTTACCCAGTATAGTGCTTTCATAGCCGCCACCCATTTCACCGGCGCCGGTGGTTTTAATTTCATCTTTTACATGCATTAGTTCAAAGCGGTCAGGATATTGTTTCATTATATCCAGGGCAATGCCACCCGCATGATACATGTTGCCAATATCGAGTTGCTGGGCTACCAGCGAAGGGTCAGTATTTTGTAAAATGATATCAAATACTTTCATGCCATTCAGACTTTCGCTGAATTCAAAATCATGGTTATGATAGCCGAATTTCATTCCTGACTTTTTACAAAGCTCTCCGCTCTTATTAAATACTTCCATGTATTTTTTCAATCCATCGTAGTCTTTGCGGTATGCTTCATCCAGCCAGGGGCTGATCACATATTTCTGTCCAAGCGTTGCCGCATCTTCTACCGTGTATTTCCATTTATCGGTAAAATCATTCGCTGCATTATCCCAGTGCGATTGGTTCATTACCGTATGACCGCTGGGCATATGTAAACCCAGGTCATCCAGCACCTTTTTAAACTCTTTGGCCGGCCAGCCATAAAATTTTCGGTCAACATAGTTGGCATGTTCTACATTTTTGTAACCTGCTTTTGCTACCAGTTTCAATGTAGCGAGAGGATCTTTCTTCATATCATCCCGCACGGAATAAAGCTGTACACCCAGCCATTCACCGGGTTTGGCTGCAGCGAATAAATCGTTAGAAAGGAGGGAAGCGCCTGCAATCGTAAAAGCGCTGTTCCGGATAAATGTTCTGCGTGTAACCATGGCATATTGTTTTTAAGTATTCACAATTTAGTTAAAACAAGTGATACCAAAGCAGATGGAGTAAGAAGCAGAGTGGTTATATACAAATATTTTTTTGTACTAAACAGTGTTGCTGCTATCAGCGTCCCTTGCGTCGCACTCTTGTACTTTTGTACTACTATTCAGCATGTTCAAAAAAAAGTAAGGGAGGAACATTTAAATGATGAACCAATGAATAGGGATCATTTCATTTTCGCCATCTCCGTTATTCTCGCCAGGTGATGATCGTCATGTTCGGCGACAAATAAAAATAAATCCATTGTCCGCATCGGTGTGTTTAATCGTGGATGAAGGCCTGATTTGAAAATCGTTTCCTCGTCAATAGCTTGTAGTAGTTGCAGGGTCATCATCCTTACTTCCCTGAACTCTTTTAATAATTGTTCCAGTGATTTACTGTTATGATCCGCTTCATCAGTTTTTCGGTTAGCCAGGTCCGTTGGTCTTAATTCTTTCTCTCCGTTTTTTATATCTTCGAAACGCCCCTGCCAGAGCGGTTCAAGATCAGTGAGGTGACCGATATTTTCTTTTATCGACCAGGTATTATCCGGCTTCCTTTCTAATATATCAGCCGATATGGTTTTCATTTTCTCTTCCAGCCTTGCAGGAGTACCGGCAAGCCGCTCGATAATGGATGGAAATATATTTTCAGTTTTACTGAAATCAAACTTACGTTCAAACCATTTTGTTTGTTTCATAGCTATAAATCTTCTGCAATCTACAACTTCAACCTCAATCCCCATTTACCCAGCACACCTGCCAGCACCACCATCAACAAAGAAAAAAGAAAAGACTTAATCAATCCAATGCCTCCATCCAACATATAAGCCGGTAATGTTAAATGTAATAACACCACAATTGCATAGGCAAAATAAGGCAACATATAACAGGTTAATGTATTTGTGCCCGCCGGTTTTATACTATCAAACCATTTAGCGTTACCATTCAAATCCGCAATCCAGTAAACAATAAGAAACATAATAATAGTAATACCACTGCAGATCAATACCCAGGATGGTGTAGCCCTGATCTTGGAAATGCCGCCCCAGTATTGACGCAGGTAAAATCCACCAGCGATTAATATTACTGCAAAGACAAAAAGGGTAAGGAATATTTTCCCATTTTCCCCTTTATTGCGATACTGAAGAAATATCATTGTTGTTAATGCGCCGCCGGTTACAAAAGCCGTCATGGCGCCACCACCGATCGGAGATAAGATTGTTTTTAAAAGAGGCATTGATGAAAACCACCCATCATGGCTGCCGATGCATAATAAATTAAACAATAGCCAGGCAATAAGGATAACGATTATTTTATTGTTTGAAAGCGTATAGATAGTAGCGCTTACTAAATAAGCCCAGCCGATCAATCCTAATATTCCCCACCAATGCTGCGCAAAACGGGTGATTTGATCATCATGCCCGCCACGATAAATCCAGGC
>JAFDYH010000094.1:2416-9116 GCA_018267535.1 Bacteroidota bacterium
CTGCGAAGAAGAATATGTGTTAGTATCTGCCCGTTGGTATCTCCTTTGCTGCGCCGGTGCATTACCGCTAAAGGAATAGACATACCCGTTATGAAAAGAAATGCGGGAAAAACAGTATCGGCGAGGCCCATTCCATCCTCAGCCGCCTGTGTATGTTCCAGCCAGCCGGGAATATTCGTCAGCGACCAGAGATCGTTTACAAATATCATCAGCAGCATGGTGAGTGCACGCAGTATATCTATAGAAGCGAGCCTTGTTTGTTTAGGTGGTATCATGTGTATTAAAGTAATGTTTTTTTGCATTCCGTGCCATAAGCTGTCACGTTATGAAAGGAGATTTTAAAAACTATCAGGCTTGCAGCTTAGAGCTTATAACCTATAGCTTCTCTCTTATTTTCATCACCATGCCCCCGCCTCCGGCAATCTTCACCTTCAGTATATCTTTTTTAGTAACTGCAATTTCTTTTTTCTCCAGGTGATTGGGATTCTCTTTTACATCTTTCGCATCGGAATAAAGTTCCGCAGTATAATTTCCCTCACCCAAAAAATCCAGGGGTACCGTTATTTCCCTTGCTTCATGGTTATTGATGGTGCCGATATACCAATCCTTGTTTTTTCTTCTTGCGATAGTGATAAATTGATTTATTTCCGCATTTATCACTTTTGTTTCATCCCATACTGTCGGCACTTCTTTAATGAATTCAAAACCAGGCTGCCCTTCATATGCTTCAGGATAATCGCAGACCATACCGAGGTAACTTTCCAGCACCACATACATCGCCAGCATATGACAGCGGGTGCCACCCATCAATGGCCTTGTATACTGCATCCTGTATTGAGAAGGTGGCACAGCCCTAAACCCACCAAGGTGATAATCCGTTGCACCGGCCAGCATTCTTGTAAAAGGCATATAAATATCATGGTCGGGACTTAAAGGGATATCATTCCATTTATTCGCTTCATAATTCAACGTTCCCTCTCTTGTAAATTCATTCGGATACGTGCGGTGCATGCCTGTTGGTTTATAGGCGCCATGAAACTGGATATGCAAATGGTGCTTTGCCGCTTTTTGTAAAATCTCTTCCTGCATCTGCACCATTTGCTGGTCATCGCGATCCATAAAGTCGACCATCATACCACTTAATCCCCATTTCTCAAAAAGGGCGAACGCTGTATCGAGTTTAGGATATAATGCATAAAAATGGACCCACACCCTTACATCAACACCTTTCGAGTGTGCATAATCGCAGATTTCTTTCATGTCAATACCGGCAACTGGTTTGGTTACATCCGCATGGGGGCCGGGTTGAAAACCGCCGCCATCATTGGTGTACCATTCATGCAAGCCATACTCAACTACAGAATGGTACCCGATATTATTTCGTGCACAGAAATCGATATAATATTTATTCGTAACAAAATTATTGCCCGGTGCATTGATTGTATCCGGCACAACATTGCCATTCCACCAGGGAAAAGTTGTTTTGCCCGGTTTTATCCAGGATACATCTTCTATTTTGCAAGGCTCATTCAGGCTCGTTAAAATGTTGGATTCAATCAAAGCCCCAACACGGTCACTGATCATCAGCACCCGCCAGGGGCTTTTATGCGGCAGTTCCGCTTTTACTTTTATAGCGGTTTGTCCCGGTAACGGCGATAATTGACTTTTCAATATTCCATTATGCTTCATCAGGTACATGCCCGCATAATTGCTCAATGCAGCTTCCGTAATTGCCATATATATTTTTCCCGGGTATTCGAACAAAGTGGGCATATCCATCAATGTATCCGGCTTTATATCATTTACAGGTATTGTAGTATAAAAACCTTCGTGTGATGAGGTGAAAGAAGGAAGAAATAAAGTATTGGCAACAGGATGATTAACCAGGTTAAAACTGCTATTCTCATCTAATAGTGTAAATGATGATTTTCCTGCCTGCGGCAGGAACTGGTAACGGAAAGCAATACCCTCATCAAAAGCACGGACAATGAAATTGACTTTAGCAGCCGCAGCGTTCTTTTCTTTTAATGGAATGATTAACTCACGGTAACGGGTAACCACTTTTTTTGTTTTACCTACTACCAATTCATAAGCCTCGGTAGTATCACGGTAAAATGCTTTTCCGGCGACCAGGTTTTTACTGAAATCGCCATTGTCAAATTGCAGGCCCAGCGGGGAATCTGCAATCAATGTTTTTCCTTTAAATAGTATCGAATAAACAGGGGCGGCGCTGGTTATTTTGAAAGAGAAAACAATATTCCCATCCGGCGAACTAAGCCGAGGATTTTTTTGTGCAAAGCCAAGGGTTATTCCAAAAAAGTAGATAAACGGAAAGAGTATCAGCAGTCTTCGCATAACTTTTTTATCGTTAAGCTATGAAGATACCAATACTCTTTTATTGGTGAATGAAGAAATTACAGGCAATCAACAATGCTATTTCTTCACTTTTTTCCAGGTAGATTGATCCAGTACTTCTGCGCGGCTACCACAGATATCTTCCGCTACCGTTAAGGTAACGGTATCGTTTTTTATTGAAAACTTATATTTACCAATGATATCGGAACCACATTCACTCCTGCCATTAACTTTTTGAAAGGTTACAATTCCATTTTTAACTGTATAGGTCATTTCTTCGAGCAACTCCCCGCTTGCGGTAATCAAAGCATCCACCGTATCTTTTTTAAAGTCCAGGATTATTAGGGTAGCCTGGTTGTCGATTTGAATAGATCCTTCCCATTTGTGATTAGCCAACTGGCATTTTGCAGAAAGGCAGGCGATAACAATGGCGAAACTGATAAGGGCTTTTTTCATAAACATGTTTTAATCAACTAAAATAAAATTTATTTTCTAAAACAGATGGAGCCGGTAGCAAGTTGGGGTGAATAAAAAAGACCTATTTATTACCTTCGGCCTGCAAACCTTCATGTATGAGATTATTTTTTGCCCTTGCCATTCTTTTACTATGCCCCGGCTTTTTTTCCTGTAAGTCCACCAAAAAACTATTTGACGAAGGGCATTATGAGCGGGCCTATTTCTCGGCTATTGATGATTTACGGAAAAATGCTTCCAACACATCCGCTTTGCAGCTATTACCGGAGGCTTACCAGCAGGCAAGCCGGCAACTGATGGGGGCTATACGCAGCGCACAGTCCGGCAGTATGACCAGTGAAAAAATAGACCGGGTATATACCAGTTACAACAGCCTGCAGAAAATGTACAATGCGGCCATGGCCTCACCGGCTGCTGCCAATCTTATTTCGCCCCGCGACTATACGCGGGAGCTAGCCGATGCAGCGGATGAAGGTGCCCGTATTCACTATAACCTGGGCCTTGATTTACTCGACAGGGGCGATAAGAAAAGTGCACAGGGCGCTTACCTGGAATTTAAAACAACGGATAGCTATGTGCCGGGATATAAAGATGTGCGGCAATTAAAAGTAGAAGCGATGGATAGGGCCACCACCTATGTTGTGGTGAATACGATTAACCAGCAATTCGGGAACTATTCTGTAAACGGCGCTTTCCTGGAAAATGATATACTGAACAGTTTAAGCAATATCGGGCGCAATTATTATTACCAGTTTTACCTGCTGCCCGAAGCACAATCGAAGCGCATCCGTGTTGACCAGTTTATGGATGTGATGATGTATGATATCTGGTTCGGCAGCCTGGCGATGAATACATATTCTTATGATGTGTCCAAAACCATTAAAGAGCCATCTTCCAGTACAAAGGAAGCAGATAAGTCAATTGTGGTAAATGCAACAGTAAGGGTTACCCGAAGAATTATGGATTCCAGGGCGGCCATGGACTGCCGGGTCAGTGATGCCGGCAGCCGGCAGATTATTTTTTCCGAACGGTTTCCTGCCCGCTATACCTGGGAGAAACTAACGGGCACGTACACGGGAGATTCAAGGGCTTTGTCTGATAAAGACCTGGCGATTGTTAATGGCGTATATAGTAACCCGCCGGATTATAATGAACTCTACCGGGAGCTTACAAGGCAGATCATGAATAATTTCAATTCGCGGATGCGGCAGTTGTATGGAAGATAGAAAGAAATGATTGTAAAAACCCCGCTGTTGATTCTTATTTCAACAGTTAGTCCTTTGCATACGCATATGACTTTTAAGGAGGGCAACGAGGGGTAAAATGGGTACAGCTTTATGTATTTGTTTCAGATAAAAGGGGTGGACAGGAAGATGGTGTTTTTTGTATTTGCGCCTTAACAACACAAAATACGAAGATTGGTTTGCTGCTACGCTGGCTGACGGAATGAACATCATCTTTAGTTCGTCGTTCGGCTGACGTTCGGGCTGAAAGTACTTTGAAAGCCAGCGCAGCAGCAAGCCTTAAACGTTGCCGGCAAGCAAGATGAAGACCTTAACAAACTTAAAGCAACAAAATGAGAAACATGCGACACCACATTATTTTGACAATGGTTGTCTTTACCATTGGTTGTGCAACGACACACCAAACAACTTCTTTGGCAAAACTCAACGGTAGTTGGACGCCAATCAAACAGGAAATCGGAGGTAAAGATTTGCCCGCAACTTATTTTCAGACGCAAAAACTGGTAATACAAGACACGGCGTACACTCTTACAGCCGAAAGTGTTGATAGAGGTACTTTGATCTGTAAGAACGGGCAAATGGATATTTATGGAAAGGAAGGGGTAAATAAAGGCAAGCACCTTACAGCCCTTTATAAACTTCAGGATAACCAGCTATCTATAATTTACAATTTGAAAGGTGACAGCTATCCCACGGACTTTGAAACAAAATCAAAGCAGGCTTTGTTTCTTTCAGTATTTAAAAAAGACTAACTATGGCAAAAAATAAAACTGTTGAAACTGAGAAAAGCGTAGCTGATTTTATTGGCAACATCAAAGACGACACAAAACGAAACGACTGTCTTGCGTTAATTAAAATAATAAAGAAGCAAACTAAGCTTGAACCAAAAATGTGGGGACCAGGCATAGTGGGTTTTGGGAGCCATCACTACAAATATGAAAGCGGTCGGGAAGGGGATAGCCCAAATGTTGCATTTTCACCTAGAGCATCATCAATTGCGCTTTATTTATCCGGCAACTTTGACGACAGGGAAAAACTGCTTAAACAATTTGGCAAACACAAAACGGACAAAGGTTGCGTTCACATTAAGACGCTTGCCGAAGTTGACAAAGACATTCTGGCAAAGATGATTACAAACCACATTAAACACATTAATCAGCTATACCCTGCGAAATAGAATGCCTGCTGCTAACATTGCTATTGCCAATAATGGAATGTTCAATATTCAGCTTTTTAGCATACCTTCAACAATATATTTTCATTTAAGCATTTGTATCGGGCAGGACAATCAATGAATTCTCTTCTTCGCAAATACCCGAATGTTGCCTGTCATGCAACCGTATAATAAAGGAATCCGTTTGAGCGTATTGAAGTGCCAGGAAAAGAAGAAGATTTCACGGAGAATTAATTTGTTGCCGATAATAGGATAGTAAAGTTTAGAAAAATCCGGAACTCGTTTTTAAAGTATAAAGGTGCTTGAAAAAGTAAAACCAGTAAGAGCTGACAGAGAATTACAGTCGTTAACATGAGGTTTTGTTGCTTTATCAGTTTCGGTGCCGGTGAAATTATTCTATTGAACGTTTTCTGTAACTGCAACATAAAATAATGACGGTCTTTTCTTCCAGCGACTGAAATAAAATTCCTGTGTTGCGGCAAGCCTCAGTCGTTAGCGGAAATTATATAGGAATACAATACGAATCATAACAGTCATAATAGTGATATATTTCATTTTGCTGACAATAAATATTTCGTTCATTTATTCCGTCAGATCTGACAATAAATATTGGTTATTCTCAATTCCCTTATGGGTTTTATTATTGGGAACATTTTTACTGTGGAGAAACATTAATGATGCAAAAATCACAGAACTTGACAGGGCTTATTGGAAAAGTGTAGACGAAAACAAAATAAAAGATTCGACAAGCTGGCGTGGCCGTGAAACTATTTATAAACTATTGGAAGATAAAAAAGCATATGTTAAGAAATATAACCCTGATTTTCTTACTTCAATCTTTTTTCAAACAATTTTGACATTTGTTTTTCAGCTAATAGGGTATCGAAAAACATCGTTTAAGACTAGGTATAAATGGACTTCGATTATTTTTGGGATATTTCTATTAATAAATTTGTATCTGGAATTATTAATGTCGATTGTGCAGAGCGGGCCGCTTATTTAGGAATTAACAAATGAAAATGGCTGCCACTGACATTGGCTTTGGACAAATTGACCAGGACATTGGATCGTCAACTATCAGTAAATCTCAGCTTCGGTTCAGCCAGATGAATAGCTACGATCATTTGTACAGGCCGGGCAGTCAAGCGATATGATGGTTACCGGATATCAGTCTCTGCAAATGTTGAAATGTGGACTGCTATTTTGCATGACCAGCCAATAATTAAAAAAATGTAAAAATGAAAAACTTAATTATCACAGCTTTTATTGCAGTCTGCATATGCGCTTGCAATCAATCGCCCAAAACAGGCGACACGACTTCAACCCGGGATACGGCTTATGTAGTAAAAACCGGCGGCTGTAAGATGATACAGGTTGATGGCAAGTACAATGTGTGGACAAAGAAATTGGGTGACGGAAAAATCAAAGTATTGCTGCTGCACGGCGGCCCGGG
>JAFDYH010000094.1:9144-23741 GCA_018267535.1 Bacteroidota bacterium
GAATTTTACTATTACGACCAATTGGGAGCAGGCAATTCAGACATGCCTACCGATACTTCACTTTGGAATATACCCCGTTTTGTAGAAGAAGTAGAGCAGGTAAGAAAAGGTCTTGGCTTAGACAATTTCTATCTCTTAGGTCATTCGTGGGGCGGAATGCTTGCAATGGAATATTTACAGAAATATCAAAACCACGTGAAAGCTGCTGTGCTTTCAAATATGACCGCAGGTATGAAAAGCTACACCTCTTATGCAGAACAGTTAAAGCAAAAATTATTTACACCACAGGATATAAAAACTTACGATTCTCTTGATAATCTAAAACTGTATGACTCACCACAGTACCAGGACCTGTTGATGAATAAACTTTACACCCAGGTGATATGCCGTATTCCAATAGAAAACTGGCCCGAACCGTTAATGAGAGCTTTTAAAAAGGCCAATCATACCATTTATATACAAATGCAGGGTGTTGACGAATTTCACGTAACAGGAAATTTCAAAAATTGGGAGATGTGGGACAGGTTGCCTAACATCATCGTCCCTACGCTTGTGATAGGTGGTATGCATGACGAAATGAACCCGGATGATATAAAGAAAGAAGGTAAGCTAATCCCTAATAGCAGAACTTATTTATGCCCTAATGGGAGTCATTTAAGCATGTATGACGATCAGCAGAACTATTTTAAAAATCTCATTGCATTTTTGAAAGACGTAGATGGCAATACATTCACGCCTGATAAAAAACAATAAAACAGCAGTTAACAACAAAATTGCAATAGAACGGATGGCTTTTGTAACGGGCGGGATAATCATTGAATCCGATAGCTGCCGGATTCCGGGTTAATCAAATCCCTGTTTGTATTCTATATGCAGATTCATGGGGGTTACTTTAAAAAATTGTTCATGTAGTTTAGTATCGTTGTTGTCTGCATCATCAGGCTAACATGCCCTTGCGATGGGACAATTGCCAATTCAGATTTTGGCTGGGGGTCAAGATCTGAAACTCCCCCTCCCAATAATTTATATGTTTTCATCAACTCAATTTTATCCAGTCCGTCATTGTCGCCTGCAATGATTAATACAGGTGCAGTAATTTTTGCAATATTGGAATCTCCAACGTCGAATGGCGTCTGGGCAAAAGCAAACATTTGCGCTAAAAACTTTCTCCATTTTGTTTTATCGGGTGCTACAGCATCATATGCAGTTTTTAGCGGTGTGTTGTCAAAAAATTCAGGTTTAAAATCTTTAAAAGCATTGTTCACAATGGGTAGCCAACCATTTGTTTTATAAGTAGAAGAAATGATCACCAATTTTCTTAAGCGTTTAGGGCTTTGTACAGCAAACTGGTAAGCGACGGAGCCCCCCATGCTATACCCTGCTACATCTGCACTGTCTATTTTTAAATAGTCCATCAGTTTTTCAACATCACTTGCTAAAGTAGTAATTGATAATTCTCTGCTTGAAAAAGGAGTATGACCATGGCCCTGCATTTCAAGAGCTATTACTTTCCTGGTTTTAGACAGTTCCGGAATCAATTGGCTCCAGTTCATATCAATTGTATAAAAAGCGCCATGTAGTAAAATGAGCGGCTTGCCTTCACCACCTGTCTGCCCGGTAGGCAGGTAGACTTCGTAATAAATTTGAATGCCATTGACAGGTGCATAACCACTGCCGGAAGGTTTGATTTGCTGCCCATCCGATTGCGATGCGGTAAACATAATTGCAGTTAGTAGGATTGCTTTGAGTAATTTTTTCATACCTGAATTTTAAGTCGAGGTTTATCGACTAGGCAAAGCTAAAATTTACTTCAAAATTTGAGGGGTGCAAAAGTGACAAGTTAGTGGGTGGATTCCGACAAAACGGGTTTATTTATATCGCAACGGAGATTTTCAATTAATCTTCAAAATCGGGGAACTGTCAGCGTGGGGTTTACATAGTATGTCAGTGTGTTAAACCTAACCCTGTGCCGTTGGGAATTTTCAAAAATGCTGCCAAGCGAACCGGACGTATACGCTGTGCGACGCAACCGAAGCCAAATAGCAGTAATTAAGCCGGGTAAATAAAAGCCAATTTTCCTTAAAGAGATTGCTACCATGCCTGTCGCGAAGTAGTAAATATTAATAAGAATATGGGGATAGATAATACGAACATCACAGGGTTGCTTATAATGATTTCCCCCCTGGAATAGGCGCTTAAAATTGTGAATAAAAAAAGACCTGTATTGGCGGGCCTTTTTCAGCCTGCAGGGTTGTGTATGACCGAAAAGATTTAAAGTAATATTTCCACAGGTACGTCATCCGGATTATAGTTCAAATAATACAGGTTAGTTTCAATAACCTGTATCTTTAAATGGTGATTATAAATTGATAGAATGGCCTTGTTTAAATCTTTCGGAGAAATTCCTTCCGGCGCCCGACAAAGGAGTATTGAAAAATCGTCCAATTACCATAACGGTTTTTTTCAGAATAGTTCGCCTACATTATTGATGGCGGAAGATTCGTCGATGATTAAAAACTTCTGGAAGTTTTTGAAGAAACCTGCTTATACAGCGCCTTCTTCAGTTTTACCCTCAATGAAAACTAATCTCCATTCACTTTCCTCTTCAGGGCCTGTCATCATCTGGTTTGGTCATTCTTCTTATTTGCTGCGCATCAACAATAAAAATATATTGGTTGATCCCGTGTTGAGCGGCTATGCTTCACCGTTTAACTTTGGCGTTAAAAGTTTTGCTGGTAGCGATGTGTATTCTGTTGATGATTTGCCGGATATTGATATCTTAATATTGACACATGATCATTACGACCATCTCGATAACCGGACTGTTTTACAATTAAAGCCCAAGGTAAAGCAGGTTTGTGCATCACTAGGTGTGGGTTCCCATCTTGTTTATTGGGGATTTGATGAGAATATCATAACTGAATTGGATTGGTGGCAGGGTAAGCAGTTCCCGGGTTCAATTGAATTGACGGCTGCACCGGCAAGACATTTTTCCGGCAGGTCGCTGAACCGTAATAAGACTTTATGGTCTTCCTTTGTATTAACGGCTCCAGGCTATCGTTTGTATCTTGGTGGTGATAGCGGTTATGATAGCCATTTTACATTGATAGGAGAGAAGTTTGGCTCGTTTGATATTGCGCTATTGGAATGCGGCCAATACAATCTGCAATGGCCGCAGATACATATGATGCCCGAACAAACCGTGCAGGCAAGTATAGATTTGAAAGCAAAAGTTTTGTTCCCCGTGCATTGGAGCAAGTTTTCGTTAGCGCTTCATCCCTGGCGCGAACCCATAGAAAGAGTAACAATAAAGGCAAAAGAAGCAGGTGTAAAACTAACCACACCCATGATCGGGGAACCGGTTGTACTGAATCAATCTTACCCCGATAAGCAATGGTGGGCCGGTATTTAATTAGCCGCATCGTTATTATCTATCTTCCCTCATCTTTTTATTCTATGAGTCAATAATTTCTATTTCATCGAAGCCGTCATTTAGTTTGTCGAAATAATTTTTACTATTCTAAGGCATTTGTAGTTTTAAACAGGGATCGGCTATTTTATCATCGAAACTGCTTGCTATGGAATTTGATAACGACCGGGCAATTAAACGGGCCTATAAGATTGAACTGTTTTATATCGCACTGCTTATATTAATTAACCCGCTGGTAAACTGCCTCACTTTTTTTCTTTTCGATGCGGGGATATGGTTCGTTCTTTTTTTGGTAAACCTCGCTGTATTCCCGGCTTATAGTTTATACTCCCGGTTTATTGTTACAAAATTTTTGCTACAAAAGAAATATTCTTTTTTTATTCCCGCTACATTGGTTTTATCCACCTTGCTGGTTTTATTTCTATGGGCATTGTATTCTCTTGTTTTAAAATTTCCTTTACCGGTACATGAGCGGGTTTATTTTACCTTTAGCTATGCCACTATCATCAGGGAATTGCTTTGGATAGTAATTAATATGTCGCTGGCAGTAGCTATCTCTTTTGCAAAAGAAGCGCTGGATGAAAAAGAAATGGTTTTTACATTACAGAAAGATGCTACTTTTTATAAGCTGCGTTATTTAAGGGCACAGCTGAACCCTCATTTTTTATTCAATACATTAAACAGCATTTATTCCCTTAGCTTGCAGAAGTCGGATAAAACACCGGAAGTTGTAGTAAGACTGTCGGATATTATGCGCTACCTGATTTATGAATGCAATGAAGACCGTATACAGCTGAATAAGGAAATTGATTTTATACGCAACTATATAGAAATTGAAAAAATGCGGTATAAAGCGGATGTACGGTTTACAGTGGAAGGCGATACGGATTCCGTGATGATCGAGCCATTCCTGTTTATATCATTTATAGAAAACGGGTTTAAGCATGCCCTGGATAACTCTTTTACAGAGCCGTTTATTTATATTACATTAAAAGTGGTTGCCGGGCAGGTAATACTGAATGTAATCAATAGTAGTAATGCTAACCTGGAAACACAGGCGAAGCGCATTAATGGTAAAGGAATGTCGAATAGCAAAACTTTATTGGAATTATTGTATCCCGATTCTTATGCCTTAAATATTATTCAAACGGAGAAGGACGCCGGGCGTGAAACTGTGCTGCGTATGCATAATGCAAAGGAAAGACTGGAAAACCTGTACCCGGATGCTTATACGCTGGATGTAATTTTAAAGAACAATACGTTTACCGTCTCATTAATTATTAAAACAAAGGCCGCTTGATTAAGTGTATTATAGTAGAAGATGAAAGATTGGCGCAGGATGTAATTAAAAGCCATCTTGAAAAAGTGGAGCGTTTTGAACTGGTAGGTGTTTATCGCAACGCACCGGAGGCTATGGAAGGCCTGGCGAAACAGGAAGTAGATGTGATGTTTCTTGATATACAATTGCCGGGTATGACGGGTTTGAATTTTCTTCGTTCACTGACAGAACCACCTTTGGTTGTTTTGACTACCGCTTATCCCGAGCATGCGGTTGAAAGTTATGAGCTGAACGTTATTGATTATTTATTAAAACCTATTTCATTTGAACGCTTCCTGAAGACGATTAATAAAATAGCGGATGGCCGTTTGCTGAACGAACCCGGTAAGAATGAAGAAGAAAAAGGAGACCATATTTTTATAAAGGCAAACAGTAAGTTTTTCCGTGTTAGTTTCTCCTCCATTGTTTATGTAGAAGGCATGAAGGATTATCTCAAAATCCATACGATTGACAATACACTGATCACCCACCAGACAATGAGTGATATTGAAAGGATATTGCCACCCAAGCAGTTTTTCCGGATCCATAAATCATACATTATCGCTATATCGCACATAAAAGCGATTTATGGCAATTCGGTAGAAATGGATAAAGCTACAATTCCCATCGGTGTTAATTATAAAGAGAAAGTATTTTCATTAATCGGGAAGAAGTAAGCTTCTGTTACTATTCCCGGGCCTGTTCTTAAAAATGAATTTTATCTACAATAAGAGAAGGGGCCTTAGGTGAACCTGCTTTATACTATACACACTAAAAACTATTTCTTCATTTGCAGTTTATGCCTGGCCTTCGTGAGAGGGATAAAAAATCTTTAATGATAAGATTCTAAAGTCTAAACAGTATTGCCATAATCGCTAAAGATTTTTTTTGAAATCTTCTATTTCTTTTAAGAAGCCAATGGCTTTGTTTACCGATGTCCACTCCGGGCTGCCGAACAGTATTTTAAACCATTTTTTTTCTGTATTCTGGTAGTTTATGTTTTTATATAGCCAAATAGAGAAAAACGTAAACAGGAGGGTAACGGGTACAGAGATGAGCCAAAACTTACTATCATTTAAAAGTGCGGGAGAATAAAAGAAAGTGGTATAAAACGGCATTTGCAGCCAAAGTATACGTCCTGTATTCATGGTAGATGACTGCAAAGTAGCCAGCTTGGTTTGCGTATCGATAACATTTTCGCTATTATCGATTTGATAGATAAGTACTATATGTCGTATATACAGCAGGATGGCAAGGATATTAAATAAGGCAATAATGCCAACAGATGTGGTGAAGAATATGTTTTGATAACTAAGCGATTTAAAAAAAAGGAATAGCAATATTGTTACCCAAACAACTCCAGCGAGAATAATAACAAGTTTCAGCCATTTTAACGAGTTTAACTTTGACTTTGCTTTCTGGGTTTGCAATATTTCAAAACTCTTCAGGTTCAAAGCCCATGATTGCATGTTGAGGATTCTCGCCTCTTCCAGCTTTTGATCGTACGATTGCCATAATTTTTTTAATTCGCTGTCTTCCATTTTATGAAGCTTAATTTTGTAAAAACTTTTGTTTTAGCTTTTCTTTGATGCGTCCTATTTTGGTAGCGACATTCGTCTCGGTAATGCCCAGGACTTCAGAAATCTCTTTATACGTTTTTTCTTCCAGGTATAGGATCATCAAAGCCCTGTCCAGTTCCTTTAGTTCGCTGATGAACTGTTGCAAACGGTTAATGTTTTCTTCCATGGTTCCGGTACCATCGTCTTTATCTTCCGGTTCCGGCAAATGTTCTCCCAAAGAAATCTCCTGTACAGTTGATTTTCTTTTCCTGTAAAATGAAATGGCCACATTCAATGCAACCCGGTACATCCAGGTTGAAAATTTATGTTGACCGGAGAAAGCTTTACCTGATTTCCACAACTGGTATACAATCTCCTGGGCGAGGTCCTGCCGGTCATTGCGGTTGGGGCAATAAGAATTGCAGATCTTATAAATGATCGCTTTATTGTCTTCAACCAGTTTTAAAAACTCTTCCTGTTCAGCAGCGCTTGTCATTATCCGTTTACTATGAAATGATTTATCTCATTAATCGCAGTAAAGGTTGAAAAATCACAGAAGCGGGAAAATTATTTTTGAACAAAGGCATTTATTCAGCCAACTGCCTTTTATACAACTGGATGCTGTTTTCCAGCCCAAGATAAATAGCATCTGATATTAACGCATGCCCGATACTTACCTCATCCAGCCAGGGAATATTTTGTTTGAAGAATTTCAGGTTATGTAAATCCAGGTCGTGGCCTGCGTTTAAGCCTAATCCTGATTCTTTTGCTTTTTTTGCTGCGGCGACATAGGGATTGACAGCCTCTTGTTTTTTGCCTGTTGCAAATTGCCGGGCATATCCTTCTGTGTAGAGCTCAATACGGTCGGTTCCTGTTTCGGCAGCGCCGCTTACCATTTCAATTACCGGGTCAACAAAGATGGAAACACGGATACCTGCTTTTTTAAAAACGGAAATGATGTCTGTAAGGTATTTTTTGTTCTTTATCGTGTCCCATCCATGATCGGAAGTAAGCTGACCCAGTTCATCGGGCACCAAGGTTACCTGGTCGGGTTTTGTTTCCAGTACAAGGTCGATAAATTTCTGTTCACGGCAATTTCCTTCTATATTGAACTCGGTTTTTATTATTTTTTTTATTTCGCGAACGTCCTTGTACCGTATATGTCTTTCGTCCGGTCTTGGGTGAACGGTTACGCCATCTGCCCCGAACAGCTGTACATCTATGGCGGCCTTCACCACATCCGGATTATTGCCTCCTCTTGAATTGCGCAGGGTCGCTATTTTATTAATATTAACACTGAGTTTTGTCATCATGCAAATTTAAGAGGTATAAATAAGTTTGTATGCTCATAACTTGTGCACAGCTGCAAGATCTTAGCCGATTATTCGTTATCAAAGCATTCGATATTCGTTATTTTTAATCTTATGCAATCGCACTTGCTTAGAATATGTCTGGTTTTTGGGTTTACATGTGCTCTGCTATCTACAAATGCACAGCAACCTGAAGCTGCTGATACTATATTGAAAAATGCTTGTATAAAGGCTGCAAAAGAAGGTAAAAACGTATTTATCATTTTTCATGCTTCCTGGTGTGGCTGGTGTCGCAAAATGGATAGCAGTATATATGATAAAACTTGTGAACAGCTTTTTGCGAATAACTATATTATTTGTCATCTTGTAGTGCATGAATCAAAAAATAAAAAGCAGTTAGAAAATCCTGGAGGCATTGCCCTATTGAATAAATATAACGGGGCTGATCAGGGTATTCCATTCTGGTTGATTCTTGACAAGAATGGCCAATTACTTGCCGACTCTCAAATACGGGCAGAAGGAGAGGGGCTGGAAAAAAAAGGGCAAAATTCGGGTTGTCCTGCTTCGGCGATAGAAGTAAAATACTTTATCCGGGTTTTAAAGAATACATCACACCTCACAGATTCTGAGTTGCTGGTTATTGAGCAAAGGTTTCTCCAAAACGGAAATTGATTTCCCTTATTATTGGTAAGCGGTGGTATCTATGTTTCCTTTTATGGTACCCCTTAATCTTTTCCAGAAGCTATCTCTTTTCGTAATAGAAATAAAATCTTTGTTGAATGCCTGTTGATAGTCTATTTGCGGGTCGGTCATAGATGGCTCCATTGCTTTCAATGTATCTGAAACAAATGGAAGTAGCCCGACATCCCGGCTTATTCTTTTCCGGATAAAACTCCTTAATGTTCTTGTTTGAAAAGGATCTGAGGCCAATGCTATTCGATTAAAACCTAATTTTTTTGCGTATTTATAGGAATAGTAGGCATTCTCGGTACTGTGCTCGGCTTTTTTCTCGGTGTAAATATGATCTGCCGGAATGCCGATGGCCACGGCATACAGTTTCATTATTTCTGCTTCGTAATGGGGGCTGTAAACGGAGTTTCCTGAATACATGATATTTTTTGCAATTCCTTTTTCAAACAGGTACTTGGACCAGTAGATTCTCCCTTTCATCGTTTTATCCCATTTGCCATTGGTGAATTGAATGCCGGGGACAATAATAATATCGTAGGGGGCAGCGGATTCGGCTTTATGTAGTATTTTTTTTGCTGTGCTTTTTGAATAATAGCAGGAAGACGTGAAACAGACCGGTATTGAAAAAAGAATAAATAAAATAGCTTGTTTTCTTTTGATCATGAGTTTTTCAACTGCGGTTCACTATGAAGGTAGCAACTTAACTATTTTCGTGCAATCGTTTTCCCATTTTAAAAGGTCATCTAAAGAAAAGATAGGGCAAATAATTTTTTTGTTTATAAATACTAAACAAATTAATTTTAATTCATTGACTGTATAAACTGGATTCAGGACGGGGACTTTTATTCTTTTTTGTAAAACCGGCTAATTGGTAACTATTTGTTTACATTGTCTTAAAAACAATTTTACACGGCAGTTTCAATTTTGCAGCGTTGAAAGTATAGAGGGAGTATACTTTCCATGCAGAATAGGAGACCCTGAAACCCCCAGGATTGCTTCCAGCCTTATTCATTTATAAAAAAAATAGATATCTGCAAATGATTGCAGGTCTCTATAAAAATTTAGAAAATCTGCTTGTTTAATTAAGATCACAAAACCAAAACAATTCTGATTATGGAAAATTGCAAATCTCGCGTAAAACATCTTTTGCTTACCCTTTTGATGTTTGTGGTGTCATACGTGGTACTGGCGCAGCAGACAATAAGTGGTAAGGTGCTGGCAGGCGATAGTAAACAGCCCCTTGCCGGTGCTACTATTACAAATAAAAGATCGAAGGCCCAGGCTGTTTCAGATGCAAATGGTAATTTCAGTATTCAGGCCCTTCCGACAGATATGCTTGAAATAAGCAACGTTGGGTATGCTAATAAATCAATTCCAGCATCACAAGCATCTTCTGGGGTTGATTTAGCTGTTGCGGAGGCTAATCTATCAGAAGTTGTTGTAACCGCGCTGGGTATTAAAAAAGAAGCAAAAAAGATCGGTTATTCAGTTCAGGAAGTCAAAGGGGCAGACTTATTAAAGGCCAGAGAGGCAAACCCCATCAATGGTTTAACCGGTAAAGTAGCTGGCTTGAATGTAGGTATTAACCAGGAATTACTGGCTTCGCCTACTGTACTTCTTCGTGGATCAAACCTTAATTTCTTTGTTGTCGACGGTATTCCGATTAACTCCGATACCTGGAATATCAGCCCGGACGATATAGAAACCTATACTGTGTTGAAAGGACCAACAGCGGCTGCTCTTTATGGAAGCCGTGGTATTAATGGCGCTATAATGATTACGACAAAAAGGGGTAAGAAAAACAACAAGGGTTTTACTGTTGAACTCAATA
This sequence comes from Bacteroidota bacterium, assembly GCA_018267535.1. GTDB lineage: Bacteria > Bacteroidota > Bacteroidia > Chitinophagales > Chitinophagaceae > JAFDYH01. The sequence continues at coordinate 19,283 of JAFDYH010000094.1, forward strand.
GCAGCACCCAAATTAACAAAGGGTTTATAGCCATCCCCAAAGTACAAAATGAATATGGCGGTGGTGATAACCAGAAATATGCTTTTGGTGATTATAACAGTAATGGTACCGGTTCGGGTGTCAACGATAAAGACTATGATGTATGGGGGCCTCGTTTAGATGGCCGGTTGTTACCTCAATATGATGGAGCATATGATCCTACAAAGGATTATGTAACAACCTTTGCAGACGGTACTACTTTTACAGGCCATATCGCACCAACGCCATGGACAGCCAGGGGAAAAGATAATCTTCAGAATTTTTTACAAGCAGGATTGTTAACATCCAATAATATAAATTTCTCTTCAGTTACAGATCGTTCCAATATAAGGATGTCAGTCTCCAATGGGTATCAGCGTGGTATTACTCCGAATACAGGGTTGAATACTATAAACTTAAATTTGTATGGTAGTTATGATATTAGCTCTAAATTTAAAGTTGAGGCGAATATTAATTACAACCGCCAGTTTTCGAAAAATATTCCGGATGCCGTTTATGGTCCTAATAGTATTATATATGACGTGGATGTGTGGACAGGAGCTGACTGGAATGTGTTAGATCCCAATATTCGTAACTATTGGCAGCCGGGTAAAGAAGGTATTCAGTCGAATTTTGTTGAATATAAACGCTACCAGAATCCCTGGTTTATGAGCTACGAATGGCTAAGAAGCCATTATAAAAATGATTTGTATGGCTGGGTTTCTGCAACATATAAATTTAACAAGAACCTAGATGTAATGGTTCGCTCTAATATTACTACGTATAATTTGTTGAGGACAGAAAAAATGCCATTCTCTGCACACCCTTATGGTGATGAGCATAATCATGGTAATTATCGTGAAGACCGGCGCGACCTTTGGGAGAATAATACAGAAGCAATGTTAAGGTTCAACAAAGACGATATAGCAGGAAGCGGCTTTTCGTTAAGTGCTTATGCCGGGGGCTCTATCCGTAATATGAAATTTGGATCGAGCTATGTGAGTACAGACCAGTTGATCGTCCCTAATGTATATACATTTGCAAATTCACTGAAACCGACCCGTGCATATTCTTATGGATCGAACCTGATTCAAACCAGTGCGTATTATTCGTTTGACCTTACATACAAGAAATATTTTACGCTGGCTACTACTGGCAGGGTAGATAAAACATCTGCTTTGCCGCTTGGGAAAAATTCTTATTTCTACCCATCGGTTTCATTGAGTTCCGTTTTATCGGATTATATAAGCCTTCCTAAAGCAATTACATTTCTTAAGTTGAGGGCTAGCTATGCTAATGTGAAAGATGGGGGTACTTCTCAATATGTAGGTGTAGCATTCCAAAGTCTTGGAATTGGAAGCCCGGTTGGCTACGGCAATAGCTATTATACACCATATGAAGGACCAGCCTACACATTGGCTCAACCACCGTATACTACAGCTCCTGTTTATAATAATATAACCGGGGCCTATGCACCTTCTTATACTATTAGCCCAAGTGTTAAGCCAACCTCAAGAAGTAATTTTGAATATGGGATTGAAATGCGCTTTTTGGAAAATCGTTTAGGCTTAAGTACTACTTATTTCCAGTATATTGATGGTCCAAGAATATCACCACAGACTATTTCAGAAGCAAGTGGAATAAACGCTATTTTTACCTCCGACCTAACTACAAAAAGAACAGGTGGCGAAATTTCTTTAACGGGCACACCGATTCAGTCAAAGAGCTTCCGTTGGGATGTATTATTGAACTGGGCTACATATAAAGAAGTGTTTAAAAAATTTGCGGGCGGTGTTCCCGAAATTCCTGGCGCAGCTTCAGGCTATCCTTATCATATTGGTGATAGGGTGGATCAACTGTATGGCTCTTATGAAGCATTGACACCGGACGGTAAAGTAATACATGACGAAGACGGATACCCGATTTATTTGCCAAAATCACAGTATCTCGGTCATGCTGACCCTGACTGGTCTTGGGGTATCCACAATAAGTTTTCATACAAATCATTCAGTTTTGCTTTCCAGTTTGATGGTATGGTAGGAGGCAGGTTGCAGGATCGTGTACTTCGTAAGTTGACAGAGGGCGGACGCGGCGCCAATACAAATGAAGGGAAAATTGGGGAAGCACGCCGTTACGAATCTGACCACTGGGGAGACCCGGGTTATGCCGGTGCAGTAGATGCGAGCGGAAACCCAATATTGAGCAGTGATGGTGTACAGGTTGTAGGAGGAAGTAGCCTGATAGAATATGATCCTGTAACCGGGGTTATTACCAATGGCAAAGGACTTACTTATACACAGAATAAAACAGCAACGCACTGGATACAGGATTATGTAAGCAGTTTCTTTAATGATCCACAGCACACCATGGTAAGTAAGACTTATGCAAAACTTCGTGAAGTGGTAATTACCTATTCACTGCCACAGAAATTTTTAGGAAAATCATTCATTAACAGGATTGATGTTTCATTGGTAGGAAGGAACCTGTTATACTTTTTCCCGAAAGCGTTTCATGATATTGATGTTGATCAGTATCCGGGACGCAACCAGTTTAATGGTATCAGCAGGGAGTATGACCTCCAGACTCCGACTACAAGAAGTTATGGCTTTAATGTAAATGTCGTTTTCTAAAAAATTACCAGAATAACTAAAAATATTTGTATGAAATCATTAGTATTTAAGATAACACTCGGGGTTGTGATGCTGGTTGTGTTCGCCGGGTGTAAGAAAAAGTTCGAAGATTATTCGCTTAATAACAACCTTCCTCTTTCAGTACCCCCCGGAGTGGCGTTAAGGGCTGTAATGGGTAACCTGATAGTTTATCCCGGTGGATATGAAGATAAGGCCGATCAGTACATTGTTTCCAACTACACCTATTACGGAGATAATAAATACTGGACAGGTAGTGCCGGCCTGGATTATGGTACACTCAATAATGTGGTCGCCATGGAAGGGCTTGCCAACAAAGCAAACAGTGGCAACGATAATAACCCATACCATGCACTTGGCCTGTTTTTCCGCGCTTTCTTTTTTGTAGATATGAGTGAAAAAGTGGGTGATATCCCTATGACTGAAGCGTTACAAGGCATCAATAACATCGCTCCAAAATATAATTCGCAAAAAGAAATATTCAAGCAATCATTGGTTTGGCTGGACAGTGCAAATATTATATTGAATGGGCTTTTAACAAACGGCTTCCTGGAGTTCTCTGGCGATTTTTATTTCAACCCAAGTGATAATGCCAGTTCTGCAAGATCTGCGTTGGTACATTGGCAAAAAGTAGTAAACAGCTACCGGTTGCGTATATTGATCGAACTGAGTAAAAAGGCTGATGATCCTGATCTGGGCGTAAAGCAACAGTTTGCTGCGATTGTTGCTGATCCTACCAAGTACCCTATCTTTACCAGCAACGATGATAACCTGCAGTATGTATATAACAGTTCTTATAATTATTACCCGGACAATGCAAACAACTATGGTAATAATGCAGGCCGTTTAAATGTTGCTGCCACGTATTTAAATACGCTAAGTGCTTTAAATGATATACGTGCAATGGTCATTGCAGAACCTGCACGGGGACTGGGCTTTGCTGACACAGATTACAGGTCGTTTAAAGGCGGTGGCTCTGGTGTTGACTTAGGAACATTGGCCACAGAGTCTGGTGCTAAAAAATTGTCCCTCTATAATTTTAATCATTATTACACAGGGTATACAGCAGAACCTACGCTTATTGTCAGCTATCCGGAAGTTTGTTTTGCTATAGCGGAGGGAATTAACAGGGGATGGGCAACAGGTAGTGCCGATACATGGTACCAGAATGGCGTAAAAGCAAGTTTTGAGTTTTACGGAATTAAAGATGGCGCCAATACTGTAACATTTAGGAATGACGATGGGACAGCGAATTTAACTTATAATGTTACTTTCAATTTTTCAGATTATTTCAATCAGTCCGCTGTAAAATACGCCGGTGATAACGCTACGGGTCTTACGCAGATTCTTACTCAGAAATATCTTGCCTACTTCCGCAATTCTGGTTTGCAGGCCTATTATCAATGGAGAAGAACTGGGGTTCCAGTGTTCGATGCAGGTACGGGTACAGGCAATGGAGGCATAATTCCAAGAAGATTTCAGTATCCTCCTAATGAAGCGTCTACAAATGGAGATAATTTAAAAGCGGCTTTGCAAAGCCAATATGGAGGAGCTGATGATATTAACAAAGACGTTTGGATTGTTCAATAAATTCTAGTAGTAAAAATTCATGAAGGGCGGAGCGATACATTGTTTCGCCCTTCTTTTTTCAACGGTTAATTCTCCTGCATCATGAAGAAGTTGGTTTTTATTATCGGCTGCGTTATAACATTAAACGCATTCTCTCAAAAAACAAAAACAGAAAACCTGATCATCTTTACATTGGATGGTATGCGGTGGGAAGAAATTTTCGG
>JAFDYH010000095.1 GCA_018267535.1 Bacteroidota bacterium
AAGTGGTGAGTTGAGCATGCACCACATCGAAAAATGTGTCTTATCCTCTTCATAACTCATTCCCCTGCCTACCTGTAGTATATCCATATCATTTACATGACCGGGCCCAGAGTATTTCCATAAATCAGCGTTATGGTCAATTATCTTCAATACAGAAGAAAAATGATCTCCAATATCGCCGGAGATGCGCCATGAATCAGCCACATTCACTACCCACTTACCAGGAAACTGCCAGCGGCATACATTGTATAGTACCTGTGGTTTTATTTCCTTAATAAGGTTTCCTATTTCAGTGTATCTGGTTTCTTCATCCAAGCCTAACCATTCTCCACCACACCAGTCAACTTTTATAAAATCAAAGCCCCATTTGTTCAGTAACAATTCAAGGTCTTGCCGCTCGTGGCCGTATAGCCCCATTCCTACACCAATAGAATCTTTATCCCAATAACTACCACAGGTATTTATACCGGCATCTGAATAAGTTCCTGCTTTTAATCCCCTGGCATGAATATAACCTGTAATTGCCGCCATTCCGCTGGGAAAACGTACAGGATGATTTTTAATATTTCCATCTTCGCCCCTGCCACCATAAAAACCATCGTCGATATTAATAAAGGTATATCCCGCCTCTTTCATACCTGTAGCCACCAGCGCATCTGTCTGTTCTTTTATAATTTTTTCATTGATGTGGATACGAAAATTATTCCAGCTCGACCATCCCATCATAGGTGTTTGCCTGTTTGCTATGCTTTTATTTTTCACAGGTTGTTTTACTTGCCCTTCGGCAGCGTCAAAAACTATTGCGCCAATTACAAATAAAAAAATGTATTTTTTAAACATAGGTAATATTATATTTAATTATAAACACTCGACATCAAATGTAAAAAGCAATATCACCGGATTACAATATATTTCAATTTGCAAAAAAAATTTTTATGCAACCGTTTGACCACGGATTGTTTCCCTGAAATTTTCTGTAGCAGCCATTATTACAACCTATGCTGCATTTAATCTATTTTTTTTAATACAATAAGTTAACCATTCGGCTATTAATATTTTGAGGATTTTTCCGGATTATCGGAAAATATTGATCAATATGCAATTGTTTGGGGTTAGATGATAGTCATGCCTTATTTTCGTAGTAGAAACCTGTATTATTTTTTAAAGAAAGTTTATGAAAATCGCAGTAGCTAAAGGCGACGGTATCGGCCCGGAAATAATGGATGCTGTTTTAAAGATATTTGAAGCTAACAAAGTGCCGCTCGAGTATGAATTTGTGGATATGGGCAAATGGGTGTTTGATAAAGGCTTTAATAATGGTATGACGCCTGAAGCCAAATTGACAATTGAATCGCTGGGGCTTTTATTTAAAGGACCAATGGAAACCCCAAAGGGAAAAGGGGTGAAAAGCATTAATGTTACCGCAAGAAAAACATGGAATACTTATGCTAACAAAAGAGTGTTCCAGTCCTTACACGGTGTAGATACTGTCTTCAGCAAAGCAGGAATACCTATTGATATAACTGTAGTGCGGGAAAATATTGAAGATACATATGGCGGCATTGAGCACATGATTACACATGATGTGGCATTAAGCCGCCGCTTTATTACTCGGCCCGGCAGTATGCAGGTTATTCGCTATGCTTTTTTGATGGCACGGCAAAAAAATGCAAAACGCATTACCTGTGGACATAAGGCTAATATCATGAAGATTACAGATGGCCTGTTCCTGGAATGCTTTTATGAAGTAGCGAAAGAGTTTCCTGAGTTGAAAGCAGATGATATTATTGTAGATGACCTTTGTATGAAATTAGTAACAAGGCCGGATACATTTGATGTCGTTGTACTGACCAATTTACAGGGCGATATAGTGAGTGATCTATGTGCTGGTTTAGTGGGTGGTTTGGGTTTTGCACCTTCAGCAAATATCGGAGATCATATTTCCATATTTGAAGCGGTGCACGGTACAGCTCCTGATATAGCCGGGAAAAATATAGCTAATCCAACAGCGCTTTTATTAAGCGGAATTTCAATGCTACGCCATGTTGGACTTACGGGCAACGCGGGAGAAATTGAAAACGCCTTATTGTATACTTTAGAAAGCGGTGTACATACAGGCGACTTTGGTGATAAAACAAAACCTTCTGTAAATACCACGCAATTCGCTGAAGCCATCATCAGCAACTTTGGTAAAAAACCTGAAGTCGGAGCCAAAGAAGTTATTCCCAATAAACCAGGCACCCCTACTCCATTTAAACTGGCACAAAACTCGATGATGGTTTCCACTGAAACAGGTAATGAAGACATCTTAGGTGTTGACCTCTTTATTGAAAGTGAAGAACAACCAGAAGCAATAGCGCATAAATGCCAACGCCATGCAGGTGTTAAGTTTAAATTAGTTAACATTAGCAACCGCGGCACGCAAGTATGGCCTACAGGTTCTGTTTATACCAATCTTGTAAACCAATATAATGTCCGGTTTGAAAGCCTAGATGATTCACCCTTGAACCAGCAGGATATAATCGGCCTGTATGTTAGTATGAGCGGAAATTTCAAAATTTGTTCATTAGAATTATTGAACAGTTGGAATGGGAAAAAATCGTACAGCCTGGCACAGGGGCAGTAATTATTAGATAAACTATTTCGATGGAAATGTGATTCTTTCGTAACGCTATGATGGTTATAGAAGGGCCATTTCATTAAAAAAGCTGTCAGATTTTCTTTGACCCCTTAAAATCATTTTTGAGCAACCACTGAAGCACCTTATCCCGCTGGTCCCCTTGTATAATTATTTCACCGCCTTTTGCCGATCCGCCAGTACCACAAAAACCCTTCAGTTTCTTTCCAAGATCTTCCAGGTCGTTTTCCGTACCGATAAAACCCTCAATTAATGTTACTGCCTTACCGGCCCTATGCTTAGTATCTAATCGTATCCGCAATTTTTGCTGACCTGCAGAAAGCGTTTCTTCGACACTATTTTCTTCTTCGAATTTAAAATCAGGATCCGTGCTATAAACAAAGCCCCTGTTATCCGGTTTACTTTTTCTGCTCATGTTAAAATTGGTTTTTGTGTTAAACAATCACCGCCTTCAGGCTAAGATCAAGGCTTTTAGCCTGGTGTATAAGAGCACCGATACTTACATAGTCAACACCGGCTTTTGCATATTCCTCAATATTATCAAGGTTGATACCTCCACTCGCCTCTGTTTCAAAATCTCCATTTATAAGTATCAACGCTTCTTTTATCTGCTCTGGTTTAAAATTATCCAGCATAATCCGGAACACTTTTCCTTTGCCGGCAGCAACTACCTTTTTTACATCATCAATATTCCTGGTTTCTACTTCTATATTCAATCCCGGTTTCTGGCTAAGAACATAATTATATGCTCTTTCTATTGCCTGTTCGATACCGCCACAGAAATCAATATGATTGTCTTTCAGCATAATCATATCATACAAAGCAAAGCGATGATTTACGCCCCCGCCTATTCTTACCGCCTCTTTTTCCAGCAGTCGGAAATTGGGTGTTGTTTTCCTGGTATCTAAAATCTTTGTTTTATACTTTTTTATTTTATCTGCATAAGCACGTGTCAGGGTGGCTATGCCGCTCATCCGCTGCATACAATTCAATACAAGCCGTTCACATTGCAGAATAATATGCACCGAAGCGTCTACCTCAAAAGCTGTTTCACCTGTAACCATTTTATCCCCGTCTTCCTTAAACCTTTTAAAAATACAATGGCGTTCTTTATACCGGAAAATTTTTTCAGCAACTGAAATACCTGCAATGATTCCATCCTGCTTTATTTTCAAAACCGCCCTCCCTTTTTTATCAGCAGGTATACAGGAAAGAGTGGAATGATCTCCATCCCCTACATCTTCCCTTAAAGCTTCATCAATCAAATGGTGTAATTGTTCATCAAAAGTCATAGCTGCAAAAATAAAAAAGCCTTCTCAACATTATTAAGAAGGCTTTATACGAACAAATAAAAGCTTTACTCTACGGATTGAAAACGGATTTCTTTCATAATCTGTTTGTTTCCTTTCACTTTCATAAATACATTAGTTCTATAATTACCGTTTTTGGTAACCAGGGTACCCACACAAAACTGCCCGCTTGGGCCGTCGCCTTTATGTTTTACATCAAAGCTTTTTACGCCACTGTTGGAAAAAAAATCTTTTAATACAAGAACCGATTGCGCTTTACTGTAATTATCACTTTTATCCGGCAAGGTAATTTCTACATTGTCTTCAATATATTTCGACAATTCAGAAACACTTCCGGTTTTAAGGGCGCCGATTACTTCATCAATTCCACCCTGCATCGTGAAGGAAAAGAGGAGAAAAACCGGGGTTAGCAATAAGATCGTAAATTTCGTTTTCATGCTTTTAAGGTTTTCAATGATGTTTTAATCTAAAAACATGCCACAGGCTTACGGATTCTTGGAACAACTAAAGTACTACAAACCATTTTGTTTTCACAGCTTTCACAGAAATTCCATGTTTTGGACGTAGTTTTACAAGGTTCATCCGTAAAAGTCACAATAAGGTGCGGATTCCTATTAGAGATTGAAAATGAATCAGTTTAAAAATAATATCCGATAATTTAATAAACATGGCGCAAAAGAAAGTTATACTCGTCATTATGGACGGATGGGGATTGGGAAAAGTTGCATCTGCTGACGCTATCCAGCATGCAAATGCACCATTTGTTCAGTCATTGTACATCAATTATCCCAATACGACCCTGGTAACCTGCGGGGAAGCTGTGGGCCTGCCGGATGGGCAAATGGGTAATTCAGAAGTAGGACATTTAAATCTTGGTGCAGGAAGAATTGTATATCAGGAGTTACAAAGAATTAATGTGGCTGTAAGAGATGGTTCTTTTGCTAAAAATGAAGAACTGTTAAAATCCATACGATATGCCAGAGACAACAAAAAACCTCTCCATCTTCTGGGGCTGGTAAGTAACGGTGGAGTCCATTCGCATATCAATCATCTAAAGGCAATTGTTGATGTCTGTAAAAAAGAAGAATTAGAGGATGTATTTATACATGCATTTACAGATGGCCGAGACACTGATCCAAAAAGCGGTTTAGGTTTTATAAAAGACCTTCAATCCCATTTAAATAAAACAACCGGTAAAATAGCTTCTGTAAGTGGCCGCTATTATGCCATGGACCGAGATAAAAGATGGGAGCGTGTTAAACTGGCTTACGATGCAATGGTAAACGGTATAGGAGAAAAGGCAACAGATGCATTAGCCGCCATTGAACAATCGTATAGAGAAAATATAACCGACGAATTTATAAAACCAACAGTTATATTGGATGAATCTCAACAACCATTAGCGACTATTAAGGAAGGCGATGCTGCAATCTGTTTTAATTTCCGGACAGACCGTTGCAGGGAAATTTCACAAGTGCTTACTCAAATTGATATCCCGGAGTTGAATATGAAGAAATTGGATCTTCATTATACAACAATGACGGAATACGATAAAACATTTAAAAATGTACATATCATTTTTGAAAACGACAATCTCAACAACACACTGGGTGAAGTACTGGAGCAAAATGGGCTAAAACAAATCCGTATTGCTGAAACAGAAAAATACCCGCATGTAAGTTTCTTTTTTAGCGGAGGCCGGGAAACACCATTTGAAGGTGAAAAAAGAATAATGATTCCTTCACCGAAGGTTGCCACTTATGACCTGAAGCCGGAGATGAGCGCCTATGAGGTAACTGACGCAATCGTTGCAGAAATAAAAAATAAAAGCGCGGATTTCATATGCCTCAATTTCGCCAATGCTGACATGGTTGGCCATACAGGGGTATGGGGAGCCGCTATCAAAGCGGTAGAAACAGTAGACAAATGTGTGGCACAGGTGGTTAAAAACGGCCTTGAAAACGGGTATACAATTTTCCTGACAGCCGACCATGGCAATGCAGATTATATGGTTAATGCCGATGGTACGCCCAATACAGCTCACACACTTAACCTGGTTCCTTTTTTTATAATTGATAGTTCATGGAAAGGATCCATCAGGCCCGGAAAACTTGGCGATCTTGCACCCACCATATTAACGGTGATGGGTTTGCCAATTCCAAAAGAAATGACCGGCGAAATTTTAATTGACAATAAATAAATCTAAAATGGTTAAAAAGATATTTATCGCATTGCTTGTTATCCTGGTCATCATGCAGTTTTTTCATCCGAAACGAAATAATATGCAGGGTAATCAGCCGGATCATATCTCCCGGTTATACCCGGTATCGCCAGCCGTAAAAACTATATTAGATAAAGCCTGCAATGATTGCCACAGCAACTATACGGCCTATCCCTGGTACAGCAACGTTCAGCCCATAGACTGGTGGATGACTGATCATATTATTGAAGGAAAGAGAGAATTGAATTTTGATGAATTTTCAATGTATGCTCCCCGCAGGCAATATCATAAACTGGAAGAAATAATGAAGGAAGTAAAGGAAGAAGAAATGCCGCTTAACTCCTACACATGGATCCACAAAAATGCAAAACTAAGCCAGGCGGAAAAAGATACATTGATCAATTGGGCGGGCGGTATACGGGAACAAATGAAATCCCGCTATCCGGCCGATAGCCTGGAGCGGCCTAAAAAATAATTACTTTTCAGTTTTTGACTTTGGTCTTTTTGTTAATTTCTGATGTGCATTTTTTAATTATTATTTTATTTTCATAGAAATATTTTAAAATACCTATCAGTTTTATAACATTTTTTCAACAACATCGCTTATTTCACTTCCCTTTTTTTACATTTCAATGCAGCATTGTGAATTGGAAAATGTCTTAACTTACAGGCAACCAAAGGGAACACATGACCGAGGAAGCCATTTTAAAAGGCTGTTTGCAAAACAACGCTGTTGCCCAGCGGGAGTTATACAACAAGTATAGCCCCAAAATGCTGGCTGTTTGTTATCGTTTTGCACATAATCGTGAAGATGCTGAGGATATGCTGCAGGAAGGCTTCATAAAAGTGTTTTCACAAATACACACTTTTGAAAACCGTGGAGCTTTTGAGGGCTGGATACGAAGGATTATTGTTCATACCTGCATTAATATCCTGAAGAAAAATAAGAAGTTCAATGAAAGCATCGATATAATTCATGCAACAGGGGTACAGGTGAGAGAGGAAAGTGTACATTCCATTGTACAGGCCAAGCAGGTAGTAGAGTGTATCAGGTTGTTGCCGATAGGATACAGAACTGTTCTTAACCTGTATGCGATTGAGGGCTATAGTCACAAAGAAATCGCCGGTATGCTGGAAATCGAAGAAAGCACAAGCAGAAGCCAGTATACAAGAGCAAAATCAATGCTGGAAGATATACTGATAAGAAAGAAAATAATTGTAAATAAACCAAAACAAAGTGCTGAGTGGTTTGCGGCAGTGAATAAGTGATTAACTGTCAGCCGTACTCTAAAGTTTGCCGGGTATGCAGAGTAATTACAATAATGAGAATTTTGAACGCTTCCTGCGGGAGAGTAGCGATCAGTATCGTATGTACCCTTCCGAAAATGCGTGGAAAAAGATTTATTCTGCATTGCATACCCGCAGAAGATGGTTTGGTATCGGTCTCATCTTATTTCTTTCAGCGGGCTTTGTAACTATAATCATGTTGACCAACTCTGTTCCAGCCAATACCCTTCAATCACCTGATAAAAATGTACAGTTGCTTACACCTGGAGTTAAAGAACTGGTTGAAAGCCCCGGGCCGGATAATTCGCCTTTAACCCCTTTCACAGGGAGTTATTCAGTAAAAGAAAAGCCTCCTGTCGTTCAATCACTTCTTATACCAGGCAATCTAAACCTAACGACAACAACCTATTCAATAGAAGCTGGTACAGAACCCGCATCAACGGATGAAGTATCCCCTGTAACAGAATCTAAAAAACCGGATTATATTTCCGGAACTATGCCGGCATCAGACCAAGCAGAAAATAAGCTTCCGGTTTACACCCCAGTTTCTATAAATATCTCTGACCAGGCAACCGACCAGGATTTTAACTGGACACTTAACAATATCAGCTTCATAAACAATGACAGAACGAAAAAAGATCTTCCATTGTTTTCTATTTCATCGAACCGGCCATTGACCATTGAAAGCGTAATCAATAGCTATACCCGCAGAAATAAAAAACTTTCTTTCCAGTATTATTTTACTCCAACTATCAGTTATCGTAAACTAAGTGAGAATAAATCCTACCTGAGATTATTGAATTCCGGGGCAACTGGTACTTCTTTATATAATGATATTAATAACGTGGTTACACATAAACCCGATATGGGCCTGGAAGTAGGTGTTGCCGCCCGTTATGCAGTTAGTAAAATACTTAAAATACGGGCCGGGCTTCAATTTAACACCAGCCGGTATGATATAAAAGCATTCAGTTATCCTTCCGAGGTAACAACCATCGCCCTAAATAGTGGTGGCTATACGGCTGACTCAGTAAGCACGATCAGCAATTACAGGAATTTTAATGGATACAAGTCAGATTGGTTACACAATTTCTATTTCCAGGTATCAGCACCTATTGGCATTGAATTAAAACTGGCTGGCGATGAAAAAGTACAATTTGGAATTGGTAGCACAATACAGCCTACATATATCCTTGGAGACAGGGCTTATGTTTTATCTTCCAACTATAAAAACTATGCAGAAGTCCCCTGGCTTACCCGCCGTTGGAACCTGAACACAAGTCTTGAAGCTTTCGTTTCTTACTCTACAGGCAAAATGAACTGGCAGGTTGGTCCACAGGTTCGCTACCAGTTATATTCCAGTTTCGTAAAGGAATATCCAGTAAAAGAAAATCTGTTTGACTTTGGATTAAAAATCGGTGTTTCAGTCAATAAATAAACCGACGCTACCGCAAATCATTCTTTATCCCGGACTTTGTTACCCGGGATTTTTGTTGTCTTTCTTTTAATTTTGGGCATGAAAAAAATAACGCTGTTTTTCTTTCTCTGTATTTCACTATTACTGTACTGCTGCAAACCCAAAGAAGACAAAAAAGAAGAAGGCTTTTTTCCTGTTTTATCCTTTCTTAAAAGCCAGGTAGCGCATATTGACACTTCCTTATACCAAATCACCAAACTGACCAGTAGAGACAGTACATGGGACACGAGCTATATTAAGCGGGAGGAGTTTCATTCTTATGCTAATGATTTTTTGACCCTGCCAGACCTGACAGACAAAACTATTTCTGCCAAATACGAAGAGTCAAAATTTTTCGATGCCTCTTTGAACCGGGCTATAATTACCTATACTCCAAAGGATAAAAGTGAAGAAATTCAACGTGAAGAAGTAACGATAGAACCCGATGCGGGAAACGGAGATAAAGTGAAGAACATTATTGTCGATAAACTTGTTTCTACGAAAGACAGTTCCATTACCAAGCGGATGCTTTGGACGGTAAATGAAAGTTTCCAGGTAACTTCTATTATTCAAAAGCCGGGCCATGAAGACTCAACAAAAACTTTAAAAATAACCTGGCAATAGACATTGATGGAACACGAAGAAAAGAATGACAGTAGCAGAGTTTCAACATATAGCATCGACAATACCCCATGAGCCTGGCATTTATAAGTATTTCGATGTCACTGATGAATTGTTATATGTTGGTAAGGCAAAAAGCCTGCGAAAAAGGGTAGGGTCTTATTTTTCCAAAACATTTACCTCCTATAAAACACATGAACTCGTTCAACGGATTCATCGGATTGAATTTACGATCGTCGACTCTGAACAGGATGCTTTTCTTCTGGAAAACTCACTGATAAAACAATTTCAACCTCGCTTCAATATCAACCTGAAAGATGACAAGAGCTATCCTTTTATTGTTATTAAAAATGAGCCCTTCCCAAGAGTGTTCCTGACAAGAAAAAAAACAGAAGATGGTTCAGAATACCTGGGGCCCTATACTTCAGTTGGCAAAGTAAGAGAGTTATTAACCTTCATCAAACAAACCATTCAGTTAAGAAATTGCTCCCTTAACCTTACAGAAAAAAATATAGAAAGGAAAAAGTTCAAAGTATGTCTTGAATACCATTTAGGGAATTGCAAAGGTCCTTGTGAAGGATTACAAACAGAAGATGATTACAAAAAAGACCTTGTACAATTAAAGAATTTACTAAAAGGAAACCTTTCACCGGTGATTACTCATTTCAGGGACGAAATGAAAGTATATGCCGCAAAGCTTGAATTCGAGAAAGCTGAAGCAGTTCGAAGAAAAATAGAATTTATTGAAGGATACCAATCAAAATCGGTTATAGTCAGCAGTCGTCTTGGCGACCTGGATGTTTTCTCTATTATAAAAGAACAGGATATTGCATATGTGAACTACCTGATGGTACAGAACGGAACTATTGTACAAACGCAGACGCTTCGTTATGAAACCCATCTTGATGAACCGGAATCAGAGATATTAAGTTTTGCGATTGCCCAATGCAGAACAACCTTTAATAGTACAGCAAAAGAAATAATCATCCCTTTTGAGACCGAATATACTGAGCAGGAAATACTACTTCTTATTCCTAAAGGAGGAGAAAAGAAAAAGCTGCTTGACTTGTCACTAAAAAACGCACAATATTTTGTCGAAGAAACTAAAGAAAAAGAAAGATTAAAACTTAATAAACAGCAGGACAACAAGACAAAAACCCTGGAACAATTACAGGAAGACCTGCAATTAACAGAATTACCTGGCCATATTGAATGCTTTGACAATTCAAACTTCCAGGGAAGTTACCCGGTATCGGCAATGGTGTGTTTTAAAAATGCAGAACCCAGTAAAAAAGATTACCGGCATTTTAATGTAAAAACGGTGGAAGGCATAAATGACTTCGCTACAATGAAAGAAGCTGTGCATCGCCGTTATAAACGATTGCTGGAAGAAAAGCAGCCATTTCCCCAATTGGTAATTATAGACGGCGGCAAAGGGCAATTAGGAGCCGCCTATGAAGCAGTTCGGGAACTCAACATTGAAAACGGAATGACATTGGTCGGGCTTGCAAAAAATGAAGAAGAACTTTTTTTTGTCGGTGACAAAGAATCATTAAAACTCCCTTATAATGGCCCAAGCCTAAAGCTTATCCGTCGTATAAGAGACGAGGTTCATCGGTTTGGAATAACATTTCATCGAAAGAAAAGAAGTAAAGGCACTTTTAAAAATGAGTTAGAAGACATTAAAGGTATAGGACAGGCGACAGCCGATGCGTTGCTGAAAGAGTTTAAGTCCGTAAAAAAGATAAGTGAGCAGGATTTTACACAATTAGAGAAAATCATTGGTGCCGCAAAAGCGAATATTATAATGAACCATTTCAACAAATCGTCGGCAAGAGAGTAAAGAAAAATTTTCGGAATCCGGAAAAGTACAGACAAAAAAATGGGGCCCGGATAGAAATCCAGCCCCGTTTTTAAAATCCAATATCCTATGAAAAACCGTAACGAAAATACAACTTTTATTTTAATATCCTATAGAAGATTTACGATTTGAAAACTTTTTTTTGTAAATATTTTAGAATGAAGATGTTAAAAAAGAAAAGCCTCCTTATTCAGGAGGCCATACTTTTTAAACAAGATCGTTTATACAACCTTAATAGGACCAGAGATTTTGCTCGTAGTCGAATATTTTGTTTTTGATATTATCGCCTTCCAGGAGGGCCAGTATAGGATCTTTAACATAAGAGCGGATCGGCCTGTTCTGAGGATTATCCAAAGTAGATTTAAGAATATAACTGCTGAACATTCTTGTTTCAAACAACTCTTCCCAAGTCAGCCGGTTCATACCCATATTTTTAGAGTTATAAACTTCGGCCTTTGCCAATGTTTCTCTTAAATCAGGATAATATATCCAGAACAAAGGGGTCGCACCTCTTTCTGTTTTTCCATCCACAGACATTTGCGTTTTGCAGGGCGCAATGCCTATAATACGGCAAAACATACGGCTTGCTTCCCGATCAAATACCCAATCTTCCTTAATCCTGAATTTTACAACCTGATCAGGATTCAGATTATTACAGTTCACAACATATTTATCAATTTTTGTAGGATCATTAAGATTATAAACAGGTAGTGTATCACATGATGCACCGCCTGTAAGCACCTTTTCAAACTGAACCGAATCCAATGGAGTTGTAAAACGGTCGTCGTCTGCACTGAAAGCAGTAACCTTACCACTGCGAACTGCATTGACCAAAATGTTTACAAAACGCTGGCTACCGTTATCATCATCTGATTTATAACCAAATGGCTGATTGATTTTTTCGCGGATATCCAGTTCACGCCAAACCCTTTCCATAAATA
>JAFDYH010000096.1 GCA_018267535.1 Bacteroidota bacterium
ACCAGTTGTTATACGTTGCGTGTGGCCACAAGTGGTACGAATTTCTTTAGCGGAGATAATACAGGGGGTATTCCAACTGGATTCAAGCCCGACC
This sequence comes from Bacteroidota bacterium, assembly GCA_018267535.1. Taxonomy (GTDB): domain Bacteria; phylum Bacteroidota; class Bacteroidia; order Chitinophagales; family Chitinophagaceae; genus JAFDYH01. The sequence goes on from JAFDYH010000096.1 coordinate 95, forward strand.
TAGAGCAGGTAAATAGCTTTGCTGTATATCCAAACCCGGTTAAGAATAAACTGACTGTGTACATTAATGCTGAAAACAGCAGCCTCACAGAACTGTCAATGATTGATATTACTGGCAGGACATTACTGAAACAACCCGTGCAGATCAATAAAGGGATCAATACAATTTCCGTGAATGTTCCAACGCTTCCATCCGGAACGTATATTGTAAAAATTCATGGATTACAGACAACGAAAGTACAGGTGGCGCAATAAATTAATGGATAATTGATAGATGCCTATTACAAAGCCCCCGGTTAAGGGGGCTTTGTAATGGATTAAAGAATTATGACGATCAGGTAATGACCCCATCTTTTGCCACCCACCTCTTTAACTTTTCTTCTTTTTACAAAATTCCGTCCCCTCAAATACAGGAATTGAGAGTCCTTAATTTGAAATGATAGAATCCTAGAATTTAAAGAGTACTATTTCCACAGACCCTGGTTGTTAATACATAGGGCATCCTATTATTAAGGATGCCCTTCACCATAAACAATACAATTTGCTATAAGGATTTAAGATATTCTATCAGATCGCTTTTTTGTTTTATTGACAGGTTAAGCGACATAAAATCATTGTAATGGTCTACTACGGCAGGCAGGTCAGCAAAGCGGCCATCATGGTAAAAACCTCCTTTAGCTCTTGCAAATAAACCAGCAAGCGGCGTTGTGCGATATTTGCCGGTTGGTGACCTCATGGATTCAAAATCATCAATACCAATTTCTGCTGCAGTGTGTAAAATAGTGTTTGCATTTGCATATAATAATGGTTGGTGGCAGGTGGCACACCTGGCTTTATTGAAAAATAAGGTTTTGCCACGCTCAGCTGCATAACGATCATAGCTACCTGCAGGTGGCTTTGGTGCTCCAATGGAAAACTGGTAAGCACGGAGACCGTCAAGCTTAGAAGAGATAAGATCGGGGCTATTAATTACATTGAACGAATTATTCTCGACTGCTATCGGGTATTTGACAGGGTCATTCAACCGCGGATCTGAAAAATTACCTTTACCATGCATTTCCAGGTTACCTACAAATGCATTCCAGTATTTTATATCGCCCCATCCGGTGTAGGTGGTGAGGCTTACATTTTTTAACCCAAAGGCTGCAGGTATAAGATTAGCTGCAACTTTGCCATCTGGTCTCAGCGCCTTTCCATCCATAAACAAAACAGCTGCAAATTTCCCTGGTCCCCATAAACCCAGTATTGTTCTTAGCGTTGGTTCATCTACATGCAGCATATCTGCCACCGGCTTTGCATTATCGGTTAACGAAACAATTGCCCCAACATTAAGATCACGGTTTGGCCATCCGTCCAGGCGCTTTCCTATTCCCGGTGCAAACGAATTATCAACATTGGAATGACAAACTGCACAGGTAATACCAATTGATTTCATTTTTCCTGCTGCATCGAAATTACCTTTCACTCCTACCACAGCATTTAATTTCAGTAAAGCAAGGGTGACAGCAGGGTCATCAAGATTCACTGTTCCCGCTTTTATACCTGCTACCACATCAGCAGGTATTGCTTCCGCATCCACTTTTAATCCAACAGCCAAAGCTGTCTTCGGACTTACACCGTTTCCGAACCCACCATTCGCAGTACCTGCTATTGCTTTATCAATATGAAGCAACCCACTCCAGAAATCTTCATCGCCAAATGTATCATCACGGAATGTGTGTTTTCCCTGGCTTATTAAATCGTCTTCCCCGCCTTCATGATGCCCTGCTCCATGAAATTCTCCAAGAATTTTTGTGCATTGGGATAGTGTCATTATACCCACGATAATTGCAATTGCGATCGCATATTTTTTTAAAGCCATAACTCTACTTTTAAAATAAAAGATGAATTAGCCGGTAAGGCCCCGTACAACAGATCTGTTATTTAAGAATTAGAGTTAGCAGGTTAGGAAAGGTTACAGGTTTTTTTAATTTATTTATAGCGGGTAAACGCCCGGTCGGAAAATTTCACAAAATGAAGCCGTTCAGGCCCGGCATAATATCTCATGAAATTTTATCCTGATACTGGATTTTGATTGTGGATTTATAACTACATCCTGCAACCGCCGGGCAATTTCAACAGGTTACGCCAATTATTGCGATGAGCTATTTAGAGCGACCAGGCATTGCCCCCATCCTTTACTAACTGCACCCTTTTAACTATATGCTCACTGTGGAATTAGCCACCTTCTCAGAGAGGAGATTAAAAATCCTTATTTTGAAATGATGAAAGCCTAAAACCTGAACGGAAACTATTTGTAAATGATTCTAAGCTATCGCAACTCTTTTTAAAATTGTATGAGTCCTGCTCTGAACCATTACAAATAAAGTGACCTGCTAAAGAGGAAATATTGAAAGGATGTAGAATAAGTTACTTTATTATATCATCAATATTCCGGTCGTTAGGCATTTTGCCGGTTTCTTCCAACATGCGCATTTCTTTCGCGTCTTTTAAGAATTCTGAAGCAAAGATGAAGTCATTGAGCAGTTTATTTTTACTGAAAATGATTTCTTTGTTGGTACCTTCCCATTCCTTTCTTCCTTTGTGCATATAAAGGATATAGTTGCCTATTTCCATCACACTATTCATGTCATGGGTATTAACAACAGTAGTAATGTTATACTCCAGTGTTATTTCTTTAATTAACTGATCAATGACCAGGGAAGTTTGCGGGTCAAGGCCGGAGTTGGGCTCGTCACAAAAAAGATATTTTGGATTTAAAACAATAGCCCGGGCAATACCTACACGTTTCTTCATGCCACCACTAAGCTCGGAAGGAAATTTTTTATTACTGTCCTTTAAGTTTACCCTTTCCAGCACTTCGTTTACACGGTTCAGTTTCTTCTGGTAAGTCCAATCGGTAAACATGTTTAGCGGAAACATAATGTTTCGCTGTACAGTCATGCTATCAAAGAGGGCTGAGCCTTGAAAAAGCATACCTATTTCCTTGCGTATCTCTGTTTTTTCTTTGTTGTTCATGGCTGTGAAATTTTTACCATCGTATAAAATTTCACCTTTGTCGGGTTCAAAAAGCCCAACCATACATTTCATCAATACGGTCTTGCCACTGCCACTGGCACCGATGATGAGGTTGCATTGCCCTGTTTTCATGATAGCGCTGGTGCCATCAATTACAGTACGCCCATCAAATGACTTTTGTATGTTTCTTAATTCGATCATCTATCAATCTCTTTTTAAGCAGAGACTTTACAATAACAATGCAGACAATACATAATCTGAAAACAATATCATAATACAACTTACAACCACGGCCCTTGTACTTGATTGGCCGATTTCCAATGCACCGCCTTTTACATAATAACCAAAGTAAGCCGGTATACTGGAAATGATAAATGAAAACGTATAAGCTTTTGCCAGGGCAAAAAATACATTATAAGGAATAAATCCATACATCAATCCTTTATCAAACGTACTTACTGAAAGTATATGCGCTGCGCTGCCTGCATAACGGCCACCAATAATGCCTAATACCATCGAAATAACAACAAGCAAAGGAATCATGATCAGTGAAGCAAATATTTTTGGCATGACGAGGTAAGCTTTCGTGTTAATGCCCATGATTTCCAGTGCATCTATCTGTTCGCTCACCCGCATATTCCCCAGTTCGCTGGCAATCTTACTACCTACAACACCGGCAAGTACAATACATACAAGGGTAGGGGCAAATTCCAATATAACTGTGTCGCGAACAATTTGTGCAATTGTTGATAAGGGGATAAGCGGAGTGACCAACTGGTAAGCCGTTTGTATAGTAGAAACTGCACCGATAAATAAAGAAATGATGGCAACAATACCCAGTGAGCCAAACCCAATCTCAGAACATTGGTGCATGAGTTCTTTCCAATACATCTTCATGTTCTCCGGTTTAGAGAACATGCCTTTCAGCATCAAGAGGTAGCGGCCTATTTCGGTAAATAACTTCATGGTTGTCCAGGGCTGTAAAATACGGCAAAATGTGTAAAGGGCTTAATATTTGATAGCTTAATAGTTCACAGGTACACCTTAAGTCCTCCGATATCTACATGTCTCTGCTTATTTTTTTAAATCGTTTCCACCACGGAGAGCTTTTAATTTCATCCGCCGTTGCTGCTTTGCTTTTGATCTGTGCATCTACCACTGCTATCAGCGCCATGTTGACAATACTGCGTACAGAGCTTCCTAACTGTAAGATATGTACTGGTTTCTTAAGTCCTAATAAAATGGGGCCTACAGCATCAGCAGTATCCAGTTCTTTCAGCAGGTTATAAGCTATATTCCCCGAAGCAAGATTGGGGAATATCAATGTATTGACATCTTTATCTACCAGTTCACTGAAAGGATAGTTCTCTTTCATCAAGTCTTTGCTGAAGGCTACACTGGCCTGCATTTCTCCATCGACAATCAATGAAGGCATTTTCTCCTTAGCTATCTTTCTTGCCTGGGCAACTAGTTTAGCTTCAGGGGAATTGCTGCTTCCAAAGTTAGAATAGCTTAGCATGGCAATTCGTGGCGTTATATTAAAATTGCGGATTTCCCTACCTACCATAACCGTAATATCGGCCAGCTCTTCAGCGGTAGGGTTAAAATTAACGGTTGTATCTGCAAGAAATAAGGGACCTCTCTTGGTAAGCATTAAATACATACCGGCTATCCGCTTTACACCTTCTTCCAGCCCGATTGTATGCAATGCCGGACGAATAGTATCCGGGTAGTTCTTGGTCAGCCCGGAAATCATGGCATCAGCATCACCACTGTCTACCATCATACAGCCAAANNCCCATCTTTTTTAAGAAAATTGCAGAATACTTATTCCTTCTTTCTTCCATCTCATCACTACGCGGATCAAAAATTGGCAGGCCTTCTATATCTATTGTGTTGGTTAAAGCGATCTCTTTTATCTTTTTTTCGTCGCCCAGTAAAATCGGGTAGCCGATACCGTCATCAAATATGATCTGAGCGGCTTTCAGGACTTTTACATTGTCCGCTTCCGCGAATACAATACGTTTTGGATCGCGGCGGGCTTTATTACCGACAATACGCATTACCTGGTTATCAAGGCCCAATCGTTTATTCAGGTTATTGATATAGCCATCCCAATCTGTAATCGGCGCTTGTGCAATATTTGTTTCCATTGCCGCCCTTGCTACAGCGGGTGCAACGGTAGCGAGTAGCCGCGGATCCAATGGCTTTGGAATAATATAATTTGGCCCGAAGGAAATATGTTTTTCATTATAAGCCAGGTTGACAATATCCGGCACCGGTGTTTTTGTCAGTTCAGCTAATGCTTGAACGGCGGCAAGTTTCATACTTTCATTAATATGCTTTGCACGAACATCCAATGCACCCCGAAAGATATAAGGGAAGCCCAGCACATTATTCACCTGGTTAGGATAATCGCTGCGACCGGTAGCCATGATCACATCTTTCCTGGCTTCAGTTGCATCTTCCCAGCTTATTTCCGGATCAGGATTTGCCATTGCAAACACGATTGGATTTTTTGCCATACTTTTCACCATATCCTGCGTAACAACATTGCCCGCACTCAACCCTATAAAGACATCAGCATCCTTCATTGAATCAGCAAGGCTTATTTCCGCAAGCGCATTTGCGAAAGGTTTTTTAAAATCATCAAGATCTGTGCGATGTTTGTGCAATGCGCCTTTGCGATCAAACATTATAAAATTTTCAGCCAAGGCCCCTAACGATACATATAATTGTACACAAGCCATAGCCGCGGCACCGGCGCCATTTACCACAAACTTTACCTTATCAATTTTCTTTTTTTGAATTTCCAACGCGTTCAACAGAGCAGCGGCACTAATGATAGCAGTACCATGCTGGTCATCATGCATAACAGGAATGTTCAGTTGCTCTTTTAACTTTCTTTCAATGTAAAAACATTCAGGGGCTTTAATGTCCTCCAGGTTAATACCGCCAAATGTGGGCTCCAGCGCTTTTACTATCTGTACAAATTTTTCAGGGTCCTTTTCATTAATCTCAATATCGAATACGTCTATATCTGCAAATATTTTGAATAACACACCTTTTCCTTCCATCACTGGTTTGCCGGCTTCCGGTCCTATATCTCCAAGCCCAAGCACGGCTGTACCATTACTGATAACGGCTACCAGGTTTCCTTTAGCGGTGTATTTATATACATTTTCAACATTGGCGTGAATTTCTTTACAAGGCTCTGCCACACCCGGTGAGTATGCTAGTGAAAGGTCTCTTTGTGTTTTTGCATCCTTAGTAGGTACAACTTCAATCTTTCCGGGCCGTCCTTTTGCATGGTATTCAAGAGCGTCTTGCTTTCTTGTGTTTTTTTGCATAGAAATGATTTTGGTAACAGCCTGCCAGTATTCTTCCTTTATCTATTTGTCATATGGCTGATCAAAAAGTAAACGTTTGTCGGGCGGCAAGTTACAAAAACAATTTTCGAATAAAATAGATAGAAATTTTTCTGCGGATTTGCCATTTATAGCGACCAGTTACAAGCTCTATAAACATAATTTCCGCCTGAGTGATAAATCCCTTTCTGAAATAATTTGTATAAAAATTTTGATAAAAGGAAAATTTGATTATGTTTGTGTGTACTATTT
>JAFDYH010000097.1 GCA_018267535.1 Bacteroidota bacterium
ATGTTTTTTCAATATCGGCAGTACGATTTGGACCTGTGGCAAATGTTATTAATGATGGTAAAGCAATACCGTATTTTTCTTTCATCAGCTGCAGGGCATCTTGGATATCATATACCAACTGGCTGGTAAATGCAATGCATATATGAATGGGGGCATACACACTAACCGTGCGGCCACTTTCCTGGGCAGCACTCATCACAATTGACCCTGTTCTGGCTACCAGCGCTTCACAGCCAGTGATAGAAACATCACAACCGGCAAGATCGGTTGTAAGGTTATCTTCAGCCTCGTTACCTGCAAACTCAAGCAGTTTTTTTTCCCGGCAATACACTTTTTTCCAGCCTTGTTTTCTGATGAGGCTATTGAGTTGAAAGGCAAGTTCCTGTTGATTGAGGCAATAAACAAACTTGCCCTGCAGTTTTGTAAACTGTTCAGCAAACTCAACTTCTCGTTCCTGTTGTAAAGACGGGTATACTGAATTGTTCCCTTCACTTTGCGGAAAAGGAAGAGGCGTTGAATGACTCAACGCCTGCCTTATTTTTTTTAAAATGTTTTCTTTTGAAGGAGAAACATTCATATCTGTAAGCTTTAGACCTGCTTTCCTTATGATAAGGATTTATTTGTAATTCCGCTATCATAGGGCGGTACGCCTGCAGAAATCTCCCCATTTTCAGATGCTTTCTTTCCTTCTTCTACATCCAGGGTTTTCTTCTCTTCATAGGGACGTTTACCGATTAATGCTTCTACATCACTCTGGAACAACACTTCTCTTTCCAACAAAGCCTCAGCCAGAGTTTCTACCTGTGCTTTTTTTTCTGTCAGTAATTGTTTGGTTCTTTCGTAAGAATCATCAATGAGCGTTCTTACTTCCTGATCGATCATTTTCGCCGTTTCATCACTATAAGGCTTGGTAAAGCTGTATTCGCCCTGCTGCGGATCATAAAAGCTGATATTACCCACCTTATCATTCATTCCATAAATACTCACCATTGCGTATGCAATCTTCGTAATCTGCTGCAGGTCGTTCTGTGCACCAGTAGAGATTTTATGGAAAAAGATTTCTTCGCTTGCACGACCGCCCAAAGTCATACAAATCTGGTCAATCAATTGATCTGTATTATATAGATATTGTTCTTTTGGCGTATACTGTGCATATCCAAGCGCTGCTGTACCTCGGGGTACAATTGTTACTTTTAATAACGGGTAAGCATGTTCGAGATACCATCCGCAAATCGCATGACCTGCTTCGTGATAGGCAATGATCTTCTTTTCTTCAGGTGAAATAATTTTATTCTTTTTTTCCAAACCGCCAATCACCCGATCCACTGCATCCTGGAAGTCTTCCATTTCTACTGCGTCTTTCCCTTTACGGGCGGCAATCAATGCAGCTTCATTACATACATTAGCAATGTCTGCACCGGCAAAACCGGGGGTTTGTTCAGCCAGTTTATGTATATCCAATGTTTTCGAAATCTTGATCGGCTTCAGGTGAACTTTGAATATTGCTTCACGGCCTTTCAAATCGGGCTTGTCTATTGTGATTTGTCTATCGAAACGGCCTGGTCTTAAAAGGGCAGTATCCAATACATCTGGTCTGTTGGTAGCTGCCAGAACAATAATACCGGAGTCGGTGCCAAAGCCATCCATTTCAACCAGCAATTGGTTTAAAGTGCTCTCCCTTTCATCATTACTCATCATTACATTCTTTCCTCTTGCACGACCGATTGCATCTATTTCATCGATGAACATAATACACGGAGCTTTCTCCCTTGCTTGTTTAAACAGGTCGCGAACACGGCTTGCCCCCACACCAACAAACAATTCCACGAAATCAGAACCACTCATACTAAAGAAAGGTACCTGCGCTTCACCGGCCATAGCTTTTGCCAGCAATGTTTTACCGGTGCCCGGGGGCCCTACAAGTAATGCACCCTTTGGTATCTTACCACCAAGGGCTGTATACTTTTTGGGATTCTTTAAAAAATCAACTATTTCCATCACTTCCACCTTTGCCTCATCCAGCCCTGCCACATCTGCGAAAGTGATATTTACTTTTGTTCCTTTATCAAACAGGGTAGCTTTTGATTTACCGATATTAAAAATCCCGCCTGGTCCGCCTCCGCCTGCTGCTCCACCACCCATTTTACGCATGAATAATACAAAAAGCGCAATGAAGAGTAAAACAGGCAATAATGTATTCAATACCGGGTATAACCAATCTTTTTCCTGGTCTACTTCATAGTCCACAGGTTTTATATTCGAATTCTTATCATAGAATTCCCTCATTTCCTTCTGAAAATCTTCAGCAGTAGTTATCTTGAAAGACATCTGCGGCCCCTGGTCACTTATTTTACCATTCATATCTTTTTTAAGGGCTTCCTGGTACTTTGCAAGACTTTCCGGCTTCAGGTAAACGCGTACCTGGTTCCTGTTACTGACAATCGTATATTTTGATACATCGCCAGCTGCAACCATTTGCTTGAATTCATTCGGTGTCGTTTTTGCCATATTTGAACCAAAAGGATTGTATAACTGAACACCAATCAAAACTGCAAATATGATAGCATAAATCCAGTAAATGCTGAAGCGGGGCCCCTTGCGCGGAGCATTGTTATCATCGCCGGTGGGACGATTATTGAAGCGGGGCAATTTTTGCCTTTCGTCTCTGTTTTGTGATTCCTGTGACATATTATCTTTTACCTGTTCTCCGCTATTTAATTATTATTTAAAGAACGGTTATTAAATTATATAGTTAACAAAATTGATGTGGCTTATTCCTCGCCACATACTTATGAGGCTGTTTATATTCGTGATTTAATCAGTGTGCTCTTTTCCATCTGCATCGCTCCACATCTCTTCCAGCTTATAAAACTTCCTGTTTTCAGGTAGCATTACATGCACTACTACATTTACATAATCAATCAATACCCATTGCAGTGCTTTGTACCCTTCATGGCGATAAGGGCTTTCTCCGGTCAGCGTTTTAACCTGCTCTTCTACGTTATCTGAAATAGCCCTTATCTGTGGCTGATTACCTGCTTCGCAAATGATGAAAAAATCAGCAACTGCTTCAGGAATTTTCCGCAAATCAAGAGAAATAATGTTTTCTCCTTTTTTTTGCTGTATGGCGTTGATAATGGTTTTGATAATTTTTGAATTCCGCGTTAGCCGTGCTGCACTTTTTTTACGGGTAGCGAGTAAAGCCAGTTGTTCCAATAATCAAGTTATTTTAGTGAATGAAATTTTTCTGAAGCGTTTATTTTTTTATATAAGACGAACGTCGGGTCATTTTATTTTATCCCGGGTTCCTCCGGTATTTAGTTTAGTACCTGCACGTTGGCCCATGCCCAGTTATCTTTGTCAAAAATAGGAATTAATTGCAACAACAACCGGTTATAAACCCTTTGGGATCACCGTTTATCGAATTACCCTCGGTGGATAGTACCAATAACTATGCCCTCCGCCAGGTTCATGAAGGTTTGGCAGGACATGGGTCAGCCTTTTTTGCTTATGAGCAAACGGCTGGTAAGGGACAAATGGGAAAGCGGTGGCTTTCAGAAAAAGGGGCGAATATTACACTAAGTGTTGTAATACAACCTAAATCACTGCAAATCTTGCAGCAATTTCAAGTCAGCGCCTGTATAGCTACTGCAGTTCGCCGTTTTCTGGCCGGGTATGTTAGCGAAGATGTAAAAATAAAATGGCCGAATGATCTATACTGGTTTGACAGAAAGCTGGGTGGGATTTTAATAGAAAACAATATTGGCAGTTCGCCGCCGGTGTGGCAATGGGCAATAGTGGGAATTGGGCTGAATATCAATCAAACTTCTTTTTCTCCGGACTTAGCCAATCCGGTTTCATTAAAACAAATAACCGGGAAAAGCTTTGATACAAGAAAACTGGCGGAAGAACTTTGTGTTGTAATGAACAATTATTTTACCGAGTTGGTACAAAAAGGCGTTGATAAGATTTACAAAGAATACAGCGGTTGTCTTTATAAATTAAACGAATCAGTAAAATTAAAAAAAGGCAGTTCTGTTTTTTCAACAACGATTAAAGGCGTAACCAAAAATGGAGAACTGGTTACCCATAATTCAGTGGTGGAAACCCATTTTTCCTTTGGTGAAATAGCCTGGATAATCTGATTGCTAATTTGACAAGCGTAATATGGATCAGGAAATAAAGTTTTCAATATTATTGAAAACTCCGCCAGCCGGAGTTGACTACGGGTTACAAAAAGGAAGTGGTAGTCAATATGAAACTGTGCAGACACAGCGATCTGTTTCCGAAGATCTGCGATTCGAATTCGCAGCGATGGTTAAACGAAGTAAAGATGCCATAGCTCCTGATTTTCGTGGCCCTTTTGTGCAGGGACCGGTTGATGGCAGGTTTATTTATATTGATATAGGTACTTATGCGGGTCAGGAGGAAACGGTGTGGAGCAGAAGATTAAAGATCCCGCTTTCGGGTATAAGTTTTGAAATGGTTAATAAGCTTTTTGATACGGCTGGTGTAATACTGGAAACCTCTGTTCCTGGTACGGGCAAAGATGGCGGCCCTAATTGTGCCACTGTAAAACCTTTTGACGGATGGAAAATTAAAAATATAACTGATGAAACGGAGTAATGATGCGATCAATAATAAGTATAAGTTTTTATCATAACCAAGCCATTGTCTGTCCTCCACTTCTCCGTGCTGATCAGGTTATTGTTATCAAATGTTTAGGTCAAAGCAGCTGTTTATTACAGAACTCCACTTGATGTAACACTATAGGCTTTAATCAGTTTGCGCTTAACATTCGGAATTAAAGCCGATCCGGTGAAAGGATGTATGTACATTTTGTCATCATATCAAAATAAGGATACACTTTACCGTTACCGTCTGAATCTTCTGTTTCAATGGTTATCGCTGCCATCATAAGTATAGGCAGATGTAATATCCAAAAGAGTGCCTGTCAGTTTGGAGTAAATGTACTTGTAGAGGTTTGTATAAAAAACGGACGAATTGTAAATATATTTTTCTTATGCCTGGTTCATGAAGAGATAATATCTTCT
>JAFDYH010000098.1:0-5111 GCA_018267535.1 Bacteroidota bacterium
TAAAGGCGGCGATAAGTGGATTAAACCTGGCAACAGATGCACCAAGGATATTTAAAACACTGGTAGAGGCAACTTGCTTTGGTGCAAAAGCAATTGTTGATCGTTTCAATGATGAAGGAGTTCCAGTAAAGGGATTAATTGGTTTAGGTGGTGTTGCAAAAAAATCGCCTTATATTATGCAGGTGATGGCGGATGTAATGGGAATGCCGATCCGCATTCACAAATCAGAACAAACTTGTGCAATGGGAGCAGCCATGTTTGCTGCGACTGCAGCCGGTGTTTATGAAAAAGTGGAAGAGGCGATGACAGTAATGGGACAGGGTTTTGACGCTGTGTATAAGCCAGTAAAAGCAAATACCCGTTTATATAAGATGAGATATAAAAAATATAAGAAACTGGGTAAGTTTATTGAGAAATAAAGAACAGATAATTGATAATGAATAATTGTCGGCCATTCATCATTTACCATTGACAATTCAAGATGAAATATCAACATATACAGGAAGCCGCTTACGAAGCAAACATGCAATTGCCAAAGTTGAGGCTCGTATTGTTTACATTCGGTAATGTAAGTGCTGTTGACAGAAGCCTTGGTGTATTTGCTATAAAACCCAGCGGCGTTCCTTACGAAGAATTATCGCCAGACAAAATGGTAATCGTTGATTTTGATGCAAATATTGTAGAAGGGAAATTGCGGCCTTCCTCTGATACAAAAACACATGCCTTATTATATAAACACTGGGAGCAGATCGGTGGTATTTCCCATACACATTCTACTTACGCTACAGCCTGGGCGCAGGCGCAACGTGATATTCCGATTTTTGGAACAACACATGCGGATCATAATACGGTCGATATTCCCTGTGCCGCACCAATGAAAGATGAAATGATAAAAGGCAATTATGAACATGAAACAGGCTGGCAGATTATAAATTGTTTTATGGAAAAAGGATTGAGTTATGAAGAAGTGGAAATGATACTGGTTGGCAACCATGCACCATTTACCTGGGGAAAAACAGCTGCGAAAGCGGTGTACAACAGTGCAGTGCTTGAATCGATTGCCCATATGGCTTATTTGACAGAAACGATTAACAGTAACGCGGCAAGATTAAAAGATGCACTGATAAAAAAGCATTACGAGAGAAAGCATGGGCCGGATAGTTATTATGGGCAATAGAGCCCCTTCCGACTTCCCCTATAGGGGAAACCACCATGGCACGTCTCATGCTTTTCGGAAATACCTAATTGATATAGTTTTTCCGAAAGTGATGAATAAAGAACAAGATATCATGTAGTAGAGATAAAGATGATAGAGATATAAAGCACCATTCCCTCTGCAACCGGAGAGGGAGGGTGAGGCCTCAATTGCGAATAGAAAATATTTTATAATAAAAGTGTGGCTGAACGATGCTGAATAGGATTACAGAAAGTACAAGAGTGCGACGCAACAGAAGCTGAGCAGAAAAATAAAAGTTGGGAACATAAAAAAGATATTCAAATAATGACAGATCTGAAAGCATTAGAAGTGTGGTTTGTAACCGGCAGCCAGCACTTGTATGGAGAGGAAACGTTGACGCAGGTGGCGGCACATTCAAAGGAAATCGCAGGGTATTTAAACGATGCACCACCTATTCCGGTAAGGGTTGTTTTTAAACCAACGGTGAAAACCGCTGAAGAAATATATGCGGTTTGCCAGGAAGCGAATGTAGTGAAGAATTGTATTGGCATCATTGCATGGATGCATACTTTCTCTCCGGCAAAAATGTGGATTATGGGTTTGAAGATTTTGCAAAAGCCATTGTTGCATTTGCATACTCAATATAACCGCGATATTCCTTGGGGTGAGATTGATATGGACTTTATGAATCTCAACCAGAGTGCACATGGCGACAGGGAGTTCGGTTTTATTATGAGCCGTATGCGGTTGAACAGAAAAGTAGTTGTCGGTCATTGGCAGCATCCTAATGTATTGGAACGAATTAATGTATGGGCGAGAGCGGCAGCCGGATGGAACGACTGGCAGGGAGCTAAGTTTGCCCGTATCGGTGATAACATGCGCAATGTAGCGGTAACAGAAGGAGACAAGGTGGAAGCAGAAATGAAATTTGGCTATTCGGTAAATACATATGGTGTCGGCGACCTGGTAAAAGTGATTAACGATGTGACCGATGGCGACGTGGATAATTTGGTAAAAGAATATGCAGATACTTATACATTGATGCCTTCACTATTAAAAGGAGGTGAGCAGCATTCATCTTTACGAGAAGCTGCAAAGATTGAATTGGGCTTAAAGAATTTCTTAGAGACGGGGGGCTTCAAAGGATTTACCGATACATTTGAAGACCTGCATGGCATGGTACAACTGCCAGGCATAGCCGCACAACGATTGATGGGGAAAGGTTACGGTTTTGCGGGAGAAGGCGATTGGAAAACAGCCGCGCTGGTACGTGCTATGAAAGTAATGGGAAGTGGATTGAAAGGCGGTAATTCGTTTATGGAGGATTATACCTATCACTTCGCTCCGGATAATCAGCTGGTATTGGGGGCGCATATGCTGGAAATATGTGAATCCATTGCTGATGGTAAGCCTTCCTGCGAAATACATCCCCTGGGTATAGGAGGTAAGGCAGATCCTGTTCGCCTTGTGTTTAACTCTGCGGCAGGCCCTGCGATCAATGGCTCGATAGTCGATATGGGTAATCGCTTTCGGTTACTTGTAAACGAAGTGCTGGCCGTTGCGCCTATACATGCTTTGCCAAAATTGCCGGTAGCCCGTGTATTATGGAGGCCCTATCCCGATATGCGTACCGCCTGTGCCGCATGGATACTGGCAGGGGGCGCCCATCATACCTGTTATAGCCAGAACCTGACGGCAGAACACCTCGAAGATTTCGCGGATATGGCAGGCATAGAATACGTATTGATCAATAAAGACACAAAATTGTATCAATTTAAAAATGAATTACGCTGGAGTGAAGTATATTACCAGCACAAATAAGATTAATAAAACCTAACGATTACTGCTCATGAATAATACACTTGTCTTCGGCGATTACCTGGTATTCATTATCTATTTTGTTATCGTAGCCGGTTATGGTTATTGGATTTATAGAAGAAAGAAAAAAGCGGTTACAGATACGCATGACTTTTTTCTTGCTGAAGGTTCGTTAACGTGGTGGGCGATTGGCGCCTCTCTGATTGCTTCCAATATATCTGCAGAGCAATTTATCGGAATGAGTGGTAATGGATTTTTTGTTGGGGTAGCGGTGGCTGCTTACGAATGGATCGCAGCATTGGCGCTTGTTATCATTGCTGTCTGGTTTATTCCGATTTATTTAAAGAATAAGATTTACACCATGCCGCAGTTTTTGAAAACGCGGTACAATGAAACGGTAGCCCTGATTATGGCAATCTTCTGGTTGTTCTTATATGTATTTGTTAACCTTACTTCCATATTATATCTCGGCGCTATTGCGATTAATGGCTTATTACCCGGGCATAACTACCTGCATGTGGTAATTGTTTGTCTTGCCATTTTCGCTGTTATTATCACATTGGGCGGAATGAAAGTAATAGGGTATACAGACGTAATCCAGGTAAGCGTATTAATCATTGGAGGTTTTGCTACTATTTACATGGCATTGACAGTGGTGAGTGAGAAATTTGGTTTGGGGAAAGATGCGCTGGCCGGATTTAAAGCGTTAATAAAAGATGCTCCCGATCATTTTAAAATGATAATGGATAAGCCCGGTCCCAATTCTTCGCAAAATTATATTGATAAATACCTCATCCTGCCAGGCATATTAATGTATGCGGCAGGGCAATGGATTGTGAATTTGAATTATTGGGGATGTAACCAATATATTACGCAACGGGCATTAGGGGCTGATTTAAAAACAGCCCGTACCGGTATTTTATTCGCTGCAATGTTGAAACTGATGATGCCGATAATCGTTATGTTGCCTGGCATCGCAGCATATGTATTGAATAAGAATGGTCATCTTGAAGTACAAGGGGGGATGGATGGTGCCTATTCTGCAATACTCGGGTTTTTACCAAACGGTTTGAAAGGTTTGGCAATTGCTGCATTAACAGCGGCGATTGTTGCGTCATTGGCAGGTAAGGCAAATAGTATCTCTACAATCTTCACGTTGGATATTTATAAGAAGTACATGAAGAAAGATGCGGATGAAAAGAAGCAGGTTAGAATAGGAAGGGTTGTAGTGATAGTTGCTATGATTGTGGCTATTTTATTTACATGGGAAGACTTGCTGGGTATAGGCGGAGCAGGGGGATTCACCTTTATTCAGAAATATACAGGCTTTATCAGCCCTGGTGTATTTGCAATGTTTATTCTGGGCATGTTTTGGAAAAGAACAACGGGTGCAGCTGCAATTGCAGGTTTGTTAACCGGTTTTATTCTTTGTGTATTCTTCAATGAATTTGCTCCGGCGGTTTTGGGGAATGAAACGTTCTTATATACCGCTTATCCAAACGGTAAAGGTGGTTATGAAATTCCATTCCTCATTTGTATGGGATTGGCATTTATGTTTACCATCATTGTAATGGTAGCATTAAGCCTGGCTGGTCCGAAGATTAATGCAAAAGCATTTAAACTGGATACAGGCATGTTTAAAGTGAACCCGACCAATATGGCAATGATTGTTGTCATTCTATTAATTCTTTCTGCTTTGTACATTAAATTCTGGTAATAATTGTTTGACTGATTTCATGAGTATTGCTCAATATAAAAACCATGATCGCTTATTGGTTGCTGTGGATTGCATCATTTTTGGTTTCGATGGCAGCCATTTAAAAGCTTTACTGGTTAAAAGAGGGTTTGAACCGGGATTGGGAAAATGGTCATTGATGGGCGGTTTTGTAGATAAAGATGAAAGTGTTGATGAAGCCGCTTCGCGGATATTGAATACGCTAACCGGGCTGAGTGATATTTATATGGAGCAGTTGTTTTGCTTTGGCGCTGTAAACCGTGACCCTGGAGGCCGTGTTATATCCATTACTTTTTTTGCCCTGATAAAAATTGATGATTACAGCGAAGCCCTGATGCGGGAACATAACGCAAAGTGGTTTTCGTTGAATGCGGTTCCATC
>JAFDYH010000098.1:5210-16051 GCA_018267535.1 Bacteroidota bacterium
CCGATGGATAAAAGGAATTTTACCCGTAAGATTCATTCATTAAACATTCTGCATAAACTGAAAGAGAAAGAAAAGGAGTCTTCGCGCAAAGGGGCTTTCTTTTATGTGTTTGATAAAAAGAAGTATGAGAAACTCGATAAAGAAGGGTTGAAATTTTTATAAAGTATAAATCAATTTCGTATGAAACTAACGAAGAACTTTTTTTTCGCAACAGTAATAGTATCATTGATCATGACAGCATGTAATAATAGCAGTGAAGAGAAGAAAGATACGCCGGTTACAGAAACAACATCTAAAACAGGTATTACCCGCTCTGATTTTGGCAATGTTGATAATAAGCCTGTTTACCTTTATACGTTAACGAATGCTAAAGGCGACCAGGTAAAAATTACAAACTATGGAGGTATAGTTACTTCCTGGGTATCGCCGGACAAAAAAGGGAACAGAACTAGTATTGTATTGGGTTTTGACAGCCTCCGTAATTATCTTGCAGGCCATCCTTATTTCGGTGCCTTGGTGGGGCGTTATGGAAACCGTATAGCAAAGGGTAAATTTAAGATAGGCGACAACACATATACGTTAGCCACAAACAACGGAGCTAACCACCTGCATGGTGGCATTAAAGGGTTTGATAAACAAGTCTGGGATGCGACTGTTGCTAATGATGCTGTTCCCGAGTTGTCACTTAGTTATACCAGTAAGGATATGGAAGAAGGTTATCCCGGGAACTTAAAAGTAAATGTTACTTATACATTAACTGATGATGATGGATTGCAGATTGAATATAACGCAGAAACGGATAAACCAACAGTATTAAACCTCACAAATCATAGTTATTTTAACTTGACTGGTGATCCTAGCAATTCAATACTTGACCATGAAATGATGATCAATGCAAATTATTATACCCCGGTGGATACAGGCCTTATTACTACAGGAGAATTAAAAGCAGTAAAAGGAACGCCATTTGATTTTAATACGCCAGAGAAAATTGGATCAAGGATTGCACAAGTTGGAGGTAATCCGGGTGGATACGATCATAATTTTGTTTTAAACAGAACAGATAGCTCATTGCAGTTAGCTGTGACGGTTACGGATTCGGTAAGCGGACGAAAATTGCAAGTATTCACTACGCAGCCAGGAGTACAATTTTATACTGGTAATTTTTTAGATGGAAGTATTAAGGGAAGTGATGGCAAACCATTTAATAAGAACTGCGCTTTCTGTTTAGAGACACAGCATTTTCCTGATTCACCTAATCAGCCCAAATTTCCAACTACTTTATTAAAGCCAGGAGAGAAGTATCATTCTGTTACTATGTATAAATTGAGCGTAGAGTAACCGGCTAATCATGCCTCATTCCTTTGGCGACGCGGAATACATGCAATATATAGGGGAACAATGCATCAATTGTTTCGCTTGCACCGCGTGTACTCCCGGGTAATGTAATCACTAGTGTATTTTTTATAAAGCCCGCCACTCCACGCGAAAGCATTGCATAGGGTGTTCTCTGCTGTCCATAATTGCGTGCAGCTTCCATTATCCCTGGAATTTGTTTGTCTAACAGTGGCAGTATGGCATCTGGTGTAATATCCCTGACCGAAAGTCCCGTGCCACCAATAAATAAAACAAGATTATAGTTTTCCTCGGTTAATTTTTTCGCTCTCGCCTGTATGGTTGAGAAATCGTCCGGTATGATATCCTTAAATGAAACAGCAAGACTCAGTTTTTCTAACTTACCAGTAACGGCCTTACCGGCACTATCTTCTTTTGTGCCTTTGGATACGCTGTCTGAGCAAACAATCACTGCGCATTTTAAATCGGTCGTTACCTGGTCTTTAAAATCCGTTTTCCCGCCTTTCTTATTTTCCAGTTTTATAGTTGAAATTTCTATGCCTTTATCTAATGGTTTCAACATATCATACATCGTTAATGCCGTAATGGAAGCCCCGTGCATTGCTTCTACCTCTACACCAGTTTTGTAAATTGTATGCACTTCGACAGTGATCGTGATTGTTAGTCCATCAATCGCATGGGAGATAGCAGCATATTCTACTGGCAGAGGATGACAATCTGGTATTACATCGCTTGTTTTTTTTATAGCAAGTAAACCAGCAGCTCTTGAAAACTCAAACACATCTCCTTTCGGTACTTTTTTATTCTGTATAGCGTCAATTGTTTCGGGTTTCGAAACTTTTAATATAGCTGAAGCAGTTGCCTGGCGGAGGGTGCTTGATTTATTTGTGATGTCAACCATAAGTTATCAGTAATTTATTTCAGTTCTTCAAACTGGCCGGTTTGTTTGTTTTTCCGCACATTATCCCAGTTAAAAGGCCGGCCGTTCATGGCAATATATACACCTGCTGGTAAAGCTTGTACAAAGGCTAAAGCGCTACCCAGGTTAAAAAAACCATCTGAACTACCGAATTTATACGGAATCATAGCACCGGTGATAACGATCGTTTTATCTTTTATTCTTTCGGCAAGTACTTTCGCGGTAATAGTCATTGTGTCCGTACCATGTGTGATGATAATTTTGTTTTCAGCTGCGTTGCGGCATTGGTGTACTATCAGTTCGCGGTCTTCATCGGTCATATTCAGGCTGTCAATCATCATAAGCGTCCGTACCGTTACATCGGTTGTATTGCGGCTACGGTTCAACATTTCGGGTAGATGGGTTTCCTTAAAGTACAATTCTCCCGTAAGTTCGTTGTATTCTTTGTCAAAAGTACCTCCTGTTACAAAAATCCGGATTGACATATCGGAATATGAATTATAGGTTATGAATGAACTTATTCAAAATGATCACTGATTGCTCATTTGTTTTCTTTCCATTGATAGGTTTCGTCTTCAAACGATTCTTTCCCCCAGATCGGCAATTCAGCTTTTAATCTTTCCACAGTTTCCTCACAGGCATCAATAGCTGCTTTCCGATGGGCTGAAGAAGTAAATACAAATAAACAGATTTCACCCGCTGCAATTTTACCCAAACTATGGTAAACGTGCATACACGTTAACGGGTATTTGATAAATATATCTTCTCGGATACGGTGCATTTTTTCCAAAGCCATTTCTTCGTAGGAAGTATATTCAATGGAGAAAACCTTTTTACCGTTGATGGTATCTGCCCTGACCTGCCCAAGGAAAATACTATGGCCGCCTATTTCTTTTTTGCTGCTGTGTTTTTGTATACTGTCAGCAATAAATGATGAAGCGATCGGCCCCTGTACAAAGATATTTTTTGGTTTTCTTTCTGTCATTATTGCGCTTGTTTTATCCTCCTGCATACGGAGGCAAAAGGGCCAATTCGGAATTGTTGTTTAATACAGTATTTGCAGAGATAACCTCCTTGTCTACTGCAATTAAATACGGAAGATCTGATAAACCCGGATACCTTTTTTGTAAATACATTTTCAGCGCTTCAGTATCCGGAATATCCCAAAGATCAATTTTGTTTTCGCCGATAATATCCGCCAACTGTCCAAATATGAGAATGTTTATCTGCATGACGTACAAAAGACAAATTTACTTAACTCGTCCCACTTTTATTTCCTGTAGATTTTGAACATAGCGGCGCCCTGTATTTTTATCCAATGGGGATAGAATGGCGATATGATCGTCTATTGTGTCAGCTTTTTTCCCGTCTTCTTCTGTTATAATCATTACCTGGTTGCCCATATCGGAATTGAACAATTCATTCCAGGAAAAAACTACTTTATAGCCATCGGAAGCAATGCAGGTAAAATAAAATTCACTGAACAGTTTGGGTTTGCTTTCATTTAACCCGGCCTTTTCCAAAACATCTTTTAATAAAATGCCTTTAATATTATGGATGGTCCGTTTGCGTTCATGAAGGTGGTTATAAATTACAATACTATCTATCGAATGAACAGTAAGATCATTAATAAGGGGTAGTGAAAATTTGACGGCTACTTTCGATTCGCCGGTAATGACGAATTTATTTGTAGTCGTATTGTTTTTTTGTGCTTTTGCAATGGGCGATAATATAAGTAAGCCAATAATAATTTTGTGTTTCATATTTAATGTTTAGGCACGAGTGAACAGAAGTTTATAAGCGGCCAGCATTAATACGATAGCCAGCATATATTTTAAGATATTCTGGTTGAATTTTAAGGAGCCGAAATAAGCCCCGCATAGGCCACCTGTGAATGCGATGGCAACATAGGCGTACATATCGGCACTGAAATGAATTCCTTTTGTTAGCTGCCCTGCAAGGCCGGATAATGAATTAACAAAAATGAACAAGGCGCTTATGGCAGCGGTTTGTTTCTGATCAGTCCATTTCAGCAATAAAAGAATCGGGGATAATATGATACCTCCGCCGATACCTATCAGACCCGACAAAAAACCAATACCCGCACCAATAATCAGCGATAATATTGTCTTGGATTTCTTTAATTCACTGACCGGAATATTGGGAAAGAATAAAAAACGGCCAATGGGAATCAATAAAAGAATACCCAGTATTTTTTTATATATAGCACTGTCAACTGTTAGCAATCCCCCTAAAAATGCAAAAGGGATAGATGCTATTGCAAGAGGCAAGAATATTTTCCATTTAAAATGCCCGCCACGATAGAATTGTATAAATGATGTTAATGAGACAAAAAGATTTAGTAATAGGGCAGTTGGCTTCATTACCTCCGGTGTAAAGCTGAATAAGGCCATTAAAGCGAGATAGCCACTGGCGCCACCATGACCGACAGAAGCATATAAAAATGCAATTAGAAAAAGCAGGCCATAAAATAAGATCATACTGTCCATACAAACATAATCATTGTGGTAGCAAATGAATTTCCACTAGTTCACCTGCATTAATATGGGTTGATTCTTCATTTACCTGAATTAGACAGTTCGCATTGGCAAAAGAGCTAAGCCTGTAGGATTCCTGCGCATTTAAAGCAGTAACTGATTTACCGTCATAATACCCTTTTAAAAAATGAGTAAGACCAGCGGGCTTTTTAAATGGTTTCGCTATTGGTATGTTCATTTTTTGCAGGCTGAATGATTTGTTACTCATCTGTAAAAGAGCAGGAGCTACATACTCGTAGAAACAAGTAAGTACTGATGCAGGGTTACCGGGCAAACCAAAGACTAATTTGTTTTCCTGTTTGCCAAAGAATAAAGGTTTACCGGGCCGTTGTTTTATTTTATGAAAGATGGTTTCAACGCCGCAATTAGCAGCAGCCTGCAATACAAAATCATAATCACCAACGCTGGCGCCACCGGTTAATAACACTGCATCGCTTTGATGCAATGCGCTGTTTAATTTATCAGTTAATATTTCCAGCGTATCTTCTGCTTTGAATGCATAGATAGTATGAATGCCCGATTGCTGCAAAGCCGCTTTCAGGGCAAAGGAGTTAGATTCATATACCTGGCCATACTCTAAAGGATTGCCTGGTTCCTGTAATTCATTACCTGTAATAATAAGGCTTACCCGTGGCGAAGGATATACATTTACTTCTGTATTTCCTATACCGGCGAGAAAGCCAATTGCTGGAGGCGTTACTATTTTATGTTTTGAAAAAGCCAATTCACCTGTTTTTATTTCAGAGCCTTTCGGACGAACATTTAAGCCTGCCACAAGGTTTTTGTCGTCAATAATCAAAATCCCATTTTCTGTTTTTGTTTTTTCCTGCATTACTACCGTATCCGCACCAGTTGGTAAGGGTGCGCCGGTAAAAATGCGTACCGCTTTTTCCGGTACTAATGAAATAGATTCATGCGTTCCTGCTGCTGATTCGCCTTCAATTTGTAAAATTTTATTTTTTTGCCAGCCCTCAAATGAAATAGCATAGCCATCCATAGAAGACTGCGGATAAGAGGGAATATCAGTTGTTGCAAAAACATCTGTAGCCGAAACCAGCCCTGCGGCCTTTTGCAAAGGCAGCCACACAGGAGATAATATGTTTGTATTTTCCCGGATCAGCTTTTTTGCCTCTGTAACCGGTATAAAATTTACAGCCATGATCTTTTTTTATTCATACAAATTAACATTATCCTGCTGTCATTTGATTATTTCAATCCATAGATAAGCGTAACATAGTAAAAACCACCTATCGAAGGACCGCCTGCAATGGAATAATAATAGTGATTGAATAAATTACTGGCGCCTGTTTTTATGCGCATATTGACTTTTCTAAGTGTATAGCTTATTTGCGCATCCACGGTAGCATACGCAGGTACATTAGCAGTCACAAGAAATGATTGGCAGAGGTATTTGCTTTGCCACCTGAACGTAGCACCCGCTCCAAAATTTTTATAAATATTTTCATTGCCTAATGAAATATTCGTCATCCATTCAGGAGTATTAAAGCCGTCTTC
Source organism: Bacteroidota bacterium (assembly GCA_018267535.1). Lineage (GTDB taxonomy): Bacteria > Bacteroidota > Bacteroidia > Chitinophagales > Chitinophagaceae > JAFDYH01. The sequence goes on from JAFDYH010000098.1 coordinate 11,559, forward strand.
CAGCCCATCTTCGTTTATTGATTTTTTTAATTTAGAATAGGTAACGTTCCCTCTTGCCGTATATCCATGAAAAAAGCGATAAGTAAGGCCTGCGCTTATACCATAGTTGTGAACCACGGTTTTTGAGTTCGTCCACATACGGTAAGCGCTTTGATTTGTTTTGTTGTATAAATAATAAGGAATGCTATCGGTTTTTGTTGTATTCGGTACGTTCATATTAGCCTGTGCAATAAAAGAACGATAATTATTAAAATAGAAATCAAGGTCGACAAACAACCGCCTTTTTAGCATCACTCCTTTATAACCAACTTCAAAGGAATTGACATGTTCCGGTTGTAGGTAAGTATATGGGTTTTTTCTCAGCAGGGTTTTGTTTTTCTCTATGGCTGCATTCTTTGATAAGCCATTCTGATTAATATCGGTTAAAACTGCTGATTGAAATACGGTAATAGACGATTGCAGCCATGCATTTTCAAATATGCCGCTTGACATAACCGGCAAGCCTCCTACGCGTTTTACACCCCCACTATTGACATTTGAATAAGCTTCAAAAATAACCGGGTAGCGGTAACCGCTCTGGAAGGCTACCCGGAAATTATGATTGTATGCGGGTGAATAAACTGCTGTAAAGCGTGGGTTAAATAAAACAGGGAAATAATCATTCTTATCTCCCCTGAGTATAGCGCCTATTTTCGCTTTACTGTTCAATAATGTTTTTGTTACGGATAAAAAGCCGCCGGTTTTGCTATAGTGAATATTGTCGTTCTCTTTTCCTTTTACCGGGTTGATAAAATAATTACCATCCGGAAAGACGATATAGGTCCGATGGTCGAATCCGGCCAATACTTCTACACCTGCTTTTGTTTTCAGGGCATTCAAAAAATTTTCTGAAAGGTTCCACTGTGCTTCGGCCTGTACAAAACTTGCTTTTACCCGCAGTGCCGCACCATAATCCCAATTATTTATGTTCTGTAATTTTTCCAAAGCCTGGTTAAAGGCCGCCGTTCCGGGCTCATATCTTCCGGCATCTGCAAATGTCCTTGCCAGGTGATGTGCAGCCGCTACCAAAGCGCCACCCTGCACAGCAGTATTAAAACCCGTTGTATAATCTTTATACCAATCTGTATCCTGTTTGTAACCACGATCTATATTTTCTCCCATAGATCGCAGGTTGTACGATTTGCCGCTGTTTTCATTATTAAAATAAATTTTTGCCTGTAATGATTTTGATTGATATTGGATTGCCTGCTGCTGCAAAAAATAATTCTGAAGGCGGAAACGGTTAGCCCGCTGGTATATATTATCAAGTAGTGCAAAATGGAAGCTGTAAGAAACTGTATTTTGATTATGAAATTTATAATAAATGCCCGCATCTGCTTTTATGTTCTGTAATGAGTAGTCGACCAGTTCTCTTTCGAGGTAACCTGTCCGGGCAACCACATAATTCTTTCCTCCCAGAGAAATTGTTTTCCGGTCAGAGGATTCATTACCATAGCTATTTACCGGATCGGCACCAGGGTTGTCGGCGCCTGTAAGGTTTGTACTTGTATTTGCATCGGGGTTTTGATCAGCATAATTATTCACAATCCAATCATATCCTTTTGTATAGGTCGCATTGATTTTAAAAGCGAGCCGGTCATCAATTACATGGGCGAAACGAAAACTTGTTTCAGAAAATATTTTCGGATCACTGTTTGCATCGCCGGCATGCGTTACGCCAGTCTTTTGCATACAACTAAATCCCGGTGTTGTGAAAGGGTTTTTTGTAGAAATGTTGACCAGGCCATTTATTGTATTCATTCCATATAATGCAGAAGCAACTCCCGGAAGAATTTCGACATTCTCAATATCCAGGTCGCCGGGACCAAGTGAACTACCGATCGGGCTACTGATATGTGGCGACTGCACATCCATTCCGTCCACCAATTGTGCAAAACGTACATTGGTTGTATTGGCAAACCCTCTTGTATTCAATATACGAAAGCCAAGACTGGGAGTAATCATCTGAACACCTTTCACATTTTCCAATGCGTCAAAGAAGGAGGGGGCAGCAGATTTATTAAAGTAGCCCTCGTTTACTTTTTCTACACTTACCGGTGATTGTAATATCCTTTCCGGTATACGGGACGCATAAACAGTCACTTCGTTAAGCAGTTTCATTGTCAGCGAATCGGGCAGCTTATTGTGGAGCGTATCCTGTGCAGATAGAGTAAATAATATCAAGCAGGAAACAATGGTTAGCAGGTAACGCATGAAAAGTCGTTATTTTATTAAATATATAACGATTTCAAAAAACCGGCAAAAGGAAATATTTTTCGATTCATTCATTTTGTCATTCCATTTTTTCTGTTTCTCTTTTCAGGAAATTGTTGAAGCGCTCCCGCAAATGACGGTAATAAGCTATGAGTTCCCTGGCCTCATCAGAAATAACAGAGCCGCCGCCTTTTGTGCCGCCTGTTTGTGTGGTGATCAAAGGCTTCGCAGATTGTTCATTTAATGTACTAATGATTTCCCAGGCTTTTTTATAAGACATCTTCATTTCTTTCGCTGCCTGGTTGATAGAGCCTGTGGCATCAATCCGTTCCAGCAATTCAAGCGGGCCAGGACCGAAGAAGCGGTTGTTATTGCATTCTATCCATAGCCTGCCATTAATGGTGAAGCTCTTATTTTTCTTCAGTATTTTATTGATTGATCTTGTCATAAAAGAAATAGGAATTATTTTTTGTGCCGGACTGTATAGCTGTTTTCAAAACCTGTTGCATCGTACACTTGTGCTTCAACAATTCTAATCCTCATTGTTGGGCATCCCGATGAATATCGGTAGTACTTTTTGTACCCCGATAACGACCTGGCTATTCTGCTTTTCCTGGTTACTGCGTTTATTATAAAGACTTTTCTTTATTGTAATTGGAGTCACATCTCTCTTGTATCTTCTCTCAACGAGAAGGAGTAGTGACTCTTATTAATACAAATTTTACCACTACCAGATCATTTTTTGTATCTCTACTTACCTCTTTCAAGCGTCCGAAATAAAAAAACATTTTCCAAAAGAGGGGCTGTGCATAGCAAGCCTCTTCTTAGGGGGCGAAGGGGGTTGTCTTCATCCTCCAATCGTTATCATACTACGGTTATTAATATCTTCTGCGTGCAGATGTTTGAAATCTGTTGTAAACTGCCCGCCCAATTCCTTTGCCTTGCTATGAATGCTTTGGTGAATAAGTGGTGTTACGTCTTCGCCTTTGCGCAATGCGGATAATAAATCAGTTTCTTCTTTTGAAAATAAGCAGTTTTTCATTTTACCATCCGCCGTTAATCGTATACGGTTGCAGCCGCTGCAAAAAGGGGCGGTCATTGTGCTGATTACGGCAAATGTCCCTTTATGACCGGGAACCATATATGCTTTCGCCGTATCGTGTACATCGTTTTTTAGATGAATAAAAGAATATTTTTCTTCAATCACTTTCAGCATTTCCTGCCAGGTAAAGACTTTATTGCTGGTCCATCGGTTGCCGGTAAATGGCATGAATTCAATAAAGCGTACATGTACGGGCTCTTGTTTTGTCCACTCAATAAAATCATTGATTTCAGTTTCGTTTAAGCCTTTCATGACAACCATATTCACTTTTACATGAAAATTATTTTTCAGCATCAGGTGTATATTGTCATATACCAGTTTAAACTGATCCCGACGGGTAATAAGGTTAAATTTGTCTGATTGCAAGGTATCCAGACTGATATTCAGAGAACGGACATTTGCTTCTTTTAGCGTATCTACAAATTCATGAAGCCTTGTGGCATTGGTAGTAAGTGTTAGGTTTAATCCCAGCTTTCCAAGCCGTTGAATAATGTCGGCGGCATCTTTTCGCACCAGGGGTTCGCCTCCGGTTAATCTTATTTTGGTTACGCCTAATGCTACAAATTTTTTTGCCAGCGCTTCAATTTCGTCTGCCTGCATCAAGCGAGAGGCGGGGGTGAAAACATAGTCCTCCTCGGGCATGCAATAGAAGCAGCGAAGATTGCAGTTGTCTGTTAATGAAACCCGCAGGTAATTATGAACACGATTATAATTGTCAACAATCATTTCTTACTTCCTAATAGAGAATAAAGTTATTCAATTCCTTTTACACACTATTTTTTTTTAAACATAGCGCTTTTATAGAACGCCCGTGTTAAGACCAATGTAATTAATAGGAATAAATTTACTGGGAGAAAAATTCCTAACCTGATAGAAGAATCTTCAGCAACATAGTGATAAAGCTAATCCATACATTAAATATAACATTCCTGTTTCGGGTTCTCTATACATTTTAACAGGTGTAGTACCACATGGAAACATTTGTTTTCAGTATTTCCCACCAACGTATAGCTTCTTTACTATGGCAAAGAAGCCCTGATGGCATATGAAGATGCCGGGTTGAAAAGCTATATGAGTTGGGGGACAAAAATGGGAGAATCATTGAGCCAGCTTGTTACTGGTTATCGGTAAGAATTAT
>JAFDYH010000099.1 GCA_018267535.1 Bacteroidota bacterium
CGGTTCGACTCCGGTAACCTCCACGAAAAAGCCGCTTCATGAACATTGAAGCGGCTTTTTATTTTTTATTTCTGCTTTCTTACTCCATCTTAATCTTCAAATTCCTATACTCCACCTTCATCGCCGGCATAACATGCACCTGCAAACCAATAACGCCTTTTGCTTTACTTGCGGTTGAATCATTATCGGTTGCTTCACTCATCAGTACATCATTTATATAATGCTTCAGGTGGTTACCTTTTGCTATTATATGTATGGAGTTCCAGTCATTGGGTTTGATCAATGCCTTTAATGAATCCGAACTCCCCAGTGAACCGGTAACTATTGGTTTCTGCCCTGCTTTCAGATCTACGATCTGCCCACGCATCGCCAGGAAGCCGCGGCCACGTTCTTCATAATTCTGCCCGGTATAGGTATTCGCACCATCAATATCCGCCTGGTAGCCTTTTAATGCAAGGGGAATATCTTTTAATTCTTCGCTGCGGTATTGAACACCGCTGTTTCCCTCCGGATTTATTTTGAATTCAGCCTTGAATTCAAAATCAGAAGGCTCACCGCCTGTCCATATAAGGAATGAATTATTTTTTAATTGCTTGTCAGGTGTTTCCTCACCAATTATTTCACCATTCTCTGCCCGCCAGTAAACTGTGTCGCCTTTCCAGCCTTTCAATGTTTTTCCGTCAAACATGCTCACAAATCCATCGCCTGCAGTTGCTGTTGTTGAATCTTTTGCAGTGCTTGTTTCAGCGGTTGATTGTTCGCCGGAATTATTACAAGCGGCTATCCACGCAATTGCGCATATGCCTGTCAGTGATTTTAAATTCTTGATCATAATCATAAGTAAAAATTGAATAATCAGTTTATAATTTCCATTCCACACCGGTATCTTTCCAGCTTTTTGTATTGGCAGAATCAATAACCGCTTCACAAACTTTCTGTGTTTCATATGCATCTTTAAATGTCGGTGCACACGTTTCTCCTGTTTCCAGCGATTTTAAAAAATCAGCTACCTGGTGAACGAAACTATGCTCATAACCTATACCCAATCCCGGCACCCACCATTTATCCATATAGGGCTGATCACCATCTGTAACATGAACAGATCGCCAGCCGCGAACAATTGATTCATCCCGATGATCAAAATATTCGAGACGGTTTAAATCATGCAGGTCCCAACGGATGGATGCATTTGCCCCATTGATTTCAAATGTATATAAAGCTTTATGCCCTCTCGCATATCTTGTCGATTCAAATAAACCTAAAGAACCATTTTCAAAGTGACAATGAAAAATACAGGCATCATCTATGCCTACTTTCTGTACTTTACCGGTTAATGCATGCATTCTTTCTTTTACAAAAGTTTCAGTTACTGCCGATACATCGGTTATCGCTCCATTCAGCCACATAGCTGTATCAATACAATGCGCCAGCAGATCGCCGGTAACGCCGGAACCCGCAACATCCGAATCCATTCTCCAAAGTCCTGCACCACCTTGCGGCAATTCCGCATTAATTGTCCAATCCTGTAAAAAATTAGCGCGGTAATGATAGATCTTTCCCAGTTTGCCGGAAGCAACAATCTGTTTCGCCAACGTAACAGCAGGTAAACGACGATAATTATACCAAACTGTATTCTTCACTTTCGCTTTTTCAATTGCATCTGCCATCTGTTTCGCTTCCGCGACATTACGTGCCAATGGCTTTTCACACAATACCATTTTACCGGCTTTGGCTACAGCAATAGCGATTTCCGCATGCGAATCATTCGGTGTACAAATATCAATTGCATCAATATCATTGCGGGCTACTAATGCTTTCCAGTCTGTTTCTATAGATTCATATCCCCATTGATCTGCGAAAGCCTGCACCTTATCTTTATTTCTCGAGCAAACTGCTTTCAACACCGGGTGATAACCCAGGTCAGGGAAAAAATCACTTACTCTTTTATAACCGTTGGTATGTGTTCTTCCCATAAAACCGGTTCCTACCAATCCGATGCGTAAATCTTTTTTATTTTTCATTTGCAAGATTGTTTTTTGTTCAAATTGTTTTTATTGAGTCAGCTATTGTATTTCATAGCATCGCCTCTTGCGTCGCACTCTTCATCGTTTTGTTCTTTATTCAGCAACCCACCCCAATCGTTCAAAGCTTACGATTCCCTCTATCCGCCCCTCCAGGGAGGGGATAAATTCCTTAATTATAAATCTTAATTGAAACTTTGCAATTTCAACAGGCATATCTGCATAAGGAATCTAAAGCCCCTCCTTTGGAGGGGTTTGGGGAGGCTTTCTACCATCCATGCATCTCCCTCACCTTAATCAGCGTCGCCAGTATATCATTCCAGGTTTGTTGTTTCATCATCACTTCATTCGGAAACATACAACCGTCCCAACAGATATGATTAAACGCTTTTGTCAGTTGCCCGTTTTCATCCCGTAGCCAGAAACCGGCATCTTCTGCCACATTCAATTTACCATTCGGGTCAGTAGCCTGGCAATGGCGGCCTGTTTTATCATGTGAACCGGAACCAAACACTGTTCCATCATTTTGCGCCACATGAAAATCAATTGTCCATGGCCGTAAGGCGGCTGTTAGCTTTCGTAAAGCGTCTTTTAATACGCTCCTGTCTTTCCAATCATAATTTTCGGGCAATAATCTGTCCTGCGGACTATTATAACCTAGCGTGTATAACAATGTATGCGACATGTCTGCCTGGAAACCTATATTGGGGCGATCAACAGCTTCCAGTGTTTCTATCATGGCCCGCCAGCTATGCATACCGCCCCAGCATATTTCGCCTTCTGCAGCCAGGCGTTCGCCATAATCAGCAGCTACATCGCAGGCTTTGCGGAATGTTTGTGCAATCAGTTTTGTATTACCCGCAGGATCCTTTGCCCAATCATGCGGGCTGCATGCAGAATCGATACGGACAACACCAGAAGGACGGATACCTAATTCCCTTAACCGCTTACCAATATTGCATGATTTTTTTACCTGCTCAACAAATAGTTTGCGATCTTCTTTACTGCCCATTGCCGGGCCGCCCCATATCGGCGCTACAAGCGAACCGATTTCTAAATTGTATGATCCAACCTGGTCCGCTAATTTTTTTATTCCATCATCATCCATGTCTACATTGACATGCGGATCCAGCAAGCCAAGATCGACACCGTCGAATTTTATACCATTAACTTCAGCTGCAGCTGTCATCTTCAGCATCGTATCAAATGCAATCACAGGTTCTGAATCCGGACCTTTACCCACTATACCCGGCCATGTTGCATTGTGCAGTTTGGGAAAATTATTTGCCATAATAAATAAAAAATTTAAAATGAAAAAGTAAAAAAAATCCTTTCTGTCTTGTTGTCTTTGTGCCTCGCTGCCTTCTCATAATACCAGATCAGGGTTGCCTGGCCCAAAATGTTTCAACATTACAATCGGATCCGTTTTTGAAAAGTTCTGAATCTTTACGCCTTCCGTTGCAGCTTGTTCAGTAACGAAATATTCATCGTGTGTAAGTTGCCCGAAGTGTATGGATGATGGTGTTTCAATATCCCATACGCCCATCTTTCCATGTCCCTGCATCATAATCATTCCATACGCTGCTGCATCACGAACAGTAACTGTAGCCCCGGGAAATATAGTTAATTCCTTGGCGCTATAGGCTTCATTCTTATAGCAGATCCACTTATCTGAATAGCCTTCCTGTTCCATTTCTTTTGCTGCCTTAACAGGTTTAGGGCGCATGAAATGGTTCTTTGCA
>JAFDYH010000009.1:0-1385 GCA_018267535.1 Bacteroidota bacterium
CAATAATTCTTTATTCTTCGTTACAAAATTGGCCAGGTTTACAGAACCAACTTCTTCTTCACCTTCAATCAAAAACTTTATATTGGTGGCAAGCGTTTGGGTATTGTTCATTATTTCCAACGCCTTTACATGCATATAAAATTGCCCTTTATCATCGCAGCTGCCACGGGCAAATATTTTTCCATCTTTTATCACAGGGTCAAAAGGCCCGCTATTCCACAATTCCAGCGGATCGGCAGGCTGCACATCATAATGACCATATACCAGCACGGTTGGCTTTGAAGGGTCCGCTATTTTCTCGGCATATACAATCGGGTAGCCTTCTGTTTTATATACTTCCGCTTTGCCGGCGCCTGCTTCCAGCAGCCTTTGTTTCACTGCATCTGCACATTTCTGCATATCCTCTTTATGTTCACTTCTTGCGCTGATAGAGGGGATACGGAGCAAATCAAGTAGTTCATTTAAAAAACGGTCCTTATTTTTTTCCTGATAATCTTTCCAAACTGAGGGCATGAAAATATTTTTAAAGAAGCGAAGATAAGAGAGTTTAAAGTTTCTGGTTTTGTGTTTTTGGTTATGGGCTTCTATGCCCTGATTTTACTTTTCTTGCGTCGCACTCTTTTACGTTCTGTTCGCTATTCATCTTTAGACTCATCTTCCAACTCCTTCTCCTCGAAGGGAAGGAGCGGTTCTACAAATATCTAATCAACTTTATCACTTCCACATCATCTTTTATTCTTTACTCTTCATAGCGCAGCAATTTCAATATTTATCAGAAGTTTCGAAAGTATGGCTGAGTATTGTTCTTCTCCTAAAGGAGAGGTTAGGCGCAGTTTCATTGTCCGGTCGGACAGAAACCCTTATGCTTTGTTACTCTTATTCAGTTTTTTTCTTTTTATTAAACCTTGTCGTCGAATGACTGTCGCTGCTCTTCATTTTTAAAGTAGCCGCCTTCATGACAAGTTTACTGCCAAAACGATCCTTAATATCATCGACAGTTTTGTAAAGGTTCAGCTTCCCTTCGCTGTTATTAAATATATCCATTTGCATGGTGAAAGGGATCAGTTGACTAAACCGCACCCCCAGTAAACGAACCGGCCTTTTTCTCTCCCATGACTTATTGAAAATATCTTTTGCTTTTGCGATTAGCTGATCATCTAAAGAAGTGTAGTCAATCGTTTCCTGCCGGCTGATGGTTTCAAAATCGGAATAACGGATTTTCACCGTAACACAACCGGTCAGTTTTTCGTCTTCTCTTAATGAATAAGCTGTTTTTTCAGTCAGCCTTACAATTTCGCTATGCAGAAAACCAATATCTGTTTTATCTTCTTCAAACGTATTTTCATGGCTCATGCTTTTTTGTTCCCAGCCCGTTTCAACTGTTG
>JAFDYH010000009.1:1461-3315 GCA_018267535.1 Bacteroidota bacterium
TTCTTCCATTACTTCCAGGGATAGCTTAGCAATATCTTCAATAGTATTGATTCCAAAATTTCTTAATTGTATTTCAGTTTGCTTGCCAACGCCGTTGATTTTTTCAATACCCAGCGGCCATAAAAATTCTTTTTCTTTTCCAGGCGGTATTTCCAGGAAGCCATTGGGCTTGGCTTCATTTGTCGCCATTTTACTGATGAATTTGGCAGAGGATAAGCCACAGGAAATAGGGAGCCCTGTTTCCTTTTTTACCAACTCACGTAATTCTTTGGCGTATTTACTTACACCAAAAAATTTATCCATGCCTGTTAGTTCGCAATAAAATTCATCAATGGAAGCTTTTTCAAACCGTGGCACTTTTGAGGCAATAATTTCGGTAACCCAGCGTGAATATTTGCTGTATTCACCACGGCTGCTGTTCGTTACAATTGCATGCGGGCATAACTGCATCGCTTTCTTCATAGGCATCGCCGATTGTATTCCATATTTACGGGCTTCATAGCTACAGGCGGCCACCACGCCGCGTTCATAACCGCCCACCAACACAGGTTTCCCTTTTAATGTGGGGTTATTAATTATTTCTACGGAAACAAAAAAAGAATCCAGATCAAAATGGGCGATATAAGGTCTTACCTCGGCCATGAATTTTCAAAGGTAGTTAAAGTAAGGGTAGTCGTATAAGTCAAAAAGATCAGGTCAGTCATTGCTCTTTTCCAATTCACTCCTACAGCAGATATGACTTCCTTTGACTTTCTCTATATTTGATTTATGCAACTCGAATGGCTAAAAACCGGTATTGGTCCGTTGAAAGATTTGTTGACCTTTCTGAATAAAGAAGGTAAAACGAATGATGTTTTAAAAAAGCAGATCATTCGTGAATTGAGAAATAACCTGAATATTTTTCACAATGCCTACCTGAATAATGTATCGCCGGATGTAATGATCGATATGCTGAGCAATGAAGCTATTAAAGAAGGGATTAAAAATAATTTCAAATTTAAAAAGCTGAAGGCCGGCCGGATAGAACCTTACCATGTTTTTGATGATCGGAATAAAAAATACATCGGGTGGGAGTGTGAAAAGCTGATCGATAAGATAGATGAAAAAATAGAAGAAGTAAAAAATATCAAGAAGATGAATGCCGGTAGTGTTGGAAAAGTAAACAATAATATTTCCCTGATGATCAGTAATATTTACTACCGCATGAAATTGCTTGCAGACTTTATTCAATCAACAGTAAAGTAATAGAACTGATTGTACAATCACATACATTCAATTTCACTATTCAGCAAATTCAATTTTTCCTTCCAAATATTCAGCGACATGCATGAGCAGCGCTATTTTTTTGCAGGTTACCAATACTACTAATATAAAAAAACTACAGGTAAATTTCAATCAACCCCTCCGGCAATTCAACGTTCACCTGTTTTTTTGCATGGTTAATCTTTTGAAGAAAACTTTCATTCAGTGGAATTAATACTTCTTTGCCTTTAAGTTCCAGGCGACAAAGCAATTGGTGCGGTTGTTCAATCACTTCGAGTATTTCACCCAAAGGTTCTTTATTATTGATGATTGTATATCCCAATAAACTTACCGGTGAAGATTTTGCAGTGAATTTTTTGAAATCAGTTTCATTGAACCATATTTCTTTTTGCGAAAGTTTAGCAGCGGCTTCTCTGGTATCTATGCTTTCCAGTTTTATGAATACCTCTGTATCGCTTTTTATTCTTGCAGATTGAATGAACCAGGGAAAGAAAGAATCTTTTTTGTCTTCAGTAAAAATTGCTTGTAACCCTTTGAGCGAAGTTTTCTTGCCTAATTCGTGTTTAAGCAATACTTCCCCTTTGAGGCCAT
>JAFDYH010000009.1:3463-15838 GCA_018267535.1 Bacteroidota bacterium
AGAAACCAGCAATTAAAAAAGGTGATCCGCTGAAGCGGACCACCTTAAAAACTTTTCAGGATGTCGGTTAGGTTTTATCCTTCACCACCTTCACGCTGAGGTCTCCTTTCGGTTCTCTCAGGGCGACGGCCACCAGCTTGGTAAGGTCTTCTTCCTCTCCTGGCTCTCATGGCTTCTTCCTGGCGTTTCTTGATCTGTGCGTCATGCTCAGTACTCCATTTCGTGAATTTTTCCATTGCTGTAGCCTGGTCGAAAAGACCAAGGTCTACACCGCGCAACAGGTGTTTCAGGTAAAGTACTCCTTTAAAGCTGAGGATGCGGCGAACCGTATCAGTAGGCTGTGCACCTTTGTGCAGCCACTCCAGTGCTTTCTGGCGGTCCAGCTGTATAGTAGCAGGAACAGTCAGCGGATTGTAAGTACCTAATTTCTGAATGAATTTCCCATCGCGGGGGCTACGTGCATCGGCAATAACGATGAAGTAGAAGGGTCTTTTCTTAGACCCATGACGTTGTAGTCTGATTTTGACTGCCATTTTAAATAGACATTTAAAGGCGATTAACGAATAGGGTTATAATGGGCACAAAAATAACCCCTAAGGGTCAAAATCCAAACTTCTTTTTTTTAAAAAGGGAAAAATGACGGTGAATAAGTTTTAACAAGTGTTTGTTTACGGAATAATCAGGATTGTTTGATTGCTGAAATTGGCTTATTCATTTATCACTCAAACAAACAATCACTTCCTGATCTGCCATTAATGCATCGCAATCACCTTTTCATACCCGGCATCATCTTTCCAAACATACCCATTTTGTTCATGTTCTTCATCATATCCCGCATTTGTTCAAACTGCTTCATGAATGCATTTACTTCGCCGATATCTTTTCCTGATCCTTTTGCAATGCGTTTACGACGGCTTAAATCAATTACATCCGGGTTTGCCCTTTCGTAGGGAGTCATTGAATTAATCATTGCTTCAATGCCTTTGAAAGAATCGTCGCTTATGTCCAAATCCTTCACCTGTTTGCCAACGCCGGGTATCATGCCGAGCAAGTCCTTCATGTTGCCCATCTTTTTTATCTGCTCCAGTTGCGCTTTGAAATCTGCAAAGTCAAACTGGTTTTTGCGGATCTTCTTTTCGAGTTTCTTTGCTTCTACTTCGTCAAACTGCTGCTGCGCTTTTTCAACCAATGAAGTGATATCGCCCATGCCGAGGATACGTTGTGCCATACGTTCAGGGTAGAACACATCCAGCGTATCCATCTTTTCACCACTGCTGATAAACTTGATCGGTTTATTGACCGTGTATTTGATAGAAAGGGCGGCGCCCCCTCTTGTATCACCATCGAGTTTTGTTAGTACAACGCCTGAAAAATCCAAGCGATCATTAAATGCTTTGGCCGTATTTACAGCATCCTGACCGGTCATGCTGTCTACAACAAATAATATCTCTTGTGGCGCTACAGCTTTCCTGATATTGGCTACTTCAGTCATCATCGCTTCATCTATGGCCAGGCGACCCGCTGTATCGATGATAACAACGTTTTTGTTTTTACTCTTTGCTTCCTTTACTGCATTTTGTGCAATAGCGACTGCATCTTTGTTTTCTGGTTCAATATGTACATCAACCCCTATCTGCTCACCCAGTACCCTTAACTGTTCCATCGCTGCGGGACGATAGATGTCTGCCGCTACTAACATTGGTGAAAACCCTTTTCTTGTTTTCAGGTAGTTGGCCAGCTTACCGCTAAATGTGGTTTTACCGCTACCCTGTAAACCCGCGATCAGGATCACTGCGGGATTGCCCTTTGCATTGAACTCACTTTCCCTGCCCCCCATTAATTCAGCAAGTTCGTCCTTTACAATCTTGGTCATTAATTGTCCGGGGCTGATGGCATTAATTACTTTTTCACCGATCGCCTTATCCTTTACTTTGTCGGTGAATTCCTTGGCTATTTTAAAGTTCACGTCCGCATCTACCAATGCCCTGCGTATTTCTTTTACAGTGGCAGCAATATTTAGTTCTGTGATTCTACCCTGGCCTTTTAGCTGCTTAAAGGCGGATTCTAATTTATCTGATAACGATTCAAACATTGTTCAGCGATTTATAAATTCAGTTCAATGGAATTTATCCACTGAAAAAAATAGTGAACCTTTTTGTTCACTATTTAGGGATTGCAAAAATAAGAATTGGTGAGCGATTTTGGTGTTTTAATAGAAGGCTGATGATGCCGACTATACAGGTTTGGGGGCATCCTGCTTGTATGCTAAAAATCAGTGTTTATCCCCCAGCCCTGTTCTGTTATATAAAATAAAAAAATGCAGTTATTGCAGCTGCATTTTTTATTCAGAAAAAAAATAAAAGTAAAATTTATTTCAGTAGATCAATTTTAAATCGGAAAATTAAGCGCCGAGATAAGTTCTCAGGTGTTTACTTCTGTTGGTCGTTCTTAACTTGGTAATCGCCTTGTCCTTGATTTGTCTGACTCTTTCCCTTGTCAGGTTGAAACGTTCGCCGATATCTTCCAGGCTCATCGGGTGGTCAACGCCGATACCGAAGAAATAACAGATCACTTCTTTCTGCCTTTCTGTTAAAGCTTTCATGGAGCGGTCAATTTCCATTTTTAAAGATTCCCTATGGTCCAGTTCAGCATCTGTCCGGTCCGCATTTGTATTTTCCAATACATCGAGTAATGTACTTTCTTCACCTTCAGAAAGGGGGGTATCCATACTTACATGGCGGGTAGAAATGCTGAGGGTTGCCGATACCTCTTCAATATCCATCTGGAGTACTTCGGCCAGTTCTTCAGCTGAAGGTTCTCTTTCAAATTCCTGCTCCAGTTGCGAATAAGCTTTTTGAACCCGGTTGGTCAATCCAACCTTATTCAAAGGCAGCCTTACAATACGGGCCTGTTCAGCCAAGGCCTGCAATATGCTCTGGCGAATCCACCATACGGCATAAGATATGAATTTAAAGCCGCGGGTTTCATCAAAGCGCTGGGCTGCTTTAATCAAACCAAGATTGCCTTCATTGATAAGGTCTGGTAAGGATAGGCCCTGGTTTTGGTATTGTTTGGCAACAGATACCACAAAACGCAGGTTGCCCTTGGTCAAACGATCCAATGCTCTCTGGTCACCTTGTTTGATAAGACGGGCTAATTTTACTTCATCTTCGGGGGAGATTAATTCTACTTTCCCGATTTCCTGTAGATACTTTTCAAGACTCTGAGACTCACGATTCGTAATCGACTTCGTGATTTTCAACTGTCGCATGCTCATAGGTATGGCTTTTAAAAATGGATATTTAAAGGATTAAGATTTTAAAACAGCTCTTTATACTCTCCCATATCCATCACGCTTACCATTTTCTCATTTCAGGAAGTATCCAGGCTAGGGCAAATTAGTGAAATTCACCAGTTTGCCAAAAATAACATAACCTTAGAACGCGGGTTGTTTGTGTTTTATTTTACTGTTTTGCCGTTTGGGGCAAAAAAAATGAAAAATAAAAGGGAAAATATTTTGATGGACAGAATATTTTTTTATAATTGCAGCAATTGAACCAGATTTGGAATAATGAAAACGAACAAACAGTTATATACATTGGAGTATCCGGTCAGATGTTCTCCGTCAATTTTATATGAATTTCTTTCTACCCCTGCAGGTTTGCAGGAGTGGTTTGCAGATAAAGTAGATGAAAGAGACAGTGTTTTTTTCTTTGGCTGGAACGGGTCTTTTCAGAAAGCAGAAGTAACCGAAAGCGAAGAAGATAAATTTATCCGCTTTCACTGGCTGGATGCGCCGCGGGAAGAATTTTTTGAATTCAGCATTGAGAAATCAGAAGTAACTAATCAAACGATTCTTATTATCAAAGATTTTGCTGAAAAAAAGGAAATAAAGGATCAGAGCATGCTTTGGGATTACCAGGTTAAAGATCTTTTTCACCGTTTGGGGAATTGAGGATCACCCAACCGGTTATATTCTTAAAATCGGCCAATAATTTATTTATGATCTCATCCCACAGATGGATGGGATATTTTTTAGCCAATTTTATAAAAGGCTTTTCTCTTATAAAAACTTTCCATTCATCTGCTGAGAATTTTTTTGCCGGGGCATAATTCGATGAATCGAAGTGGTGCTGCCATTCATCTTCATTAATACAGATGTAAAAATCCTGGTCTTTTAAAAATTCAATTACACTCACCCCTCCTTTCTCAAAAAGCGTTTTATGATTTCCGCTTAGATGCAGGGTAATACTGAAAAAATTGCCCCACCAGAATAAAGTGCGGATAGCGAATATGGTTTGTTTATCAAATAATCTCGGGTAATCGAGTACCAGGTAGGGCAGGCCGTTATAATTTTCTCCTTTTGATATTTTAGGAGGTAGTTTGGTTACTTCAGCAGGTAGTTGGGATGAAATATTTTTAAGATGATCGGCCATTTTTTCCTGCAATGCAGCAAAAAGTGATTTTATCTTTTCTATAATGTCATTCTTTGTTAAAATCCAGTCAGCATTGGTAACCAGTTCCATCTCCTTTGCTGAAAGCCTTATTTTTGCCCCGTCCATTTAATAAAGGTATCACATCCTGTGTTTAAGAAGTTAGATAAACTTATTGTCAAAGCGTTCGTCGGTCCTTTTATTGCCACCTTCTTTATTACGTTGCTGGTATTGGTGATGCAGTTTTTCTGGCTGTATATTGATGACTTCGTGGGCAAAGGATTAAGCCCCGCCGTCATCCTGGAGTTTATCTGGTATCAAAGTGCAGTGTTAGTTCCTTTGTCTTTACCACTTGCCGTATTGATTTCTTCATTAATGACGTTTGGTAATTTGGGCGAGACATTCGAACTCGTTGCCATTAAGTCAGCAGGTATTTCTCTTTTACGGTTTATGCGTCCACTGTTTTTTATTACATTTTTAATATCAGGAGTTGCCTTTCTTTTCTCCAATTATGTAATACCGGTAGCCAACCTGAAATCGAGAACCTTGCTGGGTGATATTTACTATGCAAAGCCAGCTTTCGATTTAAAAGAGGGTGTCTTCTATGACCGGATTGATGGGTTTGCTATGAAAATCGGGAAAAAGGAAAATGATAGTATCATCAAAAACGTAATTATTTATGAGGCAGGTAGTCCTTTGCAGGATAATTTTATAATAGCAGAAAGTGGGGTAATGCGTATTACACCCGACCATCGTTATCTCGAAATGGATTTAAGGAATGGTTGGCGATATGAGGAAAGAGGAAACCGCAACGAAAAGACTACGGATTTCATTCGTATCGGGTTTAAAGAATTTAATAAGCAATTTGACATTAGTACATTGATTTTTCGCCAGACAGCTGATAGTGTAAATAAAAACAACCAGAAGATGCTCAATATGCGGCAACTTCAAAAAGTAATCGATTCCTTAGAAAAGAAGGAAAAGCGATTTGGAACGGCCGGTTTTACCCAGTCTTTTTCAGGGCTTCAGTTTGTAAGATATTTAGACAGTGGCTGGACAAAATTCAGCAGCGATACGCTTAAAGAGGCAAAAAATTTCATGGATCTATTACCGGACTCGGCACGATTAACAGTGAGTAGGGAAGCCGCGAGCCGGTTAAGCGGCCTTAGGGCAAATAATAACAGTGCTCTTGTGGAGTATGAAGTTCTGAACAAAGATCTTCGTCTTCATAAAATAGAATGGCACCGCAAAATATCTCTGTCGTTGGCCTGTGTAGTATTGTTCCTGATCGGCGCTCCTTTAGGATCAATTATCCGGAAAGGGGGCGTAGGTACTCCTTTGGTATTTGCCATTGTTTTTTTTATGATTTTTTATTTTTCAAGTACCACGGGCGAGAAACTGGCCAAGGAAGCAACTTTTTCACCATTCAGTGGTATGTGGCTTTCCACTTTTGTGCTGGTACCGATGGGCGTATTCCTTATTTATAAAGCACTCCGTGATTCACAATTATTCAATAAAGAATTTTATTACCGGATACTCAGGCGTTTCCGGAAGGCTAAGCCAAAACAGGAATTGAATGAAGTGAAAAAGGATCCGGCCTGATCTTTTCAGGATCTTTTAATTCAAAACAGTAACAGTGTTTTATTCTGTATTTTCGGCCAATTGTGAAAACAGAAACACAAAATCTCAATACACAAAAATGGATTGCTGTGCTTTCAGTGGCATTGCTGGTGGTTAAGTTCATTGCTTATTACCTTACACACTCGGTTGCCATTTTAACTGATGCATTGGAAAGTATTGTCAACGTTATTGCCGGGTTTATTGGTTTGTATAGTTTATATATTGCCGCCTTGCCCAAAGACAGTAACCATCCTTATGGCCATGGCAAGGCGGAATTCCTTTCAGCAGCAATTGAAGGCACATTAATATTTTCAGCGGGGGCACTGATCATTTATAACGCAATAAAAAATCTTATATACCCGGTAGAGATTCATAAGCTTGACCAGGGTATTTATCTTGTTGCCATTACCGCGGTTGTTAACCTGGTTGCGGGTTATTTGTGTCACCGCCAGGGAATAAGAAATAATTCCCTGGCATTGGTAGCCAGCGGCAAACATCTTTTATCTGATGGTTATTCCACCTTTGGTATTATTGGGGGCTTGATACTTATTCTGTTTACTGCCAAACCGTGGATAGATAGCGCCGTCGCAATTATTTTCGGAAGCATTATCATTTATACCGGTTATAAAATTGTCAGGTCTTCCATAGCCGGTATCATGGACGAAGCAGACCAGGAATTATTAAAGAAAATGGTTGCAGTACTGAACAAAAACCGCCGGGAAAACTGGATAGATTTACATAACCTGCGGGTTATAAAATATGGCGCCGTACTTCATATGGATTGTCACCTTACCGTACCCTGGTACCTGAAAGTGAATGAAGCCCATGATGAAATTGAAGCGTTGGGCCAGCTTATTAAAAATGAATTCGGCGAATCGGTAGAGCTATTTGTTCATTCCGACCCCTGTCTTACCTTTTCCTGCCCTATTTGTGAGAAAAAAGATTGTAACGTTCGAAAGCATAATTTTGAACGGAAAATAACGTGGACACTGGACAATATTTTGCAGGACAGGAAACACAGGCTATAAAAAAATAGTTGAACAAAAAATTTCAGGAATTGTTTTTACATTGGCTGGAAATTAATAAAACAGACCCCAAAAAATATCTATATGAAAATTAAAGCCCTTTGGAAAAAAGGCCATGCTTTTGAAAGCTGGCAGGAGGAAAATCACATTAAAATTGATGGAGACAGGATAAGCGGTGTAAGCCCTAAGTCCTTACTGCTGTCGGGGCTTGCCGGCTGTTCGGGTATTGATGTAGTTGATATTCTGGAAAAAATGAGAATTGAATTTTCTGATTTCTCAATTGATGTAGAGACACAGCAAACGGAAGAGCATCCTAAGGTATTTAAGGAGATAATTATTACCTATAAAATAAAAACGGATCCTTCCAATGAAGACAAAGTCAGGAAAGCGGTAGAGCTTTCTCTGGATAAATATTGCGGGGTATCTGCTATGCTGAGAAAAAATTCTCCGATCGAGTTTAAAATTGTCATTAAACAATAACTTTCCTGCGCCAAAAAACCTAACGGTTCACATGCTATCAAAAAAAACCCAATACGCTTTCAGGGCATTAACCCATCTTGTAGAAAACTACAATAAAGGACCAGTGCTTATTTCTGAAATTTCAAAGAAGAAAAAAATACCCTTGAAATTTCTTGAAAACATTTTGCTGGAATTAAAGAAAGCGGGCATCCTGGAAAGTAAAAAAGGAAAGGGGGGCGGTTATTTTTTGAAATCACATCCATCAAAGACGCATGTAGCCAATGTGATCCGTGTGGTAGACGGACCTATTTCCATGCTGCCCTGTGTAAGCTTATATTTTTATGAGCGATGTAAAAACTGTGATGAACGTTATTGTGGCCTGCACGATGTAATGGAAAAAGTACGTGACGCCACTTTAAACATACTGGAGAAAAGAACATTGCAGGATTTGGTAGTGTAAACTTTTTTGCTGGATAAATTGTTTATCTGAAAGCAGTCAATAACGGGGATAACAAAAATTAAAACCTACTGCTTTGGTAGGGTTTTTATTTTAGCGTATCTTCGAATACATTTCTTTATTATTTAAATTTAATATTATGGCTTTACGTTTAGGTGACAAGGCGCCCAATTTTAAAGCGCAAACCTCTGCCGGTGAAATCGATTTCTATGAATATCTTGGAAATGGCTGGGGTATTCTTTTTTCGCATCCTGCTGATTATACACCGGTGTGTACTACTGAATTGGGTAAAACGGCCCTGTTAAATGAAGAATTCAGGAAACGCAATGTGAAAGTGCTGGCGGTGAGTGTCGATCCCCTGGATAAACATGAAGGATGGATAAAAGATATTAATGAGACACAAAACACAAATGTAAATTTCCCTCTTATTGCAGACCCTGACAGAACCGTTGCAACCCTCTACGATATGATTCATCCCAATGCTTCGGCAACTGCAACTGTGCGTTCATTATTTGTAATCGGCCCGGATAAATTGGTGAAACTGATGATTACTTACCCGGCATCTACAGGTAGAAATTTTGTTGAAGTATTGCGTGTGATAGATTCGTTGCAATTAACAGCCAATCACAGTGTGGCTACACCGGCTGACTGGAAACAAGGAGAAGATGTAATCGTCGTTCCTGCGGTTTCTACGGAGGATGCAATTAAAAAATTCCCAAAAGGTGTTAAGGTGGTAAAGCCCTACCTACGGTATACCCCGCAGCCTAATATTGATTAATAAAACCTGCTTACGTCATACAAAGAAGAGCCCTGGCTCTTCTTTTTGTTTTTAGCCAGTATACCCGAGGAGTGATGTAAAAGAGATTTTTTTGACGGGGACTTATTTAAATTTGGTATAATTTGCTTTAAAACTACCATACATGAGAAAGTTGTTTTCCTCCCTCTTGATTTTTATTGCTCTAGCAGCTTCGGCACAGCGCACTGTTATTTATTGCGGGAAGTTTATAGATGTAAAAAACCTGCAGGTCTTAAATGAAATGACGATTATTACTGATGGAAATAAGATTGTGGATGTTGTAAAAGGATATGCAACAGCGGGTAAAACAGACAAAGTGATTGATTTAAAAAGTAAAACCGTGATGCCGGGTTTGATGGATATGCATGTGCATATGGAAAGTGAAACAAAGAAGGGGGCTACTGCTGACAGGTTCACTATGAATCCGCCTGATATTGCTTTTGAATCAATAAAATATGCCAATGCAACGTTGATGGCAGGGTTTACTACGGTGCGGGATCTTGGAGGAAGTGGTGTAAATATTTCTTTACGCAATGCGGTGAATAAAGGATTGGTAGTTGGTCCGCGGATATACACTGCAGGGAAAGCGATCGCAACAACCGGTGGCCATGCAGATCCTACCAATGGATACCGCAAAGACCTGATGGGTGACCCGGGACCGGTTGATGGGGTTATTGATGGCCCGGATGAAGCAAGAAAAGCGGTTCGCCAGCGATATAAAGATGGCTCAAACCTGATAAAAATTACAGCAACAGCCGGTGTATTAAGCCAGGCCAAAGACGCTTCAGGAGCACAATTCACTGAAGAAGAAATAAAGGCTATTGTAGAAACTGCAAAGGATTATGGCTTTAAAGTTGCGGCACATGCTCATGGTGCCGAAGGAATGAAAAGAGCAATCCGTGCAGGCGTTAATTCCATCGAGCATGGTACTTATATGGATGACGAAGCGATTGAATTATTTAAAAAATACGGCACCTGGTTCGTACCTACTATTATAGCGGGAAAATCTACGGCGGATTCTGCAAAAATTCCGGGCTATTATTCGGAACTCGTTACCCCTAAAGCACTTGAAGTAGGCCCCAAAATCCAGGCAACATTTGCAAAAGCCTATAAAGCAGGAGTAAAAATTGCTTTTGGTACCGATGCAGGCGTGTACGCCCATGGGAAAAACTGGAAAGAATTTGTTTACATGACTGAAGCTGGCATGCCGATACTCGAAGCAATAAAAGCTGCAACTGTAAACGCATCTGAATTGCTGGGCACAACAGATCAGTTAGGGTCTATAGAAAAAGGAAAACTGGCAGATATCATTGCCGTTGATGGTGATCCGGTAAAAGATGTTCAAAGTATGGGCCGGGTAGTTTTTGTAATGAAAAATGGGATGGTGTATAAAAGTGAATGATGAAAGAAGATATGAGTAATGAAAGAAAGATCTGATTAATGATTCCACTTTCTCAATTGCTGCAATAAGGCTTTTAAATCTTTCGGAAGCTCTGCCTTGAATTCAAGGTTGGTTCCGTCTATGTCTTTCACGCTTAATGCGGCAGCATGCAAAGCCAGCCTGCTTAGTATAGGTTTTTCTTCCTCCTCGTTTTTGGAAAGCTTGAATTTTTTTTTGAAGGAAGATAGTAAAACAGAAGTATTATCGCCATACAACTCATCGCAGGCGATAGGGTGGCCTATGTGCTGCATATGGACCCGGATCTGGTGAGTGCGCCCGGTAAGTATATTAAACTGGACCCAGGCATAATTTCTGAATTGCTCCAACACCTCATATTCTGTAACCGACGGTTTGCCTTTTGACGTCGTCATCATTTTCCCGTTCTGCGCATAATGCTCAGCGATAGGCTGATCGATTACTCCCTGTTGTTGCTCCATTTTTCCCAGTACAAGACCGTTATAAATTTTCCTTGTGAACCTTTCTTCAAATTGCTGTGAGAAATATTTATGGGCGGTTTCATTCTTTGCGAAAAGAATAGCACCGCTGGTATCCTTATCCAGCCGGTGTACAGTGAAAATGCTGCCATATTTTTCCAGCAGCAATACCTTTAATGATATTTCTTTTCCTTCGCGGTCGGGAATAGATAAAAGGCCCGATGGCTTATTGAGAACAATAAAATCTTCGCTTTCTGAAATAAGAATATCTTGTACTTTAAGCATGTTTTACCGGCTTCCTTTTCCAAAATATTTTAAATCACGTACTTCTTTTTCACTCAGGTAGCGCCATTTACCACGGTCTACATTTTTCTTTGTTAGCCCGGCAAACATAACCCGGTCCAGGTTTTTTACATCATAGCCGAAATGTTCAAAAATGCGGCGGACGATACGGTTACGTCCGCTATGTATTTCTACGCCGATCTGTGTTTTGTCCTGAATATCTGCATAAGCAAGCACATCAACGGAAGCGGGCCCATCTTCGAGCGTTACCCCTTTTAATATGGCTTCAAAATCTTTTTTATCCAATGGCTTGTTTAATGTAACATGATATATTTTTTTCACCTCATTGCTCGGGTGAGTAAGTTTTTGGGAAAGATCGCCATCATTTGTAAATAATAGGACACCGGACGTATTTCTGTCTAACCTGCCAACCGGGTATATTCTTTCATGGGTTGCTTTGCTGATCAGTTCCAGTACCGTTTTTCTTTTTTGCGGATCATCTGTTGTGGTAATATAATCTTTGGGTTTATTCAGTAAAATATAAACCAGGTTTTTTTGAATGAATATTTTTTTCCCATTCACCCTTACTTCATCTTTTGGAGAAACTTTATGCCCTGGTTCTGTTACCAGCTCATTGTTTACTTTCACTTTCCCTTGCTTAATGATTTCAGCTGCATCTCTTCTTGAACAAACGCCGCTATGGGCGATAAACTTGTTCAGGGGCATGCTGTTATCTGCCTGTGCTTTTGGATTGGAAAAATGCGATTTGGAATCCCCATTCTTTGCGGATGATTGTCGAATGGCTGCGCCTGTCTTTTCCGCTCTTTTGCGTTCAAAAAACTCTTCCCTTTCTTTTTTTAATTGTCTTTTTTCCTGTTTGAATTGCTCCTTAATGGCCGCATTACTTTTTTTCTGGGAAAACTTAGCGAAGTTATTAGACGGTTTTTTTTTCATTTTATCATTTGCTGTTTTACAACAGTTTAAATGGCGAAGATAAAACAGATGATTTCAATAATGTGGTTTTGCCACTTATAAATAACTTTTTAAGGTTCCGGCATGGGCATTTGGTTGCTTCTCATGCATACACCATGGCCTGCGCTTAGATCCTGAAAGAACAGGTATAAATAAAACAGGATGATACAATCATTTATTTGCCAACTGCCCGCAGGCCGCATCAATGTCTTTACCGCGGCTGCGGCGCAGGCGTACATTTACCCGGTTCTTTTCCAGATGCCGCATAAAGGCTTCTGTTTTTTGCTCGGAAGGCTTGGAGAATTTTGCAAAATCAATCGGGTTGTATTCAATAAGGTTGATTAAATCCGCAGGAACCTGCCGGTAAATTTTAATTAGTTCATCCGCGTCTTCAATGCTATCATTGAAATTGTCGAAGAGTATATATTCAAAGGTGATTTCGTTTTTTGTGTGTTT